>CALHDG010000131.1 GCA_938023075.1 uncultured Chitinophagales bacterium
GTTCGAGATGTTTCAAAAAATACATCCACTTGTCATAATGACTTTTTAGTTCATCTTTCTTTTTATTAAAGGCGGGCATTTGAAGAAAAACGTAATTCAATTTGTCAAAAAACAATTCACAATCCTGATCTTTCAGTTGAGCTTCCCGTCTTACTTTAGCTTTTTCCTTTTCTTCGTCGTAGAAAAAGTCTAAAATGGCAACATAATAAATCGGGTCTAATCTAAAATCCCAATCTCCTTTTTCAGCTTGTTCTTTAATTGGAAAAGTGGTGTAAAACAAGGACCGGTCTTTGAAATATTTGATTTTAGCTTTTTGCATTTCAACAACAAATCTTTCGTTAGTTGCACTGATGCAATGAATGTCAAAAATGGCTTTTCTGTCTAAGGCTACATCGCTTTGCTTTTCTACATTTCTGAAGGTTAGTTCTTTTATAGTGTGTTTTTGTGGCAACAGTTGATTTAAAAAATCCACCAATAGGTCTTTGTTGGCTTCTTCGCCAAATAATTTTTTGAAACCAAAATCAGTGTAAGGATTAATAAATCGTGTTTTATCGGACATAAAAAGATATTGTCTTTAATTCAAAGATAAATATTTTAGAGTTTAGTTTTGAAAACTGAAAGGATTTTATTCGGAGCAATGATTTTTGGTTTTGGAATGAGGGCTCACATTTATATATCCATAACAATTCCGAATATTTACTATATAAATGTTACAAAGCACAGTTATTCTCAATTCATTTAATTTTAAAAATCAGTGAATCATTTTTACTTCAATAAGATTTTTACAAAGCTGTGTTCAATTAGCAGCACCTAACAATAATCCACCTGCTATTAACATTGGAATGACCAATGCTTTAGCCAAAAGAGAATTGCCCCATTGCCAAAAACCGAATGCTGCCCTTAAATAGATTAGCCCAAAAAGTATAAAAAAAATTGAAGATACAATTTCGGCTTTTCGCCAATCGCTTGATGCTTTTAAAATATTTATGTTTTGGGTTTTAATGATTTTTGATTTTAAATATTAACAAGCTTAAGTTTCGGTAGTAAAATAATTGCTGTTCCAATGGAACCTGTTCCATTGTGTCAACAAAAGCAAGGCAACTTTACTACAACAAGTGAACAGGCTCACTTGGATGATTTTATGCTTTATATGTTGAATTAAGTTTACTTAACCTTATGTAGTACTTCAATTTCCATAAATAATTTATATTCAAGTTATTATGAAGTGAATAATACTGCCGAAACTTAAGTTAACAAGTTTACAAAAGTGTTGACACTTTTCTATTTTCGAGTACCATCTGTTTTTCTTTCAACGAAGAACAAAAGTTTGCAACCTAGCCCCGATTGCAGCGGTTATGCTGCCTGAAGCGCAGGCTTTTGTTGTGTAGCCGCAGCATTTGAGCGGAAAGCGGGACTACCGTATTTGTAAAGCCTTAATGTTTTGCTTCAAAAAAATAACATCAACTATTTTCTTTTTTAAAATGAACAATACTGAAAGTTGAGCAAAGCTATTCTTCTATGGTTGCTTCTTTAATATTGGCTTTTTTAATGGGATCATTATGTATTTCGGCATACACGGCTCTTTTATGTGCAATATCAACAGCCATGTATATAGCTTGAATGAAAGATTCTGTTTTAGCAATACCTTTCCCAACTATTTCATAAGCTGGCCCATGGTCGGGCGAAGTGCGCACGTAATCCATGCCGGCAGTGAAATTCACTCCTCCCGATTCGCTATTTGAAATTAATTTAAAGGGGGCTAAACCTTGATCGTGATACATGGCTAACAAGCCATCAAACTTTAAATAATTACCCGATCCGAAAATGCCATCAGCTGGAAATGGACCGTAAGCAATCATTTTTTCTTTCTTCATTTCTTCTATTGCCGGATTGATAATGTTAATTTCTTCATTACCAATTATTCCATTATCACCGGCGTGCGGATTTAAACTAAGGATAGCAATTTTGGGTTTATCTATACCAAAATCATATTTTAAACTTTGGTTTAACAATTTTGCTTTACGAAAGATGCCTTCAATAGTTAAACTCTCAGCTACATTCGCTACCGGAATATGTACGGTGGCTAAGGCAACAGTTAACCGTTCACAAACCATCATCATTAAATTGTCTTTGGCTTCTAAGCGGCTCGCAAGCAATTCCGTATGTCCTTCAAAGCGCTCGGTTGTTAATTGAAAAGCCGATTTGTTAACCGGTAAGGTCACTAAAGCATCTATCTTTTTTTCTTTTAAATCCGAAATAGCATTCTCAATGGATTTTAACGCAAACTGATCTAAATTAGGATCATGTTTGCCCATGGCAATGTTAATTTCATCATTCCAAATACGAATGATGTTCAAAGTTTTTTCTCTTACCCGATTTACTTCTTGTACGGTTTGATAATTGAGTTGCTCATTCTGCAACACTTTTTTATAGTAAGCTAATATATTGGGTGAAGCGTATAAAATTGGAATGCAATGATTAAATAGCCTTTTATCGCTAAATGCTTTAATAATTAATTCAGCACCAATACCATTAATATCGCCAATGGTTAAACCAATTTTTAATTTATCTTTTTTCATCCTTTACTTAATGTTTTAGCAATTTCATATAACAATCTAACACCAATACCTGTGCCATTTTTTGGGCGATAACTTTGGGCAGCATAACCCCATGCTGACGGTGCAACATCAAAATGCATCCAAGGATAATCAACAAAGTGTTCTAAAAATTTCCCAGCAGTAATGGCTCCGGCAAAATTGCCTCCAGTATTTTTAATGTCGGCAATATCAGATTTTATGGCATCTGCATATTCCTCCCAAAAAGGTAATTCTGCTAAGCGTTCGTGTACTTTGTCTCCACAGTTTTTCATCATAGCTTTAGTTTCCTCATCGGCATTACCCATACAAACTATACCTTGTTGACCAATAGCCCGCAAAGCCGAGCCGGTTAAGGTAGCCGCATCAATTACCAGCATCGGTTTATATTTTTTGGCGTAACTTAAAGCATCAGCTAAAATCATTCTACCTTCTGCATCCGTATTTAAAACTTCAACGGTGGAGCCACTATGCATTTTAATTACATCGCCTGGTGCATAGGCATTTCCACCGGGGCGGTTATCCGTTGCCGGTATTAAGGTTATAACGTGTAGCGGCAATTTATTTTTTGCAATAGCATAGGTAGCTGCTCCAACGGCGGCGGCACCGCCCATATCACACTTCATATGATCCATACCACCTTTGGTTTGCTTTAAACTTAAGCCACCAGTATCATACACAACACCTTTTCCAACCAAAACAAGAGGTTGTTTATTTATTCTTTTTGCCGGCTTCCACTCTAAAATAGTAAAGGTGGGTGGGTCGACACTGCCTTTGTTAACAGCAAGCAAGCCACCCATTTTTAACGATTCAATTTTCTTTTTGTTAAAAACTTCTACTTTTAAACCGGCTTTTTTAGCCATCGTTTTCAACTCGGTGCTTAGCTGTGGAGCGGTTAAATAACTAAGTGGTTCATTTACCAAATCTCTGGCTATATTCACTGCATCAACTAAAATATTTAATTCGTTGAGTTTAGCAGCACTTAAACAGTTATCTGCAATTTTTAGTTGTTTTAAAATATCGGGTTTTAGGTTTTGTTTATTCTTGTATTTTAAAAACTGATAAGCGGACAATGTGAATCCTTCAGCAAAACTGAACGTATAGGTTTCGTTCATCGTAAGATTGTTTAAACTACAGGTTTCAACTTTTGCACCATTTAATTTTTTAAAAACCTGATGCCCCAATTTTCTAACCGACTCTAAATCTTTAAAATCATTTTCGGAGGAAGAAAACAATACAAAAACTTGATGAACGCCCACTTCATTTAAATAAACAATGTTGTTTTTTTCTGTAAGATTTTTTTTAAGATAATTTTCCTTTTCCTTAGAGAGTTTTAAGGTTTTTATTTGGCTAAAGGAAGTGGCAAAAATAATAGTATTCTCGTTTGTATTGATTTTTTTTACCCTGCTGGTTTTAATTGCCATATTTATTTTACACTTGTTCCGCTGCAAAAATAACAATCATTTTGATTTAAAAGATAATTATTATTTATGATAGAATGGTATTGGTTGATTTGGTGAATATGGCGAGTACAATTAATGATATAATATTAACGATTTTCTATTGCTCCAATGGATACTTCACTTCACCCCCTACAATAGTATACAGAATCTGAGTATCTAATATATCATCATCTTCACATAATAATATATTATTAGATAGCACCGTAATATCTGCCAGTTTCCCGACCGTTAAAGTACCTTTTTGGTTTTCTTCAAATGCGGCATAGGCATTTCCGGCGGTTAAGGAGTATAGAGCTTCTTGTCTGCTCATCCGTTGTTTTGGATAAAAAGCTTTGCGGTTTCCTTTGCTTTTACGGGTTACCGAAGCATAAAAATTTTCTAAGGGATTAACCGATTCAACCGGTGTATCTGTACCATTGGCAATAGCTACGTCGTTGTTTAACAAAGTTCGCCAAACATAGGAGGTTTGTTCGGCACGCTTCGCTCCCAGTCGTTTGGGTACAAAAGGGGCATCGGAAGTACAATGTACGGCTTGCATCGAAGCAATCACTTTTAAATCTCTGAAACGAATAATATCATCGGGATGGATGTGTTGTGCATGTTCAATTCGCCAGCGGAAGTTGGTTTTTTCAGGATTAGCATTAAAGACCCGTTCAAAAATATTGAGGGTTTCCCGGTTTGCCCGATCACCAATGGCATGAACGCAATGTTGCAAATTATATTTCGCCGCTAAATCCGCTACCTTATTTAAGGTGTCTAAACCAGTAACATTGTGTCCATAAAAATCTGGTTTATCAGTATAGGGTTCTAATAGCCAAGCTCCAAACGAACCCAAAGCTCCATCCATATACGATTTAATTGCTCTACAGGTAAAGTGGTAATCACCTTTATCAATTACCGGATAGTTTTTTAAGCCACTTTCCAAATTCGATTGACTACCACTTATCATTGCCCAAAGCCGGATATCCAATTCACCAGCTTTGGCTAATTGTTCAAAATGTCGCAGCTCTTCAAAAGTAGCACCGGCATCTTGAAAAGAAGTGATACCATTTTGTAAACAGGCGGTTTGTGCATTTTCTATTTGTTGTTTAAGCTGTTGTTTTTGTTCATTGAAGGATAAGTTATTCAGATGTGCATTGTATAGGCTACTAATTAAATCCATAGCCGTTTCCTCAAAAATGCCTATGGCTTTGCCTTCTTTATCTCTTATAATAGTACCACCGTTTGGGTTTGGTGTATTGTTGGTAATGTTTGCTAAGTCCATGGCTTTTTTGTTCGCTATCAAGGCATGTCCGCTAGCGTGTTTTAGTATTACTGGATTATTCGGGGCTATTTCACTGAGTAAGATATGCGGGGGCCAACCATTTATTGAATTGTCAACTTCGCTTTCCCATTTCTCCTGATGCCAGCCTCTGCCTTCTATCCATTCGCCTGCCTCAGTTTCGGCAACTTTTTGTTGAACCATATCCAACACATCCTGCCAACTTTTGGTATTGATAAAGTTTAGATGAATTAAACTGTTACCTAAACCTAAAAAGTGCCCGTGTCCTTCAATAAAGCCCGGCATGGCAAAGGCACCTTTTAAATCAATTATTTGGGTATGATCGCCAATATGAGTTTTGATCAAATCATTATCACCGGTTTTCAGAATTCTGTTGTCTTTTATCGCAACTGCATCAACCATACTAAACTTTTGATCGACTGTAGCAATTTCACCATTAATCAAAATCATATCAGCTACTTCAACTGTTTTTTCGATGGGGCGATTTCCACAACCCATTAAACAACATAGTACAACATAAAAAACTCCTCTGCTTAGCATAGCTTTCTTTTCAACAAAAATAATAATTGCTGGTTGAATATGACTATAGAATGCTACAAATTAAATGTTGATAAGATTTAGTTGGTTTTTTCTATTTATATAAATGTAATAAACGAATTGAATGCAGCACATCTATCACTTTTCAATAGTGCTTCATAATCTTGTTTTGTAATATGACTTTCAAAGCTACTGACATCGCCTTTGCTTTTATTATAAGATTTACCTACAGTTTTCAGTAAATCACTTAATGTTTTGGAAGGATGAAAAAGGTTAATCTCAGGATCGTCATTAATATTATAAGCAGTCTGCTCCACAATGAAGTTTTGATTCAATCGCGCATCAATTTTTGAAATACAGTAGTTAGCCCCCACAACCAAGCTTCAATTTCCATATGATAAAAGAAAAAAGCCACCAACAAAAAATGCAAGTGGCTTAAAATTTTTCTTAAAATATAAACAGTTGACCAACTAAATTTGCCGAACTATTCTTGTTGTACTTAATAACTGTATAGCCCCAAAACTCATCAACAACAAAGCCAAAATCATCAAACCCCATTGCGACAAAGTGGGTACTTCGGGATTAACCTCAAAGTTGGCTCCATCGGCTACGCCATCTCCATTTACGGTAAAGTTGAGGGGTCCTACTGGTCCGGTATTGCCACCGGCATCGGCATAACAATCGGGTAAAGGCAACATGAGCATCGCCGAATAATTACCACAAGCAAATGGACCGCCGGATAAAGTATAGTTTCCACTTGCATCGGTGGTGGCATTACCAATAATAGTTTCTGAGCCATCATCATTTATAATAGAAACAACAACGGTAATGCCGGTTAAATCACATTCAAAAGGCGCAATCACCTGTCCGGCAATGTCATCTTCACAAACAGGTGGATCGCCACAATTTGCCGGATCATCCATACTAACCGTAACTTCATCCACACATTGTATACCATTTTCGCATTCAACCACTGCATAATAAGTAATGGTAGTGGTCGGATTTACGGTAGCTACACTTCCAGAAAAGACGGTACTTCCCATAGGATCATTTAAATTGGTAATCCAATAAACAAAAGCACAAGCTGAAGGAACGGCAACATCTGGCGTGAACGTTGTGCAAGCCATATAAGAGCCACCAGCTGTAAATTGCCCGTCGGTTAATGCCGGATCAAAAGCACCGAAAGTGCCATCTCCACTTTCTATTCCCGAAGTTGCGAAATCTGCACCACCATCAGCCTGACAATCGATACAATTAATGGTAACCGAACCATCTTCACACATAATAATTTGCCCGCTAACCATTTCATTTGGGGCACTGCAACAGTGAATGACTTGATCAAATTCAACAACCATACAATTTTGTCCATTTACAGTAGCATCAAAATAAGAAACGGTGCCACCGTCACCGGGGTCTAAGTCATCCCAAAAAAGAGCAATCAGATCATTAGGTGTGTTCGTATCTGGAATGGGGTCTTCACCAAGATCCGTAAATCCTTGCCCAAAAGTAACATAGCCGTTTGACCCAATATAAAAATCGGTGTAAGTATTGCCCCAAAAATCAAAATTAAACCCTAAAGGAAATGGACCGTCAGAATCATCATCGGTTAAAACCACCACAGTTGGAGTGCCATTAGGGGTGGCAGTGCATGAGCTTGCTGTATTACTAGTTATAGTATAAGTTCCTAAAAATTCGCCGGGTATAACTTCTTCTAAAACCGCAGACAATTCAAAATCGTCGCCTGGGCAAATCACTCCATCATCAACGGCAGTTACGGCGAGCGGATCGCAACTGCAATCAAATTCAATTTCACGATTAACTACACAACTGGCATCATCTAAACCTTCAAAAGTAATATTTGCTATACCATTAGAAAATGGACCGATAGTAACTAATCCTGTTGTTGTAATATCAGGAAAAGCTCCTCCATTTACACTATAACCAGATGGATTATCGCCAATATCATTTACTTGCACCTCTACATAAAAATTATCGGCATCACCAAGTTGACAAGTTGGGGAGAGTGAGAAGTCAGGTCCGCAACAAGGTTGATAATCACCTGAAACATTGATGTCGAAAGAGCAACCTGCACCAGCCACACCATCAATATATACAAAATAGGTTTCGCCAGGAGTAGGGGTTAATAAATTTAAGGTGAAGGTGGTTCCGGTTGTATAGGCACTGGTACAATCTTCTTCATTGTAAGGTCCGCCGCATTGCCCAGATAAAATGTGCGTTTGTAAACCAGGTGTGAAGTCGTCACATATTCCTTCTACAATATCTACAGTAACGGTTCCACCTCCAGCAGCTACAAAGCTAAACCATACGGTATTTTCTAATGAGCCAATACAAGAGGTTAACGGATCAGACGGTTCAGTAAATGAAGAAGCATTAGTAGCACTAATAGGTTCTCCGCAAAGTGGTATAGCATCTACACACAAATCATTAGCAGGTGGCGGTGGTGGCTCTACCAAACATAGCTCAAATTCACCGGCAGCATCTTGAAACATTTGTAATATTACTGTTGAACCAGGTGGTAAACCAGTGATGGTTTCGCCATTTACAAAGGTATTACAATATAATTCAGCACCACCACAAGCATCATATATTGCGGCGTGAGCACTACTACCTGAAGTTACCGTGGTAAATATTTGAATGTTACCAGTTGGTGGAACAATTAGATTATAGTAAGCATCAGCTGCCGCTCCGGTATTGCAACTGGGTACAAGCTCTAAAAAATTGGAGGTATTTAAAACGGTGGTTGTATTGATGCCACAATCTGCCAAACTACCTGCCGCAATTGCCGCTGCATTAATACATTCATTATTTGTAGATGGTGGAGGCGGAACAGCTACACATAAATTGAACTCACCTGAGGTAGTTTGCCATAACTGTAAAATTAGATCGGTTCCTGGAGTAAGACCTCCAATAATATCACCATCAACAAAAGTATTGCAAAATATCTCTGCACCGCCACAAGCATCATAAATAGCCGCGTGAACACTTCCACCAGAAATAGCTGGCGCGAATATTTGGATACTACCAGATGCGGGCACGGTAAAACTATAAAACAGATCGGCAGCAGGCGTATCACAACTTGGAGTCACATCTACTGTATTGGTAATATTATTTACATAAAATTCATTAGTTGGACAATCGCCAAAAGCTTCAATAGTTAAGGGCAATGTACCAGAACAATCATCATTTACTGTTGGCACTAAACAAGTACCATCATCGGTAGTGGCGCATGCATTGTAATTGGTGGCTGCCGGATTGGTACAACCTTCCGTTAAAATAGGGGAAGCATCGCAAGGACCGACAGTTAATGTAGGTCCGGCAGGCATAACCGGTCCTCCAGTAGGGCTATCATCGCAGTCACCAATTCCATCATCATCTGTATCATTAGAAATATATAAAATACAACCATCTTGAGCAGCACAACCATTTATCGAACCATCTTCGGTAATGGTAACAATATATTCTGCTCCATTCCAACCGTCGCCAAAAGTGTCGCATCCTAATATAACTAAATTACCATCGGGTATACAAACTGTTACCACATCGGTTACTAAAAACGGACCTAAGCCAGATAAATAACCACCGGCAATATAATCCCACTGTATTTCACTTGGAAAGGTACCGTCATCGGTAAATTGTATGGTTACTTCTGTTTCACCGGCAGGGCATTGAGCGTTTATATTATTTGATTGAATAGCAGCAAATACTATTGCCCCTATATAGAATAATACTTTTTTCATAAGATAAAAAGATTTTGCGTTTAGAAACGTTTGTTAAATAAGTTCACTTTTCGGGCACCTTGCTGAAATCGCATAATTTCGAATTGTTTGATTTCATTTGATTTTAGAAAGTTAGATAAATCTGTTTTTGAATTGCCCTCAGGTAAATACATCACAAAAGTGGAAGTGTTGGTTTCTTGCCTGAAATGTAAAACGGTTTCATTTTTGGTTAGTACGTGTTGCAAACGGTCATTCACCTCAGCAAACTTTACCTGAAAAATACTGACAGAAGCTGCTTGTTGAACTTTTGCCGAACGTTTAGTTTTGTCTTCTTTTTTTATATCCTGGGCAAAACTGTTAGCATTTATCCCAATAATAAAAAGAAAAGAAGTAATGAATAGTAAGTATAAATTTCTCATAGAAAATAATTACAATTTGAAATAAGGTACAATATATATATAATACCCTTTATTTCCAATTTCTAATGAGTTGTATTAATCATGTGAAGTACTTTCTTTATTTTTTTATGAATACCAAAACGATCATCAATACGAAAACCTACCACCCACACAATTCTTTTTTTATCATCTTCTAAAATCCAAACCTTTTCTTTTTCTATTTTAGATAACTTATGATCAGTAAAAAAGTCACTGAGTTTTTTCTTTTTCCGTTTCATACCAAATGGGTAAAAGAAGTCACCTTTTTGCCAACGCCTTAGCCTAAGCGGAAAAGCCAACTTATTGTAATGCAATTTTGCTTGTTGCTCATTAGTTGGTAAATAATTTTTAAAACTTTCCTGATCGAATTCTTTAGTAAAACGATCAACTTTAATGGTTATTTCGAGGTTAGGTAAAACTACTTTTTCTTGCTTAATATCAATTAGATGTAAGGTTTTATTGGGGTTACTTTGTTTAGCGAGAATTAAAAATTTCCGGTCTTTTATTAGTTGATGAGTAGGCGACAAAAACTGTTTACCCGGCTCGCTATTAAAACTGTCGATTATTTGACTAACCTGATCAGCATTATAACCAAAGTCTTTTAAATACTCATACAAAATAGTAGCATAGCCTTTGGTCTTTTTTATTTTTAAAATGGGCAGATAAATCTCCGCTCCTTTTTGTTGCACCCATCTTTTAAAATGATATTGTAAGCCATCTTTATAAATATGTTCCGTCTCTCTAAGGTATCGGGTGTTTTTTTGAAGATTGTGAAGCAACTGCGGATTGATGTTTTTCAAAACCGGAATCACTTCTAAACGTATTTTATTACGCTCATATTTAACGGATTGATTGCTGGCATCTTCACGCCATTTCAACTGGTTTGCTGTAGCATATTCAATTATTTGCTCTTTACTAAAGGGTAATAGTGGTCTAACAATTTTTCCATTTTTTGGTAAGATGCCTCTTAAGCCTTTTAAGCCGGTTCCTTTGGTTAAGTTTAACAAAATGGTTTCTAAATTATCATCTTGATGATGTGCGGTAGCGATAAAATCAAATCCATTTACTATTCTAATTTCTTCAAACCAAGTATAGCGCAAATCTCTCGCTGCCATTTGAATAGACACTTTATTTTGCTTGGCATAGGCTGCTGTATCAAAATTAGTAGTATAAAACGCCACTCGGTATTGTTTCGCTAAATCTTCTACAAACTGTTGATCTTGGTTTGAAACCGCTCCCCTCAAATTAAAATTTACGTGCGCAACGGCTACTGTATATTCTGCTTCGGTTAAGAGCTGCAAAAGCACTACCGAATCTACCCCACCACTAAGCGCAAGTAGTAATTTACTACCTTGGTTAAAAATATTTTCGGTTTGTATAAATGCTTGTAATTGTTTTTGCACCACTGTAAATTTGGGTTTAAAGGTAGGCTTAAATTTTAAATATTTCACACCACAAATTCATGTTTAATGAGCTTGCTTGTTAAAGCCAAAAGAAAATATAACTGGAGTTATCTACCTATAAAAACCTAGATAACTCCAGCTATAATAATTTCATAAATATAATAAAATATAAAAAATTAATAGCATATCTGGAGTTATCTACCTATATTTGTATAGATAACTCCAAGTTTAATTGTATAATGAACAATATAGTAATTGGTAGAAATGATGAAATAGCCATCTTTAAAAAGCTATTACAGTCTCGAAAAGCAGAATTTTTGGCAGTTTATGGAAGAAGAAGGGTAGGTAAAACCTTTTTGATTAAACAGGTCTTTCAAAAAAATATGATCTTTCAGTTTTCTGGAGCTTATGAGGTAGAAATGCCGATTCAGTTAGATAATTTTTATAGAGCCTTTACCGAACAAACTAAGGGTAAAACGAAATTACCAGCACCCAACAATTGGTTTGAAGCTTTTCATATGCTGGCTGTATATGCCCAAAAAGCCAGTAAGCGCAAAACCAAAGCGGTTATTTTTTTAGACGAATTACCTTGGTTAGACACTCCAAAATCAAGGTTTGTAAGTGCCTTAGGTTTTTTTTGGAATTCGCATATTGTAGATTTGAGCAACGTAATTTTAGTAATTTGTGGTTCAGCATCTAGCTGGATCAATAAAAAAATATTTCGGAACAGAGGTGGTTTACACAATCGGGTAACTGAACGAATAAACCTAAAACCTTTTAGTTTAGCAGAAACCGAAGCCCTATGCAAACATAAAAAATTGCGATTAACCCGTTATCAAATTACTCAAATTTATATGGCTTTTGGTGGTATTCCATTTTATTTAGATGAATTGACGACAGGCAAAAGTGCCATTCAAATAATTGATGAAGTTTGTTTTAGTAAGCACGGTTTGTTAAAAACAGAATATCATGAACTATATCACTCATTGTTTAAAAATGCCGATAATCATATAAAAATAGTAGAAGCTTTAGCATCTAAACCTTATGGGCTTACTAAAACTGAACTGTCCAAAATTACAAAGCTGCCATTATCCGGTAGTTTACTTAGGCCTTTAGAAGAGTTAGAAGCTTGCCAATTTATATCTTATCATCACCCTGTTTTTAATATGAAAAGAAATGGGATTTACCGGCTTATCGATTTATATACTCTATTTTATTTAAAATTTATAAAGCGAGCTAAGCAAAATATTTCTTTTGAAAATATTTCAACAAGCCATGCATATAAAGTTTGGTCGGGCTATGCTTTCGAAAACGTTTGCATGTTACATATTGCCCAAATAAAAAAGGCTTTGGGTATTTCGGGTATTAGTGCTGCAGCCTTATCGTGGAAATTTTTGGGCAACCAATATTACAAAGGCACACAAATAGATTTAGTAATTGACCGGGCAGATAACGTTATTAATTTATGTGAGATTAAATTTCACAACAAAGAATTTACAATTAATAAAGCCTATTTTACAAACACCTTACGCCACAAAAGATGGGCTTTTTTAGATCAAGCTAAAACAAAGAAAGCAATATATACGGTTTTGATCAGTACCTTTGGTGCGGTTAAAAATAAATATTACTTCGGTGAAATACAGCGCGAGGTTTTGTTGGATGATTTGTTTGAGTAGTTTCATTTAAACTTGTTGTTGGTTAATGAAATAACAAAAGTGGTGGACAATTCAAAATTGGTTTTTGCAGGAAAACTAACTGCCAAACCTGTTGATTAGAAGCGTCAACAGTTCAATGTTATCTAAATCCTTTTTCTTATTGGTTTTGACAAGTTCTTCAAGTAAGTTACAGCATTCATAGTATTGTTTTATTGTTCTAATTATTTTGAATTGTTTTACCATAGGAATAATTCATGCACTTTCTCTCTTGAAATACCTTTCTTTCTCAATCGACCAACTGATGCACCCAATCTGCGGCAAGTCTTTTTAACTTGCTAACAAACATATTGAAATTTGAATCTATAACAATACACTTGGAAAGAAAAACATCAACTATAAAAATTATTAGTTTTGGAAGCAACACATGCATCTTATATAAATTGAAGGAAGTGTGATTGAACAAAGTTATTGTACATTCATCATAATCTGGTAAAAGCAGGTTGGGTTTTAGAAGCCCATGAATTTTATTATTGATATTCCAGGAATTATGTCGGCTTGAATAGTCTATTGAAGAATCCCTTAATTTATGACGGTGCTTCGTTTTAGCGTGCAAGTCAAAAAGACTTGAGGTTTCGATGCCACAAGTTAAAAAGACTTGCGAGAGATGTGAGAAAAATTGGACAGAAAGGTAAATCTTAATAGTAATTCCACCTATTCTTTAGGAGAGATAGCATTGAGTAGGGTTAAAAATAAACATAACCATCCATTAACTTCCGCACCGTTCTAATTGTACCGGCTTTTACAACATCAAAAGTATCGGCTTTGCCTTCCACTTCAATTTCTATGGGTATTTGGCCCGATGGGTGTTCCACAATTATTTTTTCAACGTTAGAAGCACTTACTGTAGCGATTTCTGCCGCAACGGTTCCTGCTGCTTTGCAGGCGGTCGCAATGCTAACAGCACCACTAACTGCATGGGTTGGGTGCAATGCCTTTGGTGTAAAATACTGCGATTTGATATGCCCGCCAGCTCTTGGTTTAGAAAGCAATATAATTTTCGGCAGAACGCTTTGGCTTACGTCCCCTAAACCAGCTAATCTTCCAGCCTCTAATCTTACAGCTTCCATTTTAGCCATTATCTCAGGATGTTGTTCAAAATAATCTGGCATTTCTGTACCGTCTAAATCAAAATCTGTTGCCCTTGTTTGTATCGTTAAATTTCCAGCATCCACCATAGAAACATTAACGCCCTGAATATTCATTTTTCGATTACCCAATGGAAACAACTTACCTGTTGCGCCACCAGCTACTTTAAACAAATTTAATAAAACAGGAGCGCCTGTCCCGGCAACTCCATCAATTGCAGTTTCGCCATTAACATAGTTTAAAACTCCATTCGGCGTGTCTATTATTATTTCAATTTTTGTATCAGTATTAAAGTTATAAACCGAAATGCTTGTTTTGGGATGTGTGGCTTTTACCCAAGCCCGTTCAATTGCCAGGTGACCAACGCCAGCCATCATATTACCACAGGTTGGTTTGGTATCAACCAAGGCTTCTTTTATAAAAACTTGGGCAAACAAATAATCCACGTCAATTCCTGCTCTATTGGATGGCTGTACCATTACTACTTTGCTGGTTACAAATGCCGCTCCACCCAAGCCGTCAATTTGCTTTTCATCGGGCGAACCCATCATGCGTAATAATATTTGGTCTCTTTCTGTAATGTTTTCAGGCAAGTCGCGTAAATCTAAAAAGGGACCTTTAGAAGTGCCGGAACGAAGGTATAAGCATTTCATTTTTTGCATTGGAAACTAAAATTACATTGCTCAATAGATATAATCAATTTTTTAAATCAATTTTTACAAAGGTAACAATTTAATAAGGAGCCAACTTAGCTTGAATAATTACGTTTAAGTATCCATTCGTTTTACTTATCTTTAAAACTTAATTCATCTGCTTTATGATTAAACCAAAAATATTTGTATCCTACTCCAGAAAAGATGTTGAGTATTTAAACGAATTTATCGTTCATCTTTCGGGTTTAGAAAGAAATGACAAAATTGAATTGTGGACTGACCAAGAAATTGTAGCCAGCACCGTTTGGGAAAAGGAGTTAAAAAATCGCTTAGAATCGGCAGATATAATTATATTTTTAGTTAGTCCTGATTTTATCGCCTCTGATTATATTTATGATGTAGAAATAAGCAAAGCCATTGAACGCCACAACAAGGGTGAAGTAGCTATTGTGCCAGTTATTATCCGACCTTGTGATTATTCATCGACACCTTTAACTAAATTTCAAGCCTTGCCAAAAAATGCTGAACCCATATCGAGTTGGAAACTTAGGGATGAAGCATGGATGGATGTGGTAAATGGTTTGAAAAGAACGATAGACGCAATTGGAGCTCCTTCTCATCAATCGAATACCCATGCTGAAAGCACGAATAAGGTAAATGAATCTAATAATAACATAGATGCGATTAAAATGCAAATTGCTAATGGTAACATTGAACAAGCCATTAATGATTTAATAGCCTTAACTAACTAAAGGAAAAGATCATTACAATACAATAATTATGCAATCCGGCAAATACAACAGAACTAAAAAAGACAATGCTATGGGTATATTAAGCCTTGGTGATTACAAGCAGTCCATTGCGCAAATTGAAAATGCTTTGTTGTCGGTTTTGGATGAGTTGGGTTTGGATTGAGCTTTGAGGTGACATCTTTCCTGAAAAAGGTGTCATCTCTAAAATTGGTTTACCGACTACCCCGACCCTTTGCGTTGCAAAGTGCCACCCCTTCTTGTTAGAAGGGGAATTAGTTCGGAGGGCTTTGTTGCGGAGGTGACAGCTTTCCTGAAAAAGGTGTCATCTCTAAAATTGGTTTACCGACTACCCCGACCCTTTGCTTCGCAAAGCGCCACCCCTTCTTGTTAGAAGGGGAATTAGTTCGGAGGGCTTTGTTGCGGAGGTGACAGCTTTCCTGAAAAAGGAGTCATTTCTAAATTTGGTTTATCGACTAGCCCGACCCTTTGCTTTGCAAAGCGCCACCCCTTCTTGTTAGAAGGGGAATTCGTTCGGAGGGCTTTGGTGCTGAGGTGACAGCTTTCTTGAAAAAGGTGTCATCTCTAAAATTGGTTTACCGACTACCCCGACCCTTTGCGTTGCAAAGTGCCACCCCTTCTTGTTAGAAGGGGAATTAGTTCGGAAGGCTTTGTTGCGGAGGTGACAGCTTTCCTGAAAAAGGTGTCATCTCTAAAATTGGTTTACCGACTACCCCGACCCTTTGCTTCGCAAAGCGCCACCCCTTCTTGTTAGAAGGGGAATTAGTTCGGAAGGCTTTGGTGTTACTTTGCCCAGGGCTTTTGGTGCATAAACCAAGTTGTCAACAAACCAATAAAAGCACCAACAAAAGGAATGGGATAGAGTTTGGCATCATTACTAAGCCTTAACTTTTTTTCACCTTGTATGTATCTATCTAACTCAAAATTGAACCCCGGCAATTGGGCAGTTAAGTTGTTATGCAAACCCAGTACATCCGTAAATAAAACAGCCAGCAAAACCAACACCATACTTAGTGAAACATAATAAATAGCGTTGGCTTTTTTACGGACTAAGGCAAAACCAATACTTAGTATTGTAGCAACAGCAAAAGCCCCATACAAATGCAGATAAGATAAACTTTTCATCATTTCACTGAAAAAGGACTCCGTTTCAGCGTTGGAAAAAGTAGTATATACAAACAAGCCTAAAACCGTCAACAAGGCACCAATCGCTATTTCTTCTACTTTAAAATAACGGAGCATTGCCATGAACAAGCTAAAAAACAACACTAAGGGTAACAACATTTTGGCATTCTTATACCAAATACCTGCTTTTAAATACAACTGTGCATGTTGGGTGCTCCAGGCAATATCTTCTAACGTAAACAAATAAGGATAATGTTTAAACAAGATGCCTTGAATAGTAGCTGTATCAGCCTCTGGTTCGGTGTTGCCCAAATAGCGTTGTTTTATTGCCACAGGCAGCTGATTAACTAAACTATCTCCTTTTAAGTTACCTCGCTCAGCCAGCCAGCTAATTTTATTTTTATATCCCTTAATCCAATTAGAATTGTTAATTTTTTCTTCAAGCAATTGCCATTCAATATTTTTTTTACTAAGATTAAATGTAATCCAAGCTGACAGATACGACCGATATGACGGATTCGGGAGATACGACCCAGATGACAGATCCGAAAGATCTGACCGATACAACCGACCGAAGATATCCGACCAATTCGTCCGAGGTGATAGACTATCCAAAATATACCGATTGTTTAATAGTGTATCTTCTTTTAAAACAAGTTGTTTAAACCTTTCTTGCTCGGTATTAAAGTCAAGTTCTTCATTAATATTAAAAGTATAACCATACATATAAAAATTATTCGCTTTTAAAGTGTCCATATCTGCTTGTGCCATTAAATTTTTACTTTTACAAATGGTACCTAAGCGGTAAGCCGTAGTATTTAACAATAAAATGAATGCTATACCAATAAAATAAATCAATAATGAAACTAAGAAAGCCGGCAAATGGTAAGCCTGTTGTTGGGTTTTGTATTGAGTAAACATCCAATACAAAATAAAAAGCACCGCAATTGCAAAACAAAAAAGAAAGCTATCATCATAATTTAAAAACAGTTGTTGTAAGGGGGGTACAGTCAGGTTGTTGGTAGCGGTAATTCCATAGCCAATTAAAAACGAGATTACGCCAATCAATACAGCATAAATTAATACATAATGCCCCTTCGTTTGCCAAACCGCCGGGTAGTTTTTCAACAAATAGCGGTCTATCTTTCGCAGTAAGAGTATGTCAATTAGCTTTTGCTTCATTGTAAAATTTGGTTTTAATGGAATTTGTGGTGTCTCTAAAATAGTATATTTCAGCTGTTGCATGGCTTAACAAAGCCTTTAATAGTTGTTGTTTTTGGGTGCTTTTGGGGGTTTTAATCAGGTATGCCAGTTTGTTTCTGGTTAGGGTAGTAATGGCAATATTGTTTAACAAGGTGCTTAATTCATGTTCCGTTAAGTTGCAGTTTAGTTCAAACCAGTTGTAGCTATTGTTTTCGTTTAACTTGTTCATCACTTCTACCTGTCCATCTTTTATAAACAACCATTGGTTGGCAATGGCTTCGGTTTCGTGCAGGTGTTGTGTAGAGAGGATAATGCTTAAAGGGTAAGGATGCCGGTTGTCGGCAAAGGCTCTTAAATCTTCTAACACGCGCAATTGCGTATTTACATCCAAATGGGCGAGCGGTTCATCAATAATTAACAGTTGCGGTCGCCAAACCAATGCCTTTGCCAAAGAAAAACGCAACTTAAAACCGCCGGAGAGTTGTTTCCAGTTTTTGTTGATATGGGTGGTTAAACCCAAACGGTCAATAATGTAATTGACCCGTACATCGTTTATCCTTCCGGTAGAATCGTGTATAGCGGCTTCATAATGTAAGTGATCTTTTAAATTGCCGCTCCATTTGGGTAATTCCTGCGGTATATAGGCAATTTGCCGTTTTATGGTTCCCCAATAATTTAGGGTAAACTTTCCATTATGAAATTGAGGATAGCGGAGTTTGCCTTTGCCAATTGCCAAATCGCCTGCCAGCATCCGCAACAAAGTGCTTTTGCCGGTGGCATTTTCGCCCACTACTACAGTAATTTGCCGGTGTTTCAAAGTTAATGCTGGTAAATACAGTTCAAAGCCGGTACTGCGGTATTTTTTGTAGATGGCTTTAGCTTCTACAACATTTTCTATAGTGTCTGTAGCATCTTTGTTGGGTATTAGTTTCAGTAAGGCTTCTATACTCGCGGTTATTTTTTTTGCCAAAGCATCTCGCTCTTCAAACTGTTTATCATTTGGCTTTTCTAATGTTTTTAAGCTGCTGTATCTTCTCATCGCTTCCATCAAGCTGCTGATATCCATCTTGTGCGGATCATCTTGGGTAAAGTTTTGATGCAGATCCAAAAAATATTTGTAGGCTTGGTCAATACGATTATTGCCCAAGTATTCTCTTACGGCTCGCTTTGTTTTGGCTATATGGTTTTCTTCAGTCAAGTTTATTTGTTTTTGCTTTGGCTAAAAATAATAATTTGTTTTTATGTAATCTAAAGTTTTGATACTTCGCGATGTTTTTTACTTCAACCTACATCAGCATAAACCATACTTTTTTTCAATCTAACAGCTTCTGAGCCAGCTGCTTCATCTTAATTAAAAAACACCCCTTGCGGCAATTCTAAATTTAAAAAACTACTAAACATTAGCAACAAAATTACGCCGGCTGCGGTTAGCAAAGCAGTTTGTAGCCAACCTGTCTTGGCTTTTAAGGTGAAAAAGCTCACGAAGAAAATAATGATGGCGGGCACAAAACCAATAAGCATACTTAAAAGATACAAGCCACCAATCCACAGCAAAGGTTCGTACCAAGTAGCTTTAAAAGTACCTTCAGCAACGGCTTGTTCCGCATCAAAAACTGAGGGACTGCTGGTTTGTCTGCTTAAAAAAATGTACAACAAATACAAGCCAAATGGGATAGCCGTAATACCAATCACCATAGGGAAAACACCGCCTAGAAACGATTGCTGCCAAGCATCAAATACCGCAATACCTACAAAAATAACCACCGCCACAGCAAACAACAATTGCGGAAGCATGTTGATGTTGGCTTTGGTTTCGGCTGCCATCAATTCGGCATTTTCATCTACCGTTCCTTTTCTACTAAAATAAACAGAGAGGAGCGTTAAGGCAAGAATAATGAGTACACCAGGTCGCAAAAACATTTGCCAGCCGTAAAATTGTACCGACATATTTAAATAACTTTCTGCCTGGGTTGCCAACACAAAACCAATTAAAAAAGCAGGACGTGACCAACCGAAGCGTTTCATAAAAATACCGACCACACCAAAAAGCATCAGCATCCACAAGTCAGCCATATCTTTAGTTGCCTGAAAAGCAGCAAAGCTGATGACCATAATCATAAAGGGTGCTAATAAGCTAAATTTTATTTCGGTGAGTTTTGATATTGGGCCTGCAAGCAATAAGCTCAAACCCGCTCCTAAAACATTGGCAATTGCCAAACTCCAGATAATGGTGTAGGTCAAATCAATATCGCTGGTTACCATAGAGGGGCCTGCTTCAATACCAATTAATACCATGCCGCCCAAAAAAACCGCCATAGAACCCGAACCCGGAATACCAAACAACAGCGTGGGCATGAGCGCGCCTCCTTCTTTGGCATTGTTGGCACTTTCTGGTGCAATTACACCACGTATGTCGCCTTTGCCAAATTTACTTTTGTCTTTACTGGTTTGTACAACGTGTCCGTAAGCAATCCAATCAACTACCGAGCCACCCATACCGGGAATGGCGCCCACTATTGTTCCAATACCGGCGCAACGCAATGCCAACCACTTGTTTTTTATCATATCTTTTACGCCACTCAACCAGCCATCTTTACCCAATTTAGCTCCTTGGGCAATGGCACTTTCTTTTCTAAACAATTCAGAAATTTCGGGAAAGGCAAATATGGATAAGGCAATCACCACCAAAGGAATGCCATCATATAAATATTCAATTCCGAAAATCATGCGAAACTCTCCAGTTGCCGGAGCCGACCCAATGCTACCCACCAAAATACCAAAAGCACATGCTACAATACCTTTAAAAACCGAGTTGCCCGACAGCGAACCCACCATAGACAATCCGAAAATAGCGAGCATAAACAATTCTGCCGACCCAAAAATTAAAATAACCGGACGGGCGATCTGCACAAAAAAAGTGAGGATAATTGCACCAAATAAACCACCCAACAAGCTACTGGAAAAAGCTGCACCCAAAGCCCGCGATGCCTGCCCTTGCTTTGCCAAAGCAAAACCATCTAACACGGTTGCCTGACTGCTGCTGCTGCCGGGTATGCCCATCAACACACTGGTAAAGGTTGCTGAAGTAGGAATGACCGCCACCAAACCAATTAAGGTTGCTAAAGCCGACACCTCATCCATGCCATAAATAAAAGGCAGCAATAAACTTAAACCCGCAATGCCGCCTAAGCCGGGAAACACACCAATCATTAAGCCCAAAATCACGCCTAACATTAGAAAAGCGAAATGTTCGGGTGTGAATAAAGTAGTTAGTGCGCCAACAACAAGATCAAAAATTTCCATACGTGTATTAGATGTTTAAATTGTACTTATCCCGCAAAAACTGCTTACACCATTCTTTTTCAACACTGGCAATGTTGGTCGCAATATCAAAAATTTTATAGGCTTTGGTGCCAACTTCTTGGGTATACAAACCAATCGCTTTTTTCTTTTTGGCTTTATAATGTGGGTCTTGTTTCATAGCGGTAAAGGCTTGTTCATATAAGGCTACAATTTGATTGGGGGTTTGTTTGGGTACCAACACCAATTTCATGCCACCAAAACCGGCTGCCATGGTTGCAAACCAACTATCAAACTCAATACCTTCTCCTTTTTTATCGTGCATCATTTCAAATACTTCTCCAAAATGGGGCAGATCAGGAAAGCTGGTATCTCTTATCAATTGACCATTGGCATCTAACATGCCCCAACTCCAAAGTGGAATGGCTTCGCCACTAGCTACTAAAGGTGTTACATTTTTTAAGTAAGCAGAAGAGGTTTGGTAATCAATTTTCACTTCGCCGCGCTCAAAGGCTAATCGTCCGGCTCCTCTACCCCTAAAACCAAAAACCGTTTTTACATCTAAGCCAAGTAACTCAAACGAAATATTGGGCACCAAATCCAACGAAGTTGGCCCCTGACTCGCATAGATCAATGGCGTATTTTTAATGTTCTTTATTTCGGCAGCTGAGTTTATACCTAAGTCTGGCGATACATAAACCACCCCACCGTTGGGATAAGCCATTACCGGTTTATAATCGGCATAATTGTATCGCACTCTCGGATCATCTAACAGAAACGGCATTTGCGTACTTCCTGAAGTTCCTAAAATCATTAAGCCATCGGGTTTTACACGTTCGGCAAATAAATTGGCTCCTTTTATCGAACCGCCTCCCGGTATATTAGTAACCACCACCGTAGGATTGCCCGGTAAATATTTGCTTAAAAAGGGTGCATTAAATCTCGCCCAAGTATCTCCACCTCCACCTTCTTTAAATGGTATAATCCACTCAATGGTTTTACCGGCAAAATAGTTGTTATCAATTTGAGTATCGGTGTTAATAACTCCCTTACTGTCAGCAATGCTGTCCTTTTTGTGAAAAGCGGAAAACAACACATAGGCTGCCAAAAACAGCACACTTAAGGTTATTATTTGAAGATACGTTGATTTAATCATTCTGTTTTTAAATGTACGTAAAAGATAAGAGCTTTCAAAAAAGATTTGTGCTCTGAGTACTGGATTGATAAAGTGTTCAAAATACTTTAGCACTTTTTGAGACTTCGTTTTACGGGATAATTCTACTGTTTTTTGTTAATACTTGTAAACCATTATTTTCTCATCGCCTAACATTTTACCCGTGTCTTTAAAGCCAACCTTATTATAAAATTCATTGGCTCCACCTTTTTCTTTTGGCACATAGGACAAATAAATTGCTGTTGTGTCAGATACCTTTTCGGCAATCACTTGTTTTATCAATTCTATTGAAGCCCTTCCATAGCCTTTGTTTTGATGATTTTTATCAATCATAAACCGCCAAACCCAAAACTTATTTTTTACATAATCAAGCGATAGCATTACAAAACCTACTGGTTCATCATCATTATAAATACCACGAAACCATGCTTTGTTACTATAATGCCCCTGGGCAATTGAAAATGAATTAGGTGCAACTTGGTCTATCTGATCTTCAAACAATTTTAAATCACAAATAGCCACTACATTTTCTTTTGTTATTTCTCTAAACTCTATCATAGGCTTTTAGCTTTTGTAATCCCGTTTCTCTTGGCTTTTTAAACTTAGGAATGAGAAAAAAATAAATTTACATTCTGACTTTGCAATTTTCTGATATACTTCGATGAAAAGCCTTGTCTTAGCCCCACTAAGACTGCGTTTTTCGCCTCGTCTATCAAAAATTTGCTTTATCATAGATGGTAAATTTATTTTCTCATCATTCCTTAAAGAGTAAAGGTAAGATAAATACATACCTTTAAAAAATAAGTCTATCCCCTCGCTGCTGCCTCACCAGCCAACTTACCAAAAACCGCTCCACTGGTTAAGCCCGAACCACCTGGATAGCCATTATAAAACACGCCACCAACCAACTCGCCACAAGCAAATAAGCCATTTATGGGTTCATCGTTTTTGTTCAAAACGGCTGCTTGTTTATTTACTTTTAACCCACTGTAAGTAAAAGTAATGCCACAGGTTACGGGGTAAGCTTTAAAAGGTGGTGTATCTAAAGTGTTTGCCCAATTGGTTTTATTTAAAGACAAGCCTTGGGTTGCTTTACCATCCAAAATGGTTGGATCAAATTTGGTGTTTGTATCAACTGCATTATTGTATTGGCTAATGGTTTGAAGTGCTGCTTGCTGGTTAACACCTTCCAACTGCTTTACTAAATTTTCTAAATTATCGGCTTGTACAAAATGAGCATCCCAAAAGCGATATTCTTCATACAATAAAGGCTCAACTTTACTATCAAAAATTTGCCAGGCGAAATGATTAGGTTGCTCTAAAATAGCTTTGCCAAATTGTGCATAGGTGTAATTCCTAAAATTCTTTCCCTCATCAACAAAACGCACACCATTGGCGTTTAACATGATGCCAAGGAAGTAGCATATTTTTCTATAATTCTTCCGTTGCAAATGAGGAATTTCGAGGTTGCCATAATTCTGCATTTTTAAATCCATTGGTACGGCATGGCAACCTTCGGGATTTCCGTGAAAAACAGCCCCCACTTTTAATGCCATTTCAATACCAGCACCGGTGTTTGCTGGGGTACCCCGTACTTTACAAGCACCCCAATTTTCACCCATATATTTTTTGCGTAGGTTAGCATTGGATTGAAAACCACCACATCCTAATACAATTGCATCGGCTTCGTAAATTTTTTCTCCTTCGGGAGTTGAGCATTTTACCCCAACCACACGTTCATTTTCTACTATTAACTCCAGTGCTTCCTGTTCATACAAAATTGTTCCACCTAGTTTTTCCACCTCTTGTAATTCGGCCTCTACTAAACCCACCCCTTCACCTTTAGCTTCAAGTGTTAAGCCGCCCCAAAAAATATACTTGCCATTTTTTTCAAACGTTTGACGACTGAAAATTGGTTCGAACTTTACATGGTGGCTTGCTAACCAGCGCATGGTTTTGTAACTATTGTTAATGAGTATATGTTGTTGCATGCTTAACGGCTTTCCATTATTAAAGCCAAGCAAGTCTTGCTCAAATTTTTGTTTGGTATAGGTTCCAAATTCAGTTTTAGCTATTTTTTCATCTGTAGGATTTGTTAGCAATGGATACAGTTCTTCGTTATTGTTATACACAAAGCGCATAGCCCCTGCTGTGTATTTACTATTACCCCCAGAAAGGTTTTTATTTGTTTTTTCTAAGATGATTACGGTTGCCCCGTTTTCGAGCGCTGCCATGCTTGCACATAAAGCCGCATTACCCGAGCCAATGACTATTATTTTTTTTGGATTCATGTTATTGTAAAGTTGAACATTAGTAATGCTACAAAAATAAATCTACATTTCTGTCTTTGCCATTTTTTCCCGAAACTTCGGGATTGAAAAGCCTCGTCTATCAAAAAATGACTTTGATATAAAAAGTAGATTTATTTTCTCCGCATTACTTAAAAAAGGGATTTACTCAAGTTAAGCAAATCCCTTTTTATTAATAGTAAAATTTTTTCTACCAATTATAATTTAGTGCCAAATTAATAAACCTGCCCTGCGTTCCAAATTGGTTGGTTCTTCTCGAATAAATTACCTCTCCCCGTACATTTGGCGACAACAACATATCCGGATATACATCAAATAAATTATTCACCCCAAATGTTACATTAAATTTATCGTTAACATGCCCGGTTAAAGATAAATCGGTTACCATTTTTGCTGAAAATATTTGAGGAGCTTCAGTTTCGGGATCTATTTCCCTTGCATCTTGCACCTCACCAAAACGGGTTACCCTTGCCAACATGCCAAACTTGCCTACCCGGTAATTACCTGATAAAATAATTTTGCTATTGGGCACACCGTTGGTTAAAAAGGTAATATCCCTGCCATCAATAATATTTAAATTTCTTTCTTCAAATTTTTCTGGAACGTTAATACCTGTTGTATCTGTATTGTTAAAGTTGGCGGCTAAGCTCAATCCTGCATTGTGATTTTCACCGAAAAAATAATTGTAATCAACCACCACATCTAACCCGCGGGTTCGTGTATTAATAGCATTGGTAAAAATGTTAATTTCATCATACCCAGCTCCGTCAAATTGGCTAAAATCAGATGCCACAATTCCACCAGAAACCACTATACGATCGTCAATGTCAATTTGATAGGCATCTACGGTTACACTTAACTCTTTACTTATTTTTGAGGTAACGCCCACTGCAATATCAAATGATGTTTCGGGTTCTAAATTTGAAATACCAAAAGCTTCTTGTACCAACGCATCTCTTATAGGTAAAAACGGCGTAACAACAGAGTTACCATCATCGTCAAACGCAATTTGCGCAAAATTACTATAATGTAGTTGAGCTAAAGAAGGAGCGCGGAATGACCGGTTTACAGAAGCCCGAAGGGACAATTGATCTAAGAATTTATAACGACCAGCTGCTTTGTAAGAAAAATCGCCACCAAAGTCCGAATAGTTTTCAAATCTTACCGCTGCAGATAATAATAAGGCTTCTGTAATATCACTTTCTACGTCTGCATAAATACCAATGTTGTTTCTTCTCCATTCCCCATCGGTGCGGTCGCTGTAACCTTCTCTACCCGTTGAGCCAACATCTTTTCCTTGTGAAGCTAAGGGCCCGGCTACCCAACTTGCCACCTCGCCTTGCGATTGCTGAAAAGATTCAAATCTGGCTTCTGCTCCAAAAGCGATATTGGTATTATTAATTAGTTTTGAAACATCTGCATTCATTAAGGTTTGTGTTACATTAAGACTGCCCGTATAAAAACTTGTAGGGGATGCACTACCCAAACTTGGGTTTACGGTATTTCTATTATACAAATCTAAATTATTGCCGCTGTAGCCCATACTAAAATCAATACCCCAATCACCGGCTAAGTCGCCCTTAGCACCCGTCATAACTTGCCAATCTGTTAACACTGAAGGCGTTTCAGGGTTAAATCCGTTTGGAAATATATCTAATGCGCTTCTATCTGTTCTGGCTGCTGCTCTTGAAAAAATGCCTCCAATAACTTGTTTCATGGTAAGGCCTCCAAAGCTGTAAAAATCCCAATCTTCACTCATGGCTTTGCCAGCATTAATAAAAATTCCACCATTTGTGTTTTCTGCTGCTCCAAGAACGGCTCTATCCCAAGATATTCCATTGATTTCTCTTAAACGATCATCTATTGCTTCGTTTTCTGCATCACTTAAATTTGAATCATCAGGATACCAGCCGGCACCATGCGTGTAAAAACCTGAACGGTCGTAGGCTTCATTATGATGGAAAAATAAGGTTGTATTTAAAAAGCCATCCTCTCCCCAAGGTGAACCAAAGTTTACCGAACTTGCGAATGTAGCTCCATCCGTAACCATATCATCACCATAAATCTTTTCACCATCTAAATCCGCATTCCCTCCTAAAGCATCATACTTTGGCGAAGAAATTCCAGTACCAGTATAGGTTCGAATTGATCCACCACGCTTACTATCATTCAACTGCATATTCATTACGCCAGCAATAGCATCTGAACCATATTGAGCGGCTGCACCATCTCGTAAAATCTCTACTCTTTTTACTGCCGCCGAGGGTATCGCATTTATATCATTACCCAATTGGCCTTTACCAACGCCATGGTTTAAACTAAAAAAGGAAACTTTATGGCGACGTTTTCCATTAACCAACAACAAGGTTTGGTCGGGTGCTAAACCTCTTAAACTAGCAGGATCAATTAATGGTGCCAAATCATTAATACCAAACTTAACTGCATTAAAGGAAGGAGCCGAATAATGTAAAGCTTGACCAATATCTGCTTGTGCCGTAGCTTGTAATTGTGCTACTGAAATTACATCAATAGGTACAGGTCTGTCAACATTTGTTCTGGGTTTACCTCTCGACCCAATAACTGTTACGCTTTCTAACTCAACACCATCTGATAAGGTAATGTTCATGATGTTTGACGAATCAACAACAACCCGTTGCGTAGCATAACCAATGTAAGATATAACCAAAGTTTGCCCTTCTTCTACATTAATTGTAAAGTTCCCATCATTATCGGTGGTCGTACCAGTAGTTGTTCCCTCAATAACAACAGTAGCTCCAATTAATGGATTACCTGATAAATCTACTACTTTACCCGTTACATCTTTAACTTCGTGTGTAGAAGTATTCGCTAAAATTTGTGTTGGATTATTTAGTAAAATTAGGGAAAATACCAGCGTTAAGATTGTAAAGACTTGTTTCATAATTATTGATTTATTTATAATTCATATTAAAGATAATAAACAGCAGTTAAAATACAAGGTTTTGAACAAGTTTAAAATCAATTAGGCAGCCGGGATAACGGTATGGCCGTTTCAATTACAACAAATAAGCCACCAAACTGAAACAAGTTTGATAGTTTTTTTGATGTTACTATGCTTGCATTCTACAAATTATGTTGATATTGTTCAATATATTTTTTTACCGTTCGACGATGCAGGTCGAGCTCACGAGCAATTTTACGCTGCGAATATCCTTGCCGAAAATAATTGATAACGATTTGTTGTACTTTCATGATGTCTACCATTTTTTGCAGCCCAACCAAATACAAAAAACTCGAATTTGGTAGGACAACTTGTTAACAGAATTGGTACACTTTTCGGCTGAAATAGTGGTACACTTTTCGAGTGAAATATACAAGTGTACGCTTTTTAAAAGATGGTGGTAATTTTTTCTGATCAGAACTACAGCGCAGTAACACCAATTGGAACGTAGTCAAAGTGTCGCTCCTCTGGAGCTTATTTGTTTTGTTACGTATCTGTTACCAAGATTTTACTCCGCTGGAGTTTATTTAGATGGTATCAGAACTACAGCGCAGTAACACCGATTGGAACCTAGTCAAAGTGTCGCTCCTCTGGAGCTTAATTGTTTTGTTACGTATCTGCTACCAAGATTTTACTCCGATGGAGTTTATTTAGATGGTATCAGAACTACAGCGCAGTGACACCAATTGGAACGTAGTCAAAGTGTCGCTCCTCTGGAGCTTAATTGTTTTGTTACGTATCTGCTACCAAGATTTGACTCCGCTGGAGTTTATTTAGATGGTATCAGAACTGTATATTTAAGGTATTTAACGGGCATAACGCCTTCGGCGAAGGCTATTGTACAACAAGGCGAAAACCAATAAGCCTATTAAAGGCAACACCAAATTTAGCATTTGCCAAAATGTTTTACCATCTTTTATTTTACCTTGATCTAACAGGCGTAATTTTACTTCGCGGGTACGGCTTTCTATTAAGCCGCTTTGGTCAATTAAATACTCTAAACAGTTTAACAGAAATTGTTGGTTGGCAAACGTTTCTTTGGTGCTGCGGAAGTAGCCGGTTGGAAAGGGTTCGCCTTTGCTGCTTCTGTCGTTGGTTATTATATCTCCATCGCCTACTACAATCATTTTGCCGGGTACACTTTTATCGCGGTTGGTAAAAGCTGCAATGGTATCGGTAACGGCTTGGGTATTTGGTTTTAAGCGGTTTTTAAAAACCGATGGAAATTCGCCTTCTAACAAAACGGCAATGGGTTGTTTGCCCTTCTTAAATTGAGCTCGGTTGGGCTTTTCTTTTACGGCTCCTAAATGTATACGTATCGGCATATACTGCAATTTGGTATAAGGCGAAGTGCTTAATAAAATGGTTTTTTGTACGCCTGCTGATTTTACCGTATCAATGGTACTCACAAATTTAGTGGCAATGGCATCTAAGTTTTTTGAGATGGGATGTTGCTGATCGCCCGAAGTAATTATGGGATAATATAACCATGGAAATAAATCATATTGAGGCGTATCTCCCTGCATACCAATCATTAGTGGAATGGGGTTACTCACCAAATCTTGCGCTAAGTTTTTGTTCAGCCGAACGCCATATTTAAATAGCATATCATCCAAATTCAAATCGTACTCTACGGACATAAAGGCATCGCGATTTCTAAGACTGTCCAACTCGGCAATCATCGGGTCTAACAACCACAGCACACTGCCACCGTTCATAATAAATTGATCTATTTTGTATTTATCGGGTTCATTAAATTTTAAGCGTGGTTTGGCAATCAATAAACACTTAAAGGTTTCGGGTATATATAAATGTTTGTTGATGTCGAATTGTTCAACCGTATAATAACTACTCATAATATTGAGCATCCATTGTAAGTCATCGGGTTTTAACTCATCGTGCCCTTGCAATAAAGCTACTTTTGGTTTGTAGGTAGTTTGTAAGGTGTTAATAGCTTGAGCCAATTTATATTCTATTAAAGCAATTGAACCATTTAGGGCTTCTTGTGGCGATTGCCCTATTTTGTTTTCTAATAATTGTATAGTAGTTTCTCTGCCTTTATAAAAAACGGATGCTGCTGGGAAAATAATTTGCTCGCTGTAGGCTTCATTGTCTTTTACTTTTAGGTTGGTTGGTTGAATGCCCTTTTCATATAATTGCTGAATTACATCCCGCTTAGCCCCTTCATTTAAACCTTCCAATGGATTCACAAATTCAAACTCTATATTACTCCCTCCATACGATTTAAATTCATTCAACATTTCTAAAGCTCCATTCCTTAACCTTTTAAAGCCCGATGGAAAATCTCCATCTAAATAAACTTGAACATAAACTATATCATCTAAATTTTTTAATAGGTCTTTGGTGGTTTGGGTTAAGGTAAATCGCTTTTCTTTAGTTAAATCAAATCGCTTAAAATAGCGGTTACCCAATAGATTGATGACCACAACAACCAATAAAAATATACCTAAAGTTAAAATTGAATTGACTCTTTTGCTCAACCTTTTTTGCTTGTTTTTCTTTACCATCTTCTCTTTTCTAACACTACTTTAGTAAAAAATAAAAAGACCAGAATGAGCGAAATGAAATATAAGATATCGCGTGTATCTACTACACCTCTGCCAATCGATTGATAATGGGCATCAATACCTAGTTGCTCCACAAAAGCATCTAATCTGGCATAAAAAACATTAAGGCGACTGATATAATCAAAGCCGGTATATATAAAAAAGCATAAAAATATAGCCAGCAAAAAAGCTACAATTTGGTTGTTGGTTATGGCAGAAGAAAAAACACCTATTGCTACAAAAGCGCCACCCAAAAATAGCAAACCGATGTAACTACCCCAAGTTGCGCCGGTATCAATATTACCCACCGGTGCACCTAATTGATACACCGAATAAAAATACAACAAGGTTGGCAGCAAGGCGAAAAACACCAAAAATAAAGCTGCCAGAAATTTACCTCCAATGATCTGATTATCGGTAATGGGTTTGGTCGATAAAATTTCTATCGTGCCCGCATTATATTCTTCTGAAAAAGAACGCATGGTAATTGCTGGGATGAGGAACATAAAAATATAGGGAGCCATATAGAAATAGCTTTCTAACGAAGCATAGCCATATTCTAAAATTCCAGTATCAGGAAATGCCCATAAAAACAAACCGGTTGCCAATAAAAAAACACCTACCGCAATATAGCCAATCAGCGAACTGAAAAAATGATTGATTTCTTTTTTAAAAATATTTAGCATAAATAATTAAACCAGATTTAGTTGGGATTAGATTGGGTTAGTTTTTTAAACACATCTTCTAAGCTACTTTCTTTGCGACTTAAGCCAATTAAAGTCAGCTCATTTTGTACGGCAAAGTTAAATATTTCGGCACGTAAGTCTCTATCATAAGAGGATTGACATTGGTAAATGTTATGTGTATTTTGATGCACCGTATCTATACCTTGTATATTTTTTAATTTGGGTAAGATGTTTTCTTTATCATGCAAAAATTCCACTTCATATATATTTTTAGTGCCTTTTAATTGAAGGGCATTTACCTTATCATCTGCCACAATTTTTCCTTTGTCAATAATAATCACGCGGTCGCAAACGGCTTCTACCTCTTGCATAATGTGGGTACTGAAAATAAGGGTTTTGTTTTGCCCTAAATTTTTGATGAGTTGTCTAATTTCTGCCAGTTGATTGGGGTCTAAACCAGTAGTTGGTTCATCTAAAATTAACACCTCAGGATTATGCAACAAGGCACTTGCTAAACCAACCCGTTGACGGTAACCTTTACTCAACTGTCCAATTTTCTTTTTTTGTTCAATTTGCAAACCCGTTAAGTCAATAATTTCGCTAATCCTATTTTTAATGTTTTTTATATGATGCACTTTCCCTACAAAGCTTAAATATTCTTTTACATACATATCCAAATACAAGGGATTGTGCTCAGGCAGGTAACCAATTTTTTTTCGACTTTCAATAGGTTGTTCACTAACGTTAATATTACAAACATGAGCTAGCCCTTTAGTCTGCGGAATAAAACCGGTCAAAATTTTCATGGTAGTAGTTTTGCCTGCCCCGTTTGGACCAAGAAAGCCCACAATTTCACCCTCTCCAACGGTAAAGCTAATATTATCTACCGCGTGTTGAGTGCCATAGGTTTTTGTTATGTTTTGTATTTGTACCGACAAGGTTTGTATTATATAAACTATTAGTTACGCAAAAATAACAAATATTGTTAGCTGTTTATTGTTTTGATGCTTAGATAAAAGCGTGGTATCAATTAATCTCTATGAAATGCGGAGAAAATAAAATTATCCATTTGAAGTAGATTATTTTTTTCTTGACTAAACTTAAGACGAGGCTTTTCAAAAAAGCCAAGGAGAAACAGAATCTGTACTGATGGTAAATTTATGTTATTAGGATTCCTATACAAAATCGCGTGTAAATATTAACCGATCATTTTCTGCACAATATCTTCATCATGATGTTCATGAATTTTATTAATCAAATCACTTGTTATATCCTCAATTAATTTTTCCAAATGATCCGAATATTCTAAGTACTCTTTCCAAACCACGTTATTCAAAAAATCTTCCTCTATTTTTACCATGACCGTGGTATATTTTTGCCGGTGATAGCGAAAGGGTTTCAAACCATATTTTCTGCATATTGCCAACAATAATTTTTTATGCCAATAATCGGGCGTATAAAGTCTGTATTCAACCATATTGGGTTGGTCTTCCATTTTTTGGTTAACCCGTTTTTTTGCTAATTCAGCAGCTCTTTTTTCACCCTCGCTAGTTGCCCCTTCAATCAAGGCTTCTATCTTTTTTATTTTGTCTAATAGCAAGCGCATCTCAACTTCTTTATTTTTCATACTTGTATAATGTTACAGCGTTTCTTGCTATTTTTAAAATTTAATACACTTTTTTTTGCAAAATCATTTTGTTCAGTGCTTATCCACTTACCTTCAACTTCCATTCACTTTAGAAAGTCGAGTTGTTTTCTTCATCCGAATTATCATGCTATAATAATTTTGTTAACAGAGGGGTATTGACAAGAATATTATTAATCATTTAGCCTAATCAGGTATCACTCAATTTCAAAAAAAGGTTTGAGATTAATTTAAATGATGTATCTTTGCCATCATTTTTTAAATAAACAGGCGAGGTAGCTCAGCTGGCTAGAGCGCAGCACTCATAATGCTGAGGTCGAGAGTTCGAGTCTCTCTCTCGCTACGCTTTCATATCCTAAGTTATTGTAAATCAATCGCTTAGGATTTTTTTATGGACTAAAATAACCTGCTATATAACTACCATTTAATGTACTCATCAGAAATGATACTTCTTTGGAATAAGGGCCATAATAACTTGGTTTAAAATCCGGCTTCAAATATGGTTTGCCACCGTAACGTTGTAAAAAATAGCATAATTTATTACAAGCAAATTCAGATACGAATTCACCATTTTTAACCAATTGAAAAAGCATATACATTAACAATGCTCTTGCTTCGGTTAACTTAACTTTTTCTTTTAGCAAGGCTTCACGAATTCTTTTATTCGGTTCATAAATGGTTACTTCGGCATCAACATTTTTTAGACTTTCTGACAGCATTTTTTTTACAATTTCCCATTTCAAACCTCCATTACCACTTCCTAACGGTGGTATAGCAATTGACTTTATTTTGTACTCTAAAATTACATCTTCAAGTTTCTTAAACGTAATCGTCTGTTATAAAACTGGTTAACTTGCAAACACAATAAATTATCTTCTCTGGTAAAATTTGTTATACTCCATAGCCTGGTTGAATTTTTAGTAACATCGGAGATAGCTTACCAAAATAAAATGGAATGAAGTTTCCTAAAACAATTGATTGTTCAGGTTTATTCTTTGTACGAACTATTACTTCTTTGGTTTCTCTTTTGCTAATTAATGATTGTAATCCAATCTCTTTATAATTTGGGTTATTGTTGATGCTATTTCTGTGAGTAATGCCATATTGTAAAATATGAGGTATATTTTTTATATGCGTTATCCTAAATGCTAATATATTGTCTAATGTAGGCAAAATCTAATAATTAGAAATTGCAAAATGCGATTTTGCGGCATGATTACCAAATAGAAGCATAAGATTTAGGAAATTGATAGCAACCACAAATTTCAAGAACGAATACTTTGCGGCTTATCCACAACTTACTATTTGAAATGTTATTAAACCCGGGCGAGGTTAAAAGTATAGCCCTGATAGTAGCGGTTATGCCGTTTTGCAGGGCAGGCATTGCAGCATGGCAAACGGCATTTGAGCGGATAGCAGGACCCACCTTTTTGCGAGTGGCACGGTTTCGCTTCAAAAAAACTATGGTGTATCAATTGATCGCTTAAATGTTAATCATCTATTTGTTTTTGTTTCCATTTGTTTTTTCTATATTCACACAGCAAAATCCTCATTTAAATTTCATAAAATCAATGTAGCATATGTATGTATTAAAATCGTATATGACTAACTGCTTCCAAAAATTAATTGCTTTTATTGTATTGCTTTTTTTTACAATCATAAGCATTGCCCAAACCATTGAAATGCGAACGGTAACTGGCACCATAACTGCTGTAGATGGAGAACCCTTAATTGGAGCAACCGTAAAAGTAAAAGGAACCAACAGCGGAACCACCACCGATTTTAATGGGCAATATTCTATTAGAATACCGGAGGCGGACAATACGGTTTTCGTGATATCGTATTTAGGTTACGAAAGTAAAGAGTTATTGATAAGCGATCAAAAGAAAGTGGATATTGAGTTGAAAGAAGCCTCAGAACTATTGGAAGAATTGGTAGTGATTGGCTATGCAACTAAAAAGAAAACAGATGTAGTTGGGGCAATTGCTTCTATAGGGGTTGAAGAATTTAATCAAGGCGTAATAAGCACACCTGAAGAATTGTTACAAGCAAAAATGGCAGGGGTTCGGGTTACTTCTTCTAGCGGTGAGCCTGGTGCTGGGGTTAACTTAACTATTCGTGGAGCAGGTTCTATTCGAAGTGGCAATAGCCCTTTGTATGTAATTGATGGAATACCGCTAAACAACATTGCTATTACTCCGCCAAGCTGTAATTTATCTGGAAATGATATTCCAACAATTGCGGCAAGTAAAAATCCTTTAAGTTTTTTAAATCCAAATGATATTGCCTCTATAGATGTGTTAAAAGATGCTTCGGCAACGGCTATTTATGGTTCAAGAGGATCTAACGGTGTGGTAATAATTACTACAAAAAAGGGAAAAGCTGGCAAAGCGAATTTAGATTATAATGCCTTCGTTGGTACTTCTTCTGTTGCCAAAAAAATAGAGGTAGTCGGCTTAGGAAACGGAACCGATTGGCAAGAAGAAATATTAAGGAACGGGGCACTTACTCACAATCATAACATTGCTTATGGGGGAGGGTCAGAACGAGCCATTTACCGGGCTTCTTTGAGTTATTTTGACCAGGAAGGAATTATTAACAAAAGCCGATTACGTCGTGTTACTGGAAGACTAAATACAACTTTGTTTGCTTTGCCAAGCGACCGTTTAAAAATTGATTTAAATTTGTTGAGTAGTCAAGTTTTAGATAATGGCATTCCGCGCTCTGATGTTTCAGATACCGCAGGGGAACTAATTACAAATACCTTAGCTGCCGATCCGGCACGGTCAATATTTGGTAGTGACGGTGATTACTCGGCGGGACCTACTAATCCGGTTGGTTTATTAAATGCTTGGAATGACTTAACTACAACTAACCGAACCTTAGGGAATATTACTGCCGGTTTAGATATTGTTGAAGGATTAAAATATCAATTTAATTTGGCAATAGACCGGTCTGTTTCATTACGAGAACAAGAGTTACAGCCCAACAACTTAGAAGGAATAAACATTATTAATGGCTCCTATTGTTTTGCCAATATTGGCGCAAATAATACCTTAGTTGAAAACTTTTTAACCTACCGTACTTTGTTGGCTGACAATCAATTTGAATTTATGTTGGGTCATGCCTATCAACGTTTTGAAGTTAACTCTTTCGCTACGGCTTCCAGTAATTATGCCATACCAACCATTAGTGCTTTAGATGATCCGGCAAATCCACAAGACGAGATTATTGGTTCAAAATCGGGCAGTCACGAAATTAATAAATTAGAATCTGTATTTGGCAGGATAAATTATACCAGGAATGATCAGGTTTTAGTAACGGCTTCTATGCGCGCAGATGGCTCTTCTAAATTTGGAACGAATAACCGTTGGGGATTTTTTCCAGCTATTTCAGCCGCTTATCGTTTAAATAATATAGTAGATGCTTTTGATGATTTAAAAGTTAGAGTTGGTTGGGGACAAACCGGCAACCAGGAAATACCAAACAAGGCTACCCAAGAAACTTTTCAGGTAACGCCAACGGGTATTTCGCGGGTACGGGAAGCAAACCCCGATTTAAAGTGGGAGGTAAGTAGTCAATTTAACATTGGTGCAGATTTTTCTTTACCTAAAGACCGCTTATATGGAAGTATTGATTATTTTAACACAGTAAATACCGATCCTTTATTATTGGTAGATTCTGAACCACCTGCGGTTTCTCAAAAATGGATTAACCTGAACGGAGAGATCAAAAACCAAGGTGTTGAGTTGTTTCTCGGTACAGCTTTAGTAAATCGATCTGATTTTAATTGGACCATTGATGCCAATGCAACCTATACAACTAATGAAGTTTCGTTGCCCGATGGACGTGAAATTTTTACCGGCATATTAAGTGGAAGAAGTATAAACGGAACACTTACTCAAGTCATTAAAGATGGAGAAGCGCTTGGCTCCTTTTATATTTTTGAAGATATGGGCGATGGCAATTCTTCCGAAAGTAGAATAATTAATGGAACGGGTATTCCTAATTTTGTTTATGGCATTAATACCTATGTTAATTATAATGCTTTTGATGTGGGTTTAAATTTATCGGGTGTAGCCGGCAACTTGATTTATAATGCAACCGATAATTTCTTGCTCAATTTTGGAGGAAATATTTCTGAACGAGTAGCTGATGCAACTAATATTCCGGCAGGTGCTTCCAGTTTCTTTTTAGAAGATGGTCGATTTTTACGGTTGAATAATTTAACCATAGGATATACTATTCCAACAAGAAATACCGATTGGCTTAACAAGGCTCGTGTTTTTGTAACTGGACAAAATTTATTTGTGTTGACCCCTTATTCCGGCTACGACCCAGAAGTGAATACTCCTTCTGCGGTTAACGGAAATTTGTCTTATGGTATTGATTTTGCTACCTACCCGCGAGCACGCACCTTTTTAATTGGGGTTAGTTTGGGGTTGTAGTGTAAACGTTATAACCCTGTGTAAACCAGTCAGGTTTCAAAAACCTGTCAGGTCTAGAAAATTTGGTGTATTTCAAAAACAATTAGCAACCAACACTATGTAGAAATAACTTAACGTATATTTACCCGCACAAAACAAAACCATGCCGGTACAAGAAAATCTTTTAATTGTAAAAAGTAGACTAACATCTAATTCGAATCACCAGAAAAACCAAGGCTGTTGAAATTAGTTGCCAAAACATTTGCCGGTTTAGAGCCGGTGTTATCCAACGAATTAAAAGAACTTGGAGCTACTAAAGTACAGCAAGAAAAACGTGCCGTTTCTTTTGAAGGAGATTTGAACCTTTTGTACAAAGCCAACTATGGTTTGCAAACTGCCTTGCGTATTTTAAAGCCTATTGATCAATTTAAGGCAAGACATCCGCAACATATTTATAAGCACGTTTATAACTTTAACTGGTCAAAATATTTAAAGACTTATCAAACCTTTGCTATTGATAGTACAGTTCACTCTCCTTACTTTACCCACTCAAAGTTTGTTGCCTTAAAAATGAAAGATGCCATCGTTGATCAGTTTAGAGACAAAACCGGCAGGCGACCTTCGGTTGATGTAAAAAATCCGGACCTGCGTTTAAACATACGCATTAATGTAGATGAAGTGACGATTATGTTAGATAGTTCGGGCTTTAGTTTACACAAACGCGGCTACCGGGCAAGTAACCGGCAAGCCCCTATTAACGAAGCCTTAGCAGCCGGTTTAATTTTAACCAGCGGCTGGCAACCAAGTGCTCCATATGTTGATTTTATGTGTGGGTCTGGTACTTTTTTAATTGAAGCAGCTTGTTTAGCAACGCAAACGCCACCCGGTTTTTTTCGGCAAAACAGGTATACCTTCGAGAATTGGACAGACTTTGACGAGTCGCTTTGGAAAACGGTAAAAGCTGAAGCCCAAGCAAACATCAAAGCCCCCCAAAATAAAATTACTGGTTTCGACATTGATCCGAAAATGATTCAACTAAGTCAACAACATCTAAAAATTACAGCATTTGAAAAAGTGATTCAGTTAAAGCACAGTGCTTTAAAAGATAGCAAGCCGGTGGTAAAAGTTGAGCCCGAAACGCAACAAGGCACTATACTCATTAATCCACCGTACGGCATGCGCCTAAAAGCTAAAGATTTGGTGACCCTGTATAAATCTATTGGCGACACCTTTAAACAAAACTACAAAGGTTACACCGCTTGGGTTTTTTCAGGCAACAAAAATGCGCTAAAGCAATTGGGCTTGCGCACTTCCAAAAAACTAACATTCTACAACGGAGCGGTTGAATGTAAATTTCACCGCTATGATTTGTATTGATAGGCAAGATGTCAGAAGCCAAATGGCAGAGGAGAGAAGTAAGAGACAAGATGCTAGAAGATACTGACCACAAGTTATAGCCGAAATGTTATATTTAAAGTTTTGAATAGTTTAGTTTTTTTGAAGCGAAACGGAAGTCTTATGAAGAGAAGGTAGTCTTGCTTTCCGTTCAAATGTTGCTGCTATGCACAAAAGCCAACGCGGCAAGCAACATAACCACTGCAATCAAGGCTAGGTTGCCAACTTCGCTGCTTCGTAAAATCCAATATTCAATAAAAATTGAAAACATCTGACATATGGCTTCTAACATCTAAGATCTAAGAAAAAATAGTATCTTAGTAAAGCAAAACAAAGGCATATGAAAAAAATCATCTTGGTTATAAGCGTATTATTGAGTTTGTTGATAGGATACGGCTTGCAAAACAAACAACATCAAACCGCGCTAAAAAATCGATTAAACAAAACTGCCGGCATTAGCATGGGTATTGGTACACCCGAAGATAAATTTGCCCGCTTTACAGAAACCTATACGATGCTGGTAGACCCGGCAACCCAAAAAGTACCACCCTATATGCGGCAACGGGAAATGGCTTTTGCGAAAACGTTACCGGTTGCCAAAACTGCCAAAAAAGAAATGGACTTTAAAGCGAGAGGACCTTATAATGTAGGTGGCAGAACGCGTGCTTTTGCTATAGATGTGCGTAACGAATCGGTGATGTTTGCCGGCAGTGTTTCCGGCGGCTTATGGAAAAGCACCAATGGAGGAAAAGCGTGGTACAAAGTAACTGCAGCCACTCAAAATTTAAGTATCACCACCATTGCACAAGACCCACGCGAAGGGCATCAGGATGAATGGTATTTTGGAACCGGCGAATTATTTGGTGCCTCGCAAGGCGAATCAGGTGCGTTTTATTTTGGCAATGGCATTTTTAAAAGTACCGATAATGGAGAAACTTGGGAAATCTTACCCAACACAGCTACCAATATAATTAATGAGTTTCAATCGGAATGGCAGGGCATTTGGCGCATTGCTATTGATGCTTCCAATAAAGTACAAACTGAAATTTACGTAGCTTCGTATGCACGCATACATCGCAGCTTAGATGGTGGCAAAACATGGAGTGTGGTATTTGGTACTGGTTTAAATAATCAAGTATCGTATTTTACAGATGTGGCATTAACTTCAACAGGTGTAGTATATGCTGCTTTTAGTAAAGAAAATAATATTGTTGCTAATGGAAATGGCGCAAGAGGCGGCATTTGGCGATCAAAAACTGGCATGGGAGATTACGTAAATATTCTACCCGAAAATTTTCCGCCATCGTATAACCGTATTGCAATAGGTATAGCACCATCCGATGAAAACCAAGTGTATTTTGCAGTTGCTAATGTAGATTCGTTATATGGCAAAAGAGCCTCTACCCCAACGCAAGGAGATGAATTTAATGCCTTATGGAAATACGTTTATGAAAGTGGCGATGGTAGCGAAGCAGGGGGCAAATGGGCTAACTTAACGGAAAATATTTATCGGGGACCCGATCAATTTGATGACTTTTATGTGCAAGGCGGTTATGACTTGATGGTTGCCGTAAAACCGGATGACCCCAATACGGTTTTTATTGGCGGTACTAATATGTTTAGAAGTACCGATGGCTTTAGTACGAAGGACAATATTGACCATGTCGGCGGTTATGGCATTGGCGCAAAATTACCTTTAGTGGGGGAATATCCAAATCACCATCCCGATTTACACGGAGCCGTTTTTTCTAAAAACAATCCGAAAGTGATGTATTCTTTTCACGATGGCGGTATTAGTAAAACATTGGACTGTACAGCAGATGAAGTGGAATGGGAAACGCTAAATAACGGATACATCAGTTCGCAGTTTTATACGTTGGCTATTGATAAAGCCGACACGAATAATTTTGTAATGGGTGGCTTGCAAGACAATGGCACGTATTTTACTAATCGAGATGATTCGTTAGCTAAATGGACTAAACCTTACGGTGCCGACGGAGGGTATTGTGCCATGCCTGACGGTCGAGATTATTTTATTGTCTCTACGCAAAGAGGTAGATTGATTAAAGTTGAAAAAGACCTACACGGTAATCCATTAAACTATCAACGGTTTGACCCTGCATTAGCACGTTCGGAATTTGCTTTCATTAATGCCTTTACGCTTGACCCCGAAACCAATGATAAATTGTACATGCCCATCGGTAATAAATTGTGGATTAGAGAAGCCTTGAGCCAAATTCCTATAGAAAATAATTTTGATTCTACTTCGGTAGGTTGGAAAATTTACCCGGATAGTTTAAAAGTAACCGATAGAATTTTCACGCGGATAACGGCTTCACAAGCCAATCCTTTTTTTAGGGTTTACTTAGGTACCAATACCTCTAATGTATATCGAATTGATAAAATTAACAGTGCAAAAAACACCTCTTTTAGCAATGTTACTGGTACTAATTTTCCATCGGGAGCCTTTGTAATTGATATTGCCGTTAACCCACACAATGGTAATAAAGTGATGGTTGCTTTTTCTAATTTTAATATCTATAGTATTTTTTATTCAGAAGATGCTGGTGAAAGTTGGACTAAGGTTGCTGGCAATTTAGAGCAATTTGCCAATGGCAGTGGCAACGGTCCTTCTATACGAGCAATTGATATTTTGCCTAAAACGGATGGAAGCTATCAATATTTTGCGGGCACGACCATTGGGCTGTTTTATACAACTGACTTAAACGGAGAAGACACTGAATGGAGTTTAGTCGCTCCACATACTATTGGTAATAATATTATTGCTGCCATCGAAACAAGGGAAGCGGATGGATATGTTGCCGTTGCCACGCACGGCAATGGGGTTTTTACTGCCAATACCCCAACTGATGAGCCTTTTGTTTTTGTTGAAGAAGAACCAGAAATTTTTCAACATCTTAAAGCCTATCCCAATCCAACAAGTGATGTATTTAACTTGTTGTTTTCTTCTGTTATTAGCGAGCCGCTTGCTATTCAAATATATAATGAGTTAGGTGTTTTGGTGTTGAATAAAACTATTCCTGTTGGTAATCCTTCGCTGCAAGTAACCTTTAATGTTGCAGATTTACCAAAAGGACTGTATTATTATCAAATGGAGGTAAATGGATTTAGTAAGGGCGATAGTTTTATGGTGCAATAGACTTTTTATAGGTTCTACTACGAATTTAATGAGCAGTTTAAACTACCCCGACCTTTTTCTTTCGATAAAACTCAGCTAGTGATGAGTTGGTACAGACTCTTCAATATTTGAAGGGGAATTAGTCCGGCAAAGCTTATATACTTGTACTCTTTTTATATAAAATTTTCATTGGCGAACAGGAACGTTTATTAAGCCGGCTAAGGTTGGCATACTAGCCCCGATAGTAGCGGTTATGCTGCCTGAAGCGTTGGCTTTTGTGCGTTGGCGCAGCATTTGAGCGGATAGCGGGGAGCCCCTTTTCAAGTACCTGTAATGTTTCGCTTCTAAATATAATTGTTTGTGAAAATATTTACTAATAAAAACTTTTTGGAACTCCATTTTTTCAACAAGTAAAAAATTTTACTTTTGTGAAAATTTAAGTCTATGAGAAAAGTGGTTTTACTTGTAATGTGCACTGTTTGTTATTTAAGTGCTTGTGAATCTTCTAACAACACCACTAATAAAATTGCTAAAGGAAAGATGGCTAATGAAACCGCTGCTAAAGGCGAAATTGCCAAAAATCTAAATGAAGCTCAATGGGCAATTGATCATCCTAAAATGCTGGCATTTATTAAACAACATAAAATGGATGCCAAATGGTTACCTTCTGGCTTGTATTATTCAATTGTTCAAACAGGCAGTGGGGCTAAACCAACTATGAACTCAGTAGTGAATGTGAGTTATGAGATGAGTGATTTAAATGGCAATCAAATCTGGTCTACCATTCAATCGGATGGAAAGGAAACGCGCAGTTTGAATCAGTTTCCGGCGGGTGTTTCGGAGGGTTTGCAATTGATACAGGCCGGTGGGCGCATTCAATTAATTGTTCCATCGGGTTTAGCTTATGGTGACAAAGGTTGGGGCAAGCAGATTGCATCAAACACGAACTTGTTTTATGATATACAATTGAATAGTGTTGAATAACGGTGTATATAATTAACTTAATCCGATAGAGATTACGCAATTGTTTGTCGGAAATAATTATGAACTATAACAATAACTCCCAAGCCTCCATAACCTTACCCGCAGCAATCAATGTTTTAGCAGCTTGATGTTTTTCAATTTCTGTTCCATTAAAAGGATGCTTAGTCTGATAGGTATGAATAGAAGATTGATTGGGCAATTGTTCAACACCGGCTAAGGTGGCTAAATCATTTCCGGTAAGGATGGTGCTATTTTTTAGATGGTCGGGTAAAGCATCCCAACCAACTGCTTGTATATTGACGGGTTGTACAATGGGGAAAATCTGTTCCCCTTGTGCTCTGCAATAAAAAGCGCGCCCCATTCGGGCAACTAAATTGGCTTTTTGTGGATCGATCTTACCGGCTTCGTCATAAATGGAAGTGTCAATATGTAGTTTTACGACTTCGCATATAATTAAATTACCGGCACCTCCATGCTCGCCTAAGGCAATTATATTGTTTACTTGGCATTCATAACTTGCAATAGATTCAGCTACCCTCGGGGCTTTAACCATATCTCCTGGTATTGGAGTCAACCCGGCTTTATCAAATTCACTAACTTGTTCATCATATTCAATGCTGGTTAGTGCCATTTGCCGAACGATATCATAAGAAACAATATTAATAACTAACTCTTTGTTATGTTCAGCATTATGTAACGTATGTTTGGTACTATTATCTTTTACTTTACGGTTGGAAGAAAAAACCAAAATAGGTGGGTTAGAAGAAAAACAGTTGAAAAAACTATAAGGCGCCAAATTGTAAACCCCATTGGGGTTAATACTACTGACAAAGGCTATCGGTCTTGGGGCTACAGTACCTAATAAAATTTGATGTAATTCGGCAGTTGAAATTTCTGTTGGATTAATAGATTGATGCATAAAAACCTAAAAAATAGTTAGCTGATAAAATTAGTCTATAATCTTTAAATACCTATCATTTAAACTTGAAAAATTGTTTTGAGTAAATTCAGTAAAAATTTTTTCCATATATAATTCAATGCATTAAATGTCTATTTTTTTATACTAAAGAAATTATAATTAAATACAATAAAATTTAATTATAATTCAAAAATAATTGCAAGAAATATATTATCAGTTAACTATAAATTTATATAAAATGCTTAACATTAAATACTATTCGATAAACATCGACTTAACAATTGTTTATAAAATTGAACAAACAAATTTAAATATATTGTAATCATAAAATTTTACAAAACCCAACCCAAATTTTAACGTAAACAGAAGCAGTTATCAAAATAAATACCAATGCACATTTTGCTGAAATTATACAATATTTTTACTCGACATCAAGCCCTGTTTTTCTTACACGAAAATGGACCCTTTGATTTTGAAAACCTTTCTTATAATCGAAGCTGTTTAAAAAACAGACTGAACGACAAAACACCCCAAATCAAAACTCAAGAAATTATAATTTATACTAAATTGACCATAAAATGTAACACCAATTTCGGTTTAATATTGGCGATCTCTTCGTTAAAAATACTCGCCGTAGCCGCTGGCTATGTCTGCGTTTTTTGCCTTGAGCTCACCAATTTAATTCCAAAATTTTTGTGTCACTTTTTACAGTCAAATTGGTATTATAACCGTCAATATGCTAATGGCAATAAGCATATTTTTTCTTGTAAGATACCACCGCTTTATTGAATTGCTAAATCGATATGCCCAGCCCTCCGATTTTCCTCTGGAAAAAAAGGAGAATTGAAAGCGCAGAGGTTTCCCACGGCTTCTGCGTTTTTTATTTACATCTAAAATAATTAAATGAATAACAGATAGTTCTTTTGTAGATTATCGTTTAGTTCTATGCATCAGCACTTTTTTCAACATGTTCTTTTTTAACATAGCCGATGCAGTAATAAAGGCAGCGTGTAGCGCACCACCAATACCAGCAGTTACAATATCTTGCCCGGTTAAATAAAAGTTTTTTACAGACGTAACGGCACGCAATTGCCGTTCTTCAAAACGGTCTAAGGTATGGTTTAAACCATAAATTTCACCCGCTTGATAGCTTACAAAATTACGAGTGGAAAGTGGCGTGCTTAACTCATGAAAATCAACATAACCCTTACATTGTGGTACATAGTCATACAAATAATCCAACAACTGTTCTGAGAGTTTAGCCTTAAAGGCATCATAATCTTCACCGCGTTTATGCCAACGGGTATCTTCCCAATTTCTAAACCAATCATAATTACTTAAGGTAATAATTTCAATGGTGCTTCTGTTGGGATAACGCTCATCCCAACTCGGGTCTTTAGCCGATGGAAACGAAATATACACCACCGGAGGTGGAGCATTTTCCGGATCATTTAAATAATTTTTAACATTGGCATCATGATCATAACCATTTTCAGGATAGATCCAATAATTGGTTTTGGGTAATTGCAAAACACTATTATCCACATGTAAACCGATATACAAACAAACATGACAAGCAGAGGCTTTCAAATTATTCGATGCCTTCTTTATAGCAGAAACTTTGTCAGAATTTTTTAATAAGTGTTGAAAAGTAATATGAGCACCGGCACTACTCACAATTTTGGAGCACCGTATGGTTTTTCCATCAGCCATCTCCACACCTACTGCTTTGCCTTTTTCTATTAGCACTTTTTTTACTTCGGCATTGGTATATACTGCACCACCTGCGGCTTCTATGGTAGGTTCAATGGTATCAAATAATTGGGCTGAGCCACCTACCGGAAAAGCTCCTCCATTCATATAATGGCGTACTACCCCACAATGCATTAAAAAGCTGCTTTCGCCCGGAGGCAAACCATAATCGCCATATTGTCCGGTTAACACTGCCAATAATTTTTTATTGTTGGTTAGCTTTCCAATTGCCTCTTTGGTGCTGATGTTCGCGTGGTTTAAAGCCCCTTTACGCAACCTGCCACCAATAGTTTTACTTAGAAAGGGAGGCATCGCTTTTTCCATAAAGAAGTTTCTGGCATGTTTAGAAGTTGCTTTCACTAAGTCGCAATAGGCTTCAATAGCACGTCGTTCTTCCGGAAAGGATTCACTTAACGTATTGATAAAATTTTCTTTACCGGCAATTAAATTATAATGCTCTTTACCAAAATAAATGCGGTCATAATTGTCATCCATCGCCGCCCATTCCAATCTGTTTTCTGATAGATAATCAAACATTTGCCGCATAATAGATTGTGGACGATGTACCTCACCAATGTAATGTATCCCCACATCCCACTCGTAGTTTCTGCGTTTAAAAACGTGGGTAAAGCCCCCGGGCGTATAATGCTTTTCTAACACTAAACATTTGCGCCCCTCTTTTGCTAACAAAGCTGCTAATGCCATGCCACTTATTCCTGAACCAATTATCAGGCAATCATAATTTTCTGTAGGATGTTCTCGTTTATAGGATTTTGGCATATGGCAAAATTACAAATTTAATAATTGGTTATTAAATTTTTTTTAGAAGCGAAACCACCAAACAATTTGGTGAGGAGCTCCCCGCTTTCCACTCAAATGTTGCGCTTGGCTGCAAGGCTTTTCTTCAAGCAACATAACCGTTGCAATCGGGGCTAAGCTTCCAACTTCACTCCATTTTAATTCAACGTTCAATATTCGTTATTCACTAAATAAGCATCCAAAAAAAATATCGAATATCGAACACCGAATTTTGAATGTCGAATTTTTCTATTCAACGAACAACACTTAGCTACTAAACAACTCAATGCACTTTAGTACAGATGATCTACTAATGCAACTTCACATTTGTTTAAATTCGACGTTCATTATTCGTTAATCAATATTCGTTATTCACTAAATAAGCATCCAAAAAAAATATCGAATATCGAACACCGAATTTTGAATGTCGAATTTTTCTATTCAACGAACAACACTCAACTACTAAACAACCCGATCTACTTTAATACAGTTGACTTGCAAATCGAGGCTAAACCTTCACTCCTTTTTATAAGCTGTTTAAATAGTAGATTTCCAAGTTAAAAAATATACGGTATTATACCAATTCTTGCTCAAGTGAAGTCAATAGTTTTTATGGTTTTTTTTTGCTTAAAAGTTTTTATCTTTCGAAGTATAATAAAATCGATCAAATTGGTATTAGTCCTTTATTAAAGTAGAAAAGTAGTTGACACTTTATATGAATGTCATTCAAGATTTGAATTAAAAAACTGCAGTAGCTTTTCAAAACCGGCTGTCGTCATCGCGGAAAATGTGTAGAGTAACGGAACATTTATTCGTGATCTCGCTTAAGGTTAATTTGATTCCTTTTTTCTTGTTTTTAACATTTAGATTGACTTTTTTTGGTCAACCTATTTAAGGTATTGACAAATAATGAATGTTGAATTATTTTTATTGTATAAAAAAATAATATTCATTATAGTGAAAGATACTTAGATAGAATAGTTGCGGTTATCCGAAATCTTGATTGGATAGCGGGGAGCCCGTTTCTTAATGGTTTCCACAGTTTCGCTTCCACAAAAAATATAGTTGTTTATAGGCTAAGAAACGATAAAAAATAAATTTACCATCTGACTTTATCAGCGTTGATAAATTTATTTTCTCATCGTTCATAAGTTAATATTTGTATGTATGTGCAATAACCATTACAATAATTTATCATTTTCCTTTCATCCCTTTATCAAAACAAAAGCGGCATCGGGGTTCGTAGCTATCGGTTTCACCTAATAAAATGGTTTTATCTTCACTAGTTTTTCTAAAGGAATACGAAGCCAAATTTCCGCAAACCATGCAAATAGCGTGCAGTTTGGTAATATATTCCGCATCTGCCATAATGGCTGGCATGGGTCCGAAAGGGTTGCCCAAGTAATCCATATCTAAACCCGCAACAATTACGCGTATTCCCTTCAACGCTAATACCCGACATACCTCTGCTAAACCTTCGTCAAAAAATTGCGCTTCATCTATGGCAATTACTTCTGAGCGATCAATTAACAGCATAATATTTTGCGAACTACTTACCGGAGTTGACAAAATGCGGTTTTCATCGTGCGATACCACGTCGTTTTCGTGGTAACGGGTATCTACCTGAGGCTTAAAAATTTGAACTTTTTGGTTAGCATAACGCGCTCGTTTTAACCGTCTTATCAGTTCTTCGGTTTTGCCTGAAAACATAGAGCCGGTTATTACCTCTACCCAACCACGCTTTTTAAATAAATTTGGTTCAACAAACATGTAACACTTTAAAAATAAATGTCGTAATTTTAAGTTTAAGAAAGTGGAATTGTATACCTATTATGAATAACAAGAAACAATTAACAAAAGTATCGGTTTTAATTGACAAACTAAATTATCTGAACGATAACCTTGATTTTAATTTGTTAAAAATTAATGATCTTGATTTTAACTTACTAAAAAGCTACACTGCTGAATTGTGGCAATTGTTGCAAAATTTGGAAAATGATGGTGCTATACCCTCACAAGATCAAACAATTAAAGAACAATTATTTCATCAATTACCTAAAACATCCCCATCAAATATAAAAAGTAGGGTTGAATCATCAGCAACCATATCTAAAAAAAACGAGCTAGCAATTCAACAAGCATCTCACAAAAAGGTAGAAGGAACTATTCTATCGAAAAATGAAGGGGCTATAGCAAAGCCTGAGCTTGCCAAAGATGCTACTGAAAATATTTTTGATACGGTAAAAGCCATCAAAAAACAACATAAGGTTGAACCAAGCCCTAAAGTTGAGCAACATGCTTTTCAAGCAGAATCTAAGCCTGTTAAAGAACCGGCTCCAAAATTAAAAGAAGAACCCAAAGTGTTGGTAACTGAAAAACAAGTTGAAGTGAAAGACTTTGATTTTATGCCTTCTAAAGTAAAGTTACAAAAACCCAAAGGCACAGTAGATTCTTTAGTAAAAGAATTGGAACAGGAAGTTTTGGAACAAGAAGCCCTTGAGCAAGAAGAAGAAAACCCAAGCAATAGTTTAAACGACCGCTTTAAAACCCAAGAGAATAGTTTGGGAACTGTACTAAAAACTACTAAAACAAATAATCGTAACTTTAAAGAATTAATTGATATTAATGATCGGTTTTTGTTTATTCAATCTTTATTTGGTGGCAGTTACTTAGCTTTTGAAGAAGCGATTAAACAAATTAACAAAATAGAAAGTTATTCGGAAGCCTTAGATTATGTTGATTATAAACTGAAGGGAACTTACGATTGGTCTACTGATTCAACTGAAGTAACCAAGTTTTTAAATATTTTAGAAAGAAGCTATAATTGAATTTTATAAATGAGTGCATTGAAAGTACAAAAGACAGAAGCAGAATGGAAGGCTGAGCTGAATGAAGAAGTTTTTCATATTTTACGCCAAAAAGGTACCGAGCGGGCTTTTACTGGTGAATACAGTAATCATAATGAAAAAGGAACTTATCATTGCGCAGGTTGTGATGCTTTGTTGTTTGAATCGAACCAAAAATTTGACTCGCATTGTGGCTGGCCCGCCTTTGATGCACCTGCTGAAGAAACCATTATCCACGAACATCAAGATCGATCTTTTGGCATGGTACGTACTGAGGTAACTTGCAGCGATTGTGGTGGCCACTTAGGGCACGTATTTACCGATGGACCAACTAAAACGGGTTTGCGTTACTGTATCAATTCTTTGGCATTAAAATTTAAACCATCAGCATAATTGTTTGATGGCTTTATGCTAATCCATATCAAAAAAATCAATTTCTTTTTTACTTGGTTGTTCAGCTTTTATTGATAAAGTAAATAAAAAAGTGGTTCCCTTGCCGGGTGTATTGCTAGATTCATACCATATATCGCCTTGATGCATTTTTACTATCTTTTTACAAGTTGCCAAACCAATAGGTCGGTGCGCCTCGCCCTTATGCATAAAGCGTTGAAAAGGCAAAAATAATTTATCGTGCAGATCCATAGCCAACCCAATACCATTATCGGTTACTTTAAACAAAAAAAAGTCGTCATCTACTTTTTCTGAGGAAATATGAACAACCAAATCTTTAGTTGATTGAAACTTTAGTGAATTGGATACCAATTCATTAAACAGCTTATATATCATTGGAGCATTAACCATAATACTGGGCATTTTTTCGAATGTGAAAGTTGCATTAGTTTCTTTTAAAATATATTTCAATTTTATTTTTAGATGATTAAGCAACTTGTTAAAATCAGTAATTTTAAAATTTTGAATGGAATTTCCTACTTGTAAATATTTCAAGAAGTCATTGAAAGTCTCATCTAATTGAAAGGCACCATCAATAATATAGTTCAAGTAGGTTAAACCATCTCCTTCTAAATTTTCTTTATATTTAACTTTCAATAATTGTGAGAAATTGGCAATTGCTCGCAAAGGTTCTTTTAAATCGTGAGAGGCAATTTTAGTAAACTGTTCAAGTTCATTATAGGCAAATTTTAGTTCCTCTAATTTTGCATTTTGTTCAATAGAATAAGTTTCAATTATTTTTTTTTGGATCAATAATCTCTTGTACGCATCCTCTAAATCTTCAACGGTATTACTACGAAAAGCATTCAGCATATTCCTGTCCGTTTGTAGTTGAAGTTTTTCGGCTTGCTTTACCTGATGAGCTTGTTTCATTTGTCCACATAAGTCTAACAATACTTCTTTTTGCTTAGAGTCTTTTATAGAACTTGAAACTTGCAACATATGGTTTATAAGTTCTTTCATATTTTTAATTACTATAGTTATCAAAAACATCAAATTATGCAAAAATTAAATACTAAGTAATTTTATTTCTGCTTAAATCAAATGTTTTTGCCCTTCTTTAAAACAATAAAACCGACTGATATAATTTAGTATCAACCTAAAAATTATACTGGATAGTCTTTATTTTGTTACATAGATAGTTAAATAAAATTATTATATAATATATATTCAACTATACACATGTCTAATAATAGATAAAGCTGATTAAAATATTAACTTCATTAGAATGGTGAAATTTTCCTGATTACTACATAAAAAATGCAACTCTGAAGCCAGCAACATATGAATAAATTATCTTAAGATAATTTATTTAAAATTAACTATTTAGGGTGCCGGATTGGGAATTTTATGATGCACCTGCTCAATTTCAGACAATACCTCATCATTCAATTGAATATGAATACTATCTATATTTTCTTTTAGCTGCTTCAAATTAGTTGCACCAATAATATTACTGGTTAAAAAAGGACGCGTATTTACATATGCCAATGCCATTTGTGCCAAGGTCATCTCATTTTTTTCGGCAATGGTAAGATATTGCTTGGTTGCTTCAAAACAGTTATCGCTATTATAGCGTTGCATCTGTTTAAATTTGTTCAACCGGTGATTAGCCGTATCTTCCCCTTTGTGATATTTACCAGATAATAAGCCAAAAGCCATAGGAGAATATGCCAACAAGCCGATGTTTTCTCTTATCGAAACTTCTGCCAAGCCTACTTCGTAGGTTCTATTTAATAAACTGTAAGGGTTTTGAATACTTACCATTCGGTCTAAACTATTTAAATCTGCAGTTTGTAAATATTTCATAGCGCCCCAAGCCGATTCATTCGATAAACCATAATGCCTAATTTTGCCTGAGCGTTTCACTTCATTTAAAATTTGCATGGTTTGCAAAAAGGTATTTTGCCATTCATCTGTTTTAGGATGTTGATAGCCGCGTTGTCCAAACATATTCATCGGGCGGTCGGGCCAATGCAGTTGATATAAATCGATATAATCAGTTTGTAAACGTTTAAGGCTTCCATCAACCGCTTCTTTAATCCGGTTTCTGCTAAAGCCTAAATTGCTGCTGATGTATTTTAACCCCTTTGAAGGACCAGCTACTTTGGTGCCAATAATTACTTTATCCCGGCACTTTCGGTTAGCCAACCAACTGCCAATATATTGCTCGGTCAATCCATTATTTGCCTCCGTTGACGGTACTGCATACAACTCTGCCGTATCAATAAAATTCACCCCGTTTTCCAAGGCATAATCCAACTGTTCGTGGGCTTCGGCTTCTGAATTTTGCTCACCAAAAGTCATGGTACCGAGGCATATTTTACTTACTTGAATGCCTGTGTTGGATAGTTGAGTATATTCCATTCAAATATAATTTAAGATTACGGAGCGTGAATATAGTTATTTAGGTATGGCTTTCTATTTTGTGGTTTGTTTTTTTACAATTTAACTAACTGCCAAGGGTTTATCAAAAAAATTATTTGGCAAGTTAGTGTTGAAAGCATACAGGTTTTATGTTGGTTCAACTTCAACAGGAAGAGATAGTTGCTTACTGTAAGCAATGGATGAATAGCTTAATAATTTAGTTGATGTTTAAGGAGTTCTCTTTTTAGTTTATTGCCAAACTATTTGGTTGACCAGAAAGATTTTGGTGGGATAGTTGCTTTATAAACCCGGGCGAAGTTAGAAGCCTAACCCTGATAGGAGCGGTTATGCCGTTTTGCAGCGCAAGCATTGTAGCGTAGCAAAAACGGCATTTGAGCGGATAGCAGGCTGCCCGTTTCTACATATTCCTGATCTTTCGTTTCTAAAAAAATTAAGGATTGATTGACTTGATTTATATTTTTATTTAATAATTAATTTAATCATCCGTATAAATTTGTATTTTTTTGGTTAGATAGCGGTGCTTGTCATCCCAAATATGAAGATAGTAAAAACCTGGATTTAAGGAGGATACATTTAATGACATGACTTTTTCATCACGCATTTGCACCTCTTTTATCAAATGTAATTTTGCGGATGCATCATATAGTTTAAATTGAATATTGGTTTGGTTTGGCTTAAAGTGGTTTAGCTGAATAAACAGCATTTTTTTTGCGGGATTAGGATAGACTTCCCAAGTTTTAGGTTGGCTTGGTATCTCCTCATTTAGCTTACAACCGCCGCTAGTAAATTGAAGGGCTTCGCTTTGGGTACTGATGTTTTCTGTGTTACACTTTACGGCAACTTTCCATTCGTAAGTTTGGCAGGCATCTAAATTAAACAGAATAGCGAAATTAACCAACGTTTCAAAAGTATACCATTGTTGGGCATTGGCAGTTTTGTAATATAAGAGGTAGCTTAGTTCAGGCACAGCATCCCAAGTGATGAAAATTGAACCGGAAGTAGAATTGAGGTTGGATAGATTTTGGGCTATTGGGCAAGGTGTGCAGCCTGAAGTTTTGAAGTAGAAATTTGAACTGAAATTACTATTTTCATTTTCGCTACATATGGTAAGTATTCCAACTTCATAAGTAGTGCATGGTTCTAAGTTACTTAAGGTAATTGTATTGTCGTTTTGTTTGATAAAAAATGGTTCATCGTCTGATAGTTTTTTGTAGCGGATAAAATATGCTGAACCTGCTGATTTGGCATCCCAAGTTAAGGAGACCTTCTGGGCTTGTAGTTCAAGCGTTTTAATATTGCCGGGAGGTTTGCAAGTGGTTTCTTCTTGAAAATTTATTGGAGCAGTTGTTGTACAGGCATTTTGATCGCTTACCGTTACTTGATGAACGCCTTGGCTAAAGCTTTGTAAGGTTGTTCCTCTTTCTCCATTGCTCCATTGGTACTGGTAAGGAGCTATGCCACCGGATGCCCAAACCCTAAGTGTATTTTGTTGTGTAACAAGTACGGTTAACTCCTCAGGTTGTTGTAGGTTAAAAATTTTTCTTATGCTACAGTCATTATCATCACTGATGCTTAGGCTGTAATTTCCTGCTGCCAAATTAGTTAGTTGTTTCGCTGTGCTACCATCGCTCCATTTAAATTGGTAAGGAGCTGTGCCTCCACTAATATCAGGAATAATAAAACCATCTGAATTTCCATAACAACTTGGCTCGGCAAGGGTTGCTTCTATCTTAATTTGATCATCGCAAAATTGATTGGCTTCGCCCGGTGTGTACTTTACTGATTGTACTGCCCAATTAGTAGCATCGTAATTGTTTAATGTAGATGGATTAAATGCAATTGATTGATCGGTTAGTTCAGCTAAAACAGGCCAGGGCGCAACAGGTGCATAAGTTAAACTATCAATAGTGTTGCCAAAAGGATCGATTAAGCGCAAGGTTTCTCCCCTATTATTTAGTTTTCCTTTAAAAGTAGCATCGGGTGAAAAACCATATTTTTGAATAAAATGGAGACTATCTGCAGCGATTACAAAATAGCCTCGTGCTTCAATTCTAGTTGATTTGTTAAGTTGACAATCTACGCCATCATCAAATTCAATATCTTGTAAAAAAATAACTTGATTGCTGGTGTTTTTTAGCTCTATAAATTCAAAATGTTTGCCTGTAATACTGTCTCCGTTATTTATTTGATCATTTGGTTGAATGTGCAATTCATTAATAACAAGGCTTTCGTAAGGTTGTGCAGGATATATTTTTTGAGGACACAGATGGCTCCATTTTCTGCCGGTAGAAGTGTTTTTATAAAAGCGGGCTTTTAGCTCAACCGGCTCTTCCAAAGGTATGGGCTGACTATTGTAAGTTACTGCATTAGGGTTGAGTGCCCCGCCAAACGCTCTGGGGTCATCTCCATTTAACATATACACTACTGTACCAAAATCATTCTCGTGGCTTAACTCAATGGTATTATTGCTTACCTTAGCTTTTACGGCTTGTAGGCTAGAGTATCGCTCTAAGTTAATGTATTTTTGTATAAAGGCATCCGTACGATTATTTAGAAAATCACCATAAACTCTGTCGAATTCTGCTTGCCAATGGGTATTGACCTCCCAATTTTCAACAGCTTTGTGATTGGGGAAAGTCTCTCCAAACTCATAATTGTTATTGCCCCAACGAGCAGCTTCTGCTATTAAAGATATTTCAACCTGATTGGCTCGATAGCGATATTTTTCTTTCAAATTGTGAGGCGTTAAAATTCCATCATTCTTACACAGGCACTCTACTTTGTCGCCTTGTAAAAATTTAAACTCTTTTGCATTAAATAAATTTTCGGGTACTGCCCCATGTTTGTTAAACTCGTAACCAATACTTAATACCCCTTTGTTGCCAAGCGAAAAATCTACATCCCACACTACAAATTCAAAAGGTCCGGCACGCTTTTCAGGTATAGCTCCAAGTAAGGTGTTTTGTTGGTCGTGCCAATCAAAATTACCGATAAATTGATGAAAGGTGATGTAATCTGCTGCACCGTCCACATTAATAAAGTCCGCTAATTTTTCATAATTTAGTTTAGAAGTTAAACCATTGCTATAACTAAGTAGCGTTTCATAAAAAGTTGGAGCAGGATCAGGCAAATTCCAGTACACATCATTTTTTTTAACCTCTATTGAATTCTCTTCCGCATCTGAGAAAATATAAGTTTGAAAAAAGTGTTCATCTGGTCGTTCCATTAAGTGATAATGCCCGGCATAGGCTCCATTTAAAAATAGATGAACAAACCTGCCGTGCGGTGCCGGATAACCCATCTCCATAGCAATATCTGCCACAAAACGGTTTCTAATAAATTGTGCATTCGCTTCGTTGTTGTACTCTGCATTTAAACCATCTTGGCTGCCGGCTCTTAACAATAAGTTGTCAAATTGATCAACTGGTGGAATGGCATATTCATAATCATCATCAAAAACATCATACTTTAATTTGCCGGCTCCAAATATTTTTCTAAAAATTAAGCGGTAATTTTTTTTAGGATTACTTGGGCTGCCTCCCCATGTTTTGATGCCACATGGTGAATAAAAGCCTTCTTGGTTTCCTTGAGGAAAAAACATTTCTACCGAAGCTGGTATTTGTTCTAAGTCAATAGCTTCTCCAACTGATATTTCATTGGGTATAGTTACTGCCATACAAGGAATAACTTGAAAAGCGCTATCTAACAAAGGAATATATGATTGATTTTGAATAATATGATTAGACATATAAGGCGCTGAGCGTATTTCGTTTAGATAAATATAGGAATGAACAGTTTCAGTTGTATCTATTTCATTATATACCAACACCCTTAATGTAGTGGTGGTATTAATTAATATAGGACGGCTATATTGCAAACTATTGTTTATAGAAGGCTTGCTCCCATTAATAGTATACTGAATTGTTGCATTTGGTTCAGTCGCCTCAACAATAACCTGTATGGCTTTATTATAGAAACCTCTTTGATGACTGACTACTGCCTCTACCGCAATTGCTTTATTGTTGTAAAAGATCAAACAAAATAGTAGTATTGCAATAATATGTGAAATTCGTTTATCCATAAAATTTTAGTTTAAATTGACTTGCTAAATATTATAGGGATAAAGCCGTGGGATTGGATGCTGGTGGACTTAAAGCAATAGCACGCTTTACAAATAAAATTTATTTGCGTGGATATTTATAGTTTCAATAAACAAAGGTTTAGTAGGAAGCATCAAATATAAATATTATTTTCTATGCATAAAATTTTTTGTCGATTTTCTTGAAATATAATTTGAGTTACTTTAATTTTGATGTCACCTAATTTTCAAACACTATTACGCGCTCTACCCTAGAGCTAAGTATGAGAGTTAAGCGATCAAGTCATTTAAAATTACTGTTTCATTCATCTTGGTATCCCATAAAATCTTAGTAAACTTGTGCAGATGAGATTTTGATAAGGAATGAGAAAAATTAAATTTATATTCTGACTTTACAATTTTTCGATATACTTCGTTGAAAAGCCGCGTCTTAACCCCACTAAGACTGCGTTTTTCGCCTCGTCTATTAAAAAATTGTTTTATCATAAATGGTAAATTTATTTCTCATCATTCCAAAGCAGATATTAATGTTTGATTAGACCAAAGATTTTTGTCAAAAGATCATCCTGCAAATTAAATATATGTTAAACGAAAATTTTATTCATCCTACCGCAATTATTGATCAGCATGTGCAATTGGGCAAAGGAAATTACATTGGTCCCTATTGCGTTATTGCCGGTGATGTGCAATTGGGTAACCACAATCATTTAATAGCTCAAGTTAACATTAATAGTAAGGTAGTAATTGGTGATGGCAATGTATTTTATAATCAAGTTTCAATTGGCCAACCCGGCGAAATGGGTGCTAAAGGCGACCGTATGGTAGTAAACGGAAAAACCAGCATTGGCAACCATAATACCTTAAGAGAAAACGTATGTGTTAATGCCCCTATTTATTATGAAGCCACCATCATACAAAATCATTGTTATTTAATGAATGGCAGTTATGTTGCTCACGATGTACATTTAGAAGATAACGTAAATTTAACAGCGGGCGTAAAATTGGCAGGTAGAGTAAAGGTTCAAAGCTATGCCAACCTTGGCTTAAATGCTACGGTGCATCAACGTTGCGTAATTGGAGAATCGGCTATGGTGGGCATGTTGGCGGTTGTTACAAAATCAGTGCCGCCATTTGCAGTTGTTGCCGGCAATCCCTCCCGTATTTTAAAATGTAATGTTATTGGTGCAGAAAGAAGAGGTTATGCTGTTAACGAAGTTGAAGAATTAAACAAGTTTTTCGAAAATTCATTTGATCCTGATTTTGAAACTCAACATCCTTTCTTAACAAAAATAAAACAGTTTGTATTAGAACAAGATCAAGTATTAACCAAATTTAAAAATTGAAATCACACATGATAAATTCCAAATTTCAAACTCCAAATCCCAAATTCCAAATCCTAAATTTCAAACTCCAATGATTAGTTACAAAACATAAATTCTTTTTCTTATTATGATACAATTTAAATCGAACACATAAATGTCGAAAGGCTTTTTTGGCAACCTCTCTTTGTTAATTATCCTCAATGTTTTAATTAAACCATTTTGGTTATTTGGTATTGACAGAACGGTACAAAATACAGTTGGTGCCGAAGCCTATGGTGTTTACTTTGCCTTGTTTAATCTTACTTTACTGTTCAATATTATTTTAGAGTTGGGCATCAATAATTTCAACAGCCGGGCTATAGCTCAAAATCCCGAAAACCTTCAACAATATTTGCCTAATTTACTAAGCGTTAAAAGTATAGTATCGGTAATTTATGCCTTTTTATTATTAGGCGTAGGTGTGTATTTAGGTTATGAAGGAGCAGCCTTAAAACTACTCTTTTTATGTATACTTAACTTAGTAGCCGTTAGCTTTGTATTGTATTTGCGTTCTAACATAAGTGGCTTACAATTTTTTAGGGTTGATAGTTTTTTCTCGGTAGCCGATAAAAGTTTAATGATTATTTTGGTAGGTGCTTTACTTTGGGTAATACCTTTAAAAGATGGCTTTACTTTACACGCTTTTGTAGTTGCTCAAATTGTTGCGAACACGGCGGTTGCCCTAGCCGCTTTTGTTTTTGTAAAAAAACACGTAAAACAATTAAGCTGGAAAATGGATTATCGCCTCATCCAAAGCTTATTAAAAAAAGCTGCTCCGTTTGCCTTAGTTGGTTTTTTAATGGCAGTTTATTATCGCATTGACGGGGTTATGTTAGAGCGCATGTTGGGCGAAGCAGGCGCACAGCAAAATGGCATGTACGCCGCCGCTTTCCGAATTTTAGATGCCGGCAATATGTTTGCTTTTTTGTTTGCCACTATTCTATTGCCCTTGTTTTCAAAAATGATTGCCCAAAAAGAAAGCGTACATGCCTTATTGAAATTTAGTACCGTGTTGGTGTTTGTATTAGTGTTAACTATGAGCTTGAGTATCTGGAGTTTTAGCCAACCCATTATGGATTTATTATATACTGAAAGCACCTTACAGTACGGCTACTTACTTAAAATTTTGACGATCACCAGCATACCCATTGCTATTGTATATGTGTATGGTGCCTTGCTGGCAGCCAATCATAATTTAAAGCAAATCAATATTATGGCGGGCATTGGCGTTCTTATAAATATTACATTAAACGTATTTCTAATACCCAAATATCAGGCTATGGGTGCGGCTATTGCCACTTTAAGTACACAAAGTTTGGTGGCTTTGGGTTATGTGTTGCTTACTTTTAAACAAATGAATATACCACTCCGCCTATTCAATTGGTTGGGCTTGTTCATCTACCCGGTTTTGTGTTTGGCAATTGCTTATTACTTTCAAAAAATTGAATCGTATTGGTTTGCTGCAATGATCACGTTGTCTATTATTTTTGTGTTATTAGCCTTTGTTTGCAAACTTTTAAAGATTAGTGATTTGAAGTTATGGTGGACTTATCGAAACCAAGCATAATATCATGATTGATTTTTTTTTGGAGCGAAACGAAAAATGTATTTAGAAAGGGGCAGCTCGCTTTCCGTTCAAATGCCGCCGCTTGGCTACAAAAGCTATGCTGCACAGCGGCATAACCACTGCAATCGAGGCTAAACTTCAAACCTCGCTCGGTTTTAGGCGCATTTTTAAATAAATATTTGGAACTACTAACATTTTAATTGGAACAGTTTTATGTTAATATACAAGGCAAGCCGGACTAATTCCCCTTCAAATTTTGAAGGGGTGGGCTTTTTCGAAAGAAAAAGGTCGGGGTAGTTTAAAAACTTATAAAGAACTTTTCAATAAATTCGTAATAGAACCATTTTTAAAATTTGCTAATCAAACCCAAGCTGTCTGCGCATTTCAATAATAGATGGATGTTCACTGTCCAAATGTTCAACAATAACTCTCGCTTTTTCTTTTTGATTATTATAATAATAGCTAATGGCAAGGGCTTCATTATTTAATACATCAGTAGGGTTTATTTGCCTTAAGGTTTCAAAATGAGGTATCGCTTTTTCATATTGCGCCAACTCGCCATAAGCAGCCGCAATTTTTTTTAAAGAAGTAACATGATAAGGACTATCTAACAAAGCCTTTTCTCCAGCCACAGCTGCTTTTACATAATCTTTCGCACTAAAATGCGCAAAGCAATTGTAATATTCCACCGGTGTTTCCGCAGGGTCAATATTGTAAAAGGCATGTTTAATGCCTGATGAGATTTCTAATATTTTTGCACGTTTCTCATAATTAAAATAGCTTTTGACAAGGGCACATTTTTGTTCACTTGCATAGCGCATCGCACCCACAAAAAACAAACCACCTAATAAAAAAAGCATGCCAAAAGATAGTAAACGAGCCTGTACTCCTGTGAAAGATAAAAGAGTTTTTAACATCGTTTCTTTTTGGGTATAAATGCTAATAACAGCTATTATTGTTGCCACTAAAAAATTAAGTTCGGCTCGTTCTTTCGGGAAATCAAAGAAAGCAATAACCAAGTAGCCGGTTAAAAAACTCAACATAGTAATCAGTACTTTTTGTTCCGATGAATTGTTAGTATTTTTTATTGCTTTAACGGCAATCAAATAAATAATCACCAACAAGCCCAAATACAACATCAAACCAATCAACCCGGTTTCAGAAGCAATCCATAAATAATCGTTGTGCGGACGAGAGACTGTTTTATTCAATTTAGCCATGCGTCCAATGTTTTGTATACCGGTTGATGGGAAAAACACAGCCCAATTGCCGGCACCCAAGCCCAATACCGGTTTTTCTTTAATCAGGTTAACTGTATTCGACCATAAAACAAATCGTTCTTGTGCGTTTCTAGATTCTATAAAGTTGAAAACATTGTAGCGGCTCAGCATGTCTACGCCACCACGTAAACTAAAAATACCAATTATCAATAACAAAATTAAGGGTAAAGCAATAGCAACAGGTGTCCAATTGAACACTGCTTTGTTTCGATCTCTACTAAAAAACCATAGCGTTATTGCGGTAAAAAGTGTTACGATAAAGCCAACCATAAATGCCCGGGCAAGCAAACTGATTAAGAGCAATAAAACCAGCAATGCTATTACCGCATAAAAATATTTTGACCGGCTGTTGGTTTTTATGTAAGCAATGATCAAAAAAGGTAAATGCAAAAATAACTGAATAACAAACAAGTTTTTATGAGCTGCAAAACCTTTTACCGCATACACCATATTATTACTGCCGTCATCTGAAGCTGTGAAAAATTGAAACCAGCCATAACTTGCTAAAGTAAAGGCAGTAAAGCCAAAACACGGATACAACCATTTTTCCCAGTTTTCACGTTGGGTAAAGATCGTTTTTATGAAGAAATACGACAGAAAAAATAATAGACCGGTAGAGGCACTAAAGACTGCTTCGGCAAAATTAAATGCCCAGCAGATAGAAATTATCTGCCAAAAAACATAAAACCCAAAAACAACATCAATTACCGTAAAAGCAAAGTAATTTTTTTTAGTAAACACCAAAGCAAGAGCCGTTAAGCCTAAGCAAAAACACAACAGCAAAAATTTAGGTAATAGCGATTGATCGAGTATAGATGAAGAAGTAATAAAAGGAAGACTTATGCCAGCAAGTAACAACAAAATCAACGTAAAATTTTGTTTAAGCCAAACCATAAAAGATGGTTTATGGCTTTTTGCAACAGACTTGTTCTTTTTTTTTTGCTTATTTTTTTCTACCACAGAAAATTTATAATGCTAAGTAAGCAACTAAATTAGGATAAAACAATCCTATATCAAAACAAAGATTAATGTATTTTTAGTTTTAGAGATTCATCATTTAATATGCTTCTATTAAAAGAATTTTAAAAAAATATAACCAATCGGAAACTTTTTAGTCGTATCTTTGTTAATAGACATAATACTTAAAAAACATCACTTGTTATTTGACTTATGGGGAAACCATATGTATTGGGGCTGACTGGAATTGACAGCATTGCCAATGGTATGTAAGCACGTCGCGCATGGTAACTTGGCGCGTTAAAATTAATTACACAAATTTTTTTACATGGCGAAAGACAATTCGCTATGGCAGCCTAATTCAAGGAATTAGATTGCCTTTGCTCCTCTTAGGTTGTGCCATTTAGGCCTTCGACTGAGCATCAACAATAAGTGGCTAGCGAATGGTATGTTTTGGGCCAGCAGCGAAATTTTACAAAACTAAGGTTTTTGAAATGGCAAGCAGTTAAGCCTTCATTTACCCTACAATTAATTAACCGCTAAACGTGTAGAAAGCATATTATTCCTTTGTCTGGACGAGGGTTCGAATCCCTCCAGCTCCACTTTTTTAAACTAAGTCACCGGCAAACATCCTCATCAATCTGTATTTCAAAATTGGCAGACTTCCTTACTTGAAAATAATTATTTAAGGTTACACTTTCACCGGCAATCAACTTGGTATCTACATAAATTAAAGCTCTCGACTGAATAGTTTGGAGTGCCCTAATTGTTGTGTTTGATGAAGGAGAACTATTTAATGCCATATTGTTGTTGCACGTTGGCGCAGGTAATGGTGTGTTAACAGGTCCATCGCTAAAATCCAAACCTAGAAAAAGTGTGTTGTTAGCTGCTTTAGAATCTATGCTGTTTAGATTACCCAGGTCAACAGTTACACCGCCTCCAGTAATTGCACCTCCTCTCGTTATTTGATTATTTGAAAAGCTCACATAAAACTTCCCTTCCTCATCTAACGCGATACCGGCTAATTTACTTACCGGACTTATTCTGGAATTTTCTGTTGGCTTTTGTGTATCAATATTTGAATAACTGTTTATTCCAAATAAGGTACTAAAATAATTATACGAGATGTATAGCGTTTTTCTATTGTTGTCATAAGCCAAATCTACAAGATTTCTCGATTCGTAAACAGACCCAAAATAATACGTTTCAATCATAATTATTTTATAGTCAGCTCTTCTACCCCTGCGGTCAACCAAACTTTGTGTAATAATCCCTCCTGTTTTAGGATTGATTTTAAAAAGTATATCGTGTTTACTGGTTCGTTGAGTTGCATATAAAACTTGCTGGTTCGCATCAAAAGCTAAGCCTTGTACAAATTCAATTTTTATGTTACCTGCTTCGCCAGTTCCATTGCCTATTTTTCCAATTGAAGTAAACTTTCCTGTGCTTGCATTAAGCGTGCCTAATTCCTGGTTATCAACGGCATAAATTAAACCGTTTTTCGAGTCTACCGCTAATGACCGGATAAAAGCTCGTCCGGTACTGCCAACCGGTTTCCAGCTATTTGAACTTAGCTTATACAGCACTACATTGTTGTTGCCCTGTTTGGCAAGGGTAAAGCCAGTCTTTTCAAACCTCTTTTCCTGCCCAAAAAGGAGGAGCGGAATAAAACAAGCAATAAGTAGAATGAGCATAGGAGATTTAGCATTAAATACTTTAGTGGTTAACGTCATTGTATTGATTAATATGGTTTAAAATAATTTTGCCTTAGTAATCGGTTAGTAACTGACTACTTAATTTGTAAAGCAAAATGTTGACTATAACACTTGTATAATATTGCTAATATGTATTGAGGGATGAGTTTGGTTTTGGGGAAAAATTAAGACTTATGTATAGGTTGGAGCGAGTAATTATAGTGTGAATTTAATAAGGTTTTGATTTACTTTATGAAAATAATCCAGCAAACAAATGTTAATTGCTGAAATAACATGCAAAGTGTCATTTTTTTATATTTATTTTAAAAATGCCACCATTTTTTTATGAAACAAGCAACAGGCATCAATAAAAAAATGATGTGTAAATGCAACATTTGTACAAATCACCTATCTAATAATGCTTACCGTACCTTTCCTCAACTCTTCTTCCCCTTCAATTTCTAAAGTATAATAGTAAGTAGCTTCGGGTAATGCCGCTCCTTTAAAGTCACCATGCCAATTGTTTTGATAATTTCTTGAACTGAACAACAATTGCCCCCAACGATTATAAACATTCAATTCATTTTCAGGAAAGCGGTGTATGCCTTCTATCACCCACACATCATTTATTCCATCATTATTTGGTGAAAAGGCAGAAGGCACGAAGTCAACCAAACATGCTTTAATGGTTACCGTTACCGAATCTTCAAAAACACATTCATTTTCTGAAATACGTACCGTAAAGGTTTGTGAACTAATAATGTTTGCAGGTTCAGCTATCGTTGGTTCTGCAGAAGTAGGATTATCTAACAGATCATCTGGCAACCATTGGTAATTACTACCGCCACTTGCTTGCAATTGAATGTTATCACCCTCGCAAGCCTCAAAATCATCTATCGCTCCTGCATCTTCTGGAAAAGAATTGACTATAATAGTTACCTGTTCACTACCCGAACAGGCATTATTTTCATCGCTAGCCTCTACCGTATAAATGGTAGTTTCACTTGGTGTTGCCCTTATGGAAGCACCTGTAGTTGCACTTAAACCGGTTGGTGGCGACCAACTATAATTGAAACCTCCAGAAGCTTCCAAAGCCTGTGTTTCCCCTTCACAAATAGCAAAAAATGAACTATTTAGCGATACACGAATAGAATCGATAATGCTAATTTGAGTAGATAACTGATTTACACAAGTATTATCAACGGTAAACGAAACGGTATACATGGCTTCTTCACTTATAGTCAGTATTGGGTTAGCAATGTTCGCATTACTTAAACCATCTTCCGGCATCCATTCAATATTACTTAAGTTATCTCCATTTAAAACAAGTTCAATTTTGCTGTCTACACAACTTTGGTAAGATGAAGGCAACGTAACCTCAGCAGCTTCGGCAATTTGAACATCAAAGGTTTTAGTAAAGGTGCAATTGGCGGTACTGATCTCAACATTGTACAAGGTTGAACTGACCGGTTGAACCAATTGGGCAGCTGAAGTTGGATCTGCAATCGGCAAATCCGATGTCCAGAAATAACTATCCCCACCCGAAGCTTGTAAAGTAATGGTTCCATTTTGACAAAGATTAATGACTTCGGTGATATTTTCAAAATCAACCACTTCAACAGTAACCGAATCTCTTTTTGTACATGCTCCAACAATTAAATTCACATAGTAAGTAGTCGTTTCATTTGGCAGAACATATGGATTTCTACTATTGTGATCACTAAGGCTACTATGCTCATCCCAAACATAAGTTACCGCACCACCGGCTTGTAATTGAATACTATCACCCCTACAAGTCAACAGATTTTCTCCGGCAGTTGCATTATCTAAGGTGTTTACGTTTACTTCTACTTCATAGGTGTTCACGCAACCCCCAACCGTACTTACTGCTAATTGATAAGTGGTTGATTCGGTTGGGCTGGCAATTGGATTAGCAATGGTAGCCTCACTTAAACTATTGGTCGGAGTCCAACTATAGAGCAAACCAGGAATTGATTCAACAGTTAACTCAACAGACGTTCCGGCACAAATAGTTTGGCTTTCCGGTATGGCAATATCTGCTAAAGGAGGTTCTACAAAAACCGTGATCTCATCAAAATTAGTACATAATATAGAGTTGTGATAATTTCTATCAACAATAATTGCTTCAACCGAATAAGTGGTCGTTTGTTTAGGTGAGGCTATAGGTGATGAACTTAAGCGATCCGATAATCCTGTTCTTGGTTCCCAACGGTAAGCATCAGCTTGTTGGCTAGTAGCTTGCAAACGAACAGCACCTCCTTCGCAAATAGTTTTATCTGCGCCGGCATCCACTGTTAATGATTCATTAATCACCTCTACATATACTTCTTTCGTATCGGTACAAGCTCCATCTGTTGCTGTTAAGGTGTACACTGTAGTATTGGTTGGGTTAGCAATAGGCTTAGCAATATTTTGGTCAGAAAGCCCTTCGGCGGGAGTCCATTCGTATACAAAGGCACCATGGGCATCTAAGCGAACTCCTTGCCCATCTGTACAAATACGCACAGAATCAGAAACCGAAATATTCAATTGATCTTCTACAAAAACCGTTACCTCTTTTTCATCAACACAACCATTTTCATCTATAACAGCAACAGTATAAGTGCGCGTATTAATTGGGCTGGCAATTGGGTTAAAGCTATTGGGGTTAGCGAGATTACTGCTTGGGCTCCAACTATAAGATACTCCACCGTAGGCTTGTAGTTGCGCTTGTCCTCCTGCACAAATCACCACATCATCATCAACCGAAGCGAAAGAAGCCGGAGCTACATTTATGGTGAAAGTAGCTTCACTAATACAATTATTTTCATTTGTGTAAGATAAAAAATAAGTAGTAGTTTCAAGCGGGTTAGCAGTTGGATTTGCGCTTGTTGGGTCATCTAAACCTAGTACCGGATTCCAACTCACTGCTCCACTTAGTTGATTATCTTCATTTAAAATAATAGATGAACCATTACAAATATCATAGGCTTTACTTTCAATAGCTTGGGTTTCCAAAATATTCAGTTGAAGCATATCATTTACTGCACATCCATTTTCTAATATCCCTTCTAAAGTATACACCGTGCTTTCATTGGGTATAAACGTTGCCATATCATTTTCTACCTCTAAACCAATTTGTGGTATAATACTGTAAGATAACAAGGAAGATAAATCATAACTCAACGCATCACCCATACACAAGTTTTCTATTGGATTGGTAAAAATAGAGGAGCTTTCTCCAACAGTTACTACTACGCTTTCGGTGGTTTCGCAATTTTCATTCGCAATTAAAACACTATAGGTTGTATTGGAGTTGGGGCTGGCAATTGGGTTTGGACAAGTTAAACAACTCAAACTTCCATCATCTGGCGACCATTGATAACTGGTTCCGCCACTTGCCTCTAATTGAGCCGAAGCCTCATTGCACAAAGAAACCGCTTCGCTAATCGTGGTGTTTAATTCACAAGCATTTACATTAACCGTAATGGTAGTTGTTCCTGTACAATTACCTTGTGAACCCGTTACCGTATAGGTGGTGGTACTTAAAGGTGTAGCCTCCGGATTCGCACAATTGATACAACTTAAGGTTCCATCATTAGGAGACCAAACAAAGTTTTCTGCACCTTCGGCTTCTAAGATGGTGCTTTCTCCTGCGCTTAGTGCTGTATTTCCATTTACAATAATTGAAAGCTCATCGATTACATTTATGGTTACCGCATCACTACCTGAACAACTTCCATCAGAAACCATCAATGTAAAAGTGGTTGTTTCTGTTGGGCTAACCCTTGGGTTTGAAAGCGTCGCATCATCTATAATGGAAACACCTTCATTATTTACAATGGGAGACCACGTATAAGCAATACCTCCCGCTGCATTCAATTGTACACTTTCTCCCCTACAGATGATTTCATCATTTCCAGCATCTGCTTCAATTTCATCATCAATCGACACCACTACTTTTTTGGTGTCGCTGCAACCAAAAGTATTGGCAACAGTTACCGTATATTCAATGTCCGTAATTCCAACCGGTGTGCAAATAGGGTTAGGGCTGTTAGGATTGTCTAAAAAATCTGTAGGTTCCCATTGGTAAATTTCCCCACCTTCGGCAAATAAATTAGCACTTCCACCTTCACAAATAGATAAATCACCAGAAGTCTGAACATTTGGTTCGGGTGCTACCGTTATAGTTACTTGATCCATAGATACACAATCATTTTCATCGGTAACTGTTAAACTTAGTGTGGTAGTTTCGGCAACATTTACCTGTATATTTTGAGCATTCGCATTACTCACTATATCCGCCGGCGACCATAAATAGCTTCCGTTATCTCCAGCACCACTTCCACTTAAATTGATAATAGCACTTTCGCAAACCGTAGTATCCATACCGGCAAAAGCTATTGGTTTAGATTGAACAATTACGTTTACTTCATCGGAAGCGGTACAACCATTATCATCAGAAACCAAAACAGTATAGGTTTGATTAGTAGTTGTATTCACTACAGGATTCGCGATCAATGGATTCGACAAACCCTCCACAGGCGACCAACTATAGTTTTGACCGCCGGCACCTTGCAACAGAACTTCATCACCACTACATAAAGTAATATCTGGTCCGGCAAATGCGCTGGGTAAATTATTAACGGTAATGGTAAGCGTTTCAAATGAACTGCAATCTCCATTATCATCTGTAATTTCAACGGTGTAGGTAGTTGTATTTTCTGGATTTGCTCTTGGGTTGGCAATATTGCTTGCTGACAAACCAATGGCGGGCGTCCATCGATACACTGAGCCGCCGGATGCTTGCAAGGTCGTACTTTCTCCTTTGCAAATAGTTGAACTCTCAGAAATTGTAGTACTGAAGTTTTCACAAGCTCCACCTGTTGACATCGTATCGTTTTTACAAATATTGATGTCTTGAATTATAGTAATTGTTAAAGATCCACTATAGTTGCAACCATCGGTAGTTTGAGCAGAAATATTGTAAGTTGTGGTTTCATTAGGTGATACTACAGGGCATAAGTTGGTTGGATCGTCTAAGCCATTAACTGGAGCCCAATTAACACTCAGCAAATTATTAACTGTTGGGCATACTAATTGAACACTTTCACCAACACATATGCTTGTATCCATTCCAAAATTTAAAGTGCCGGTTGCAACAACTTCCACTTCAACATCTTCAGTGTTGGTACAGTTATTTTCTCCGGTTACTTCAACGGTATAAATGGTATTTTCTGTGGGTTGAACCGTTGGATTGGGCACCACATTATTAGTATTGTTTAAAGTTGGATCGGGTGGATTGGCTGTCCACAAATAAGTACTAAACTCATCAGAAGTTGCCATCAAACTTACATTGGCATTTTCGCAAATGCTGAGGTCTTCACTCACTGCTAAGGGCGGAATATCTTTTACGGTTACTCTTACAAAATCAAATACTTCACATTGCTCTTGACTGATCATAGTAACTTTATAAGTAGTGGTGGTATCAGGATTGGCAATTGGGTTGGCGATAGTAGGATCAGATAAACCGGCAGCCGGCTCCCACAAATACGATATGGCTCCTGAGGCTTCTAAGGTGTCTACTTCTCCGGGGCATTGTCTTTTATTTGGTCCGCCGGTAGTAGTGGCAAAACCATCAATGGTAATTTTTAGTTGAGCAGTATCTACACAACCGAAACTATTTAATCCACTTACTATGTAGGTGATGGTTGAATCGGCAACCACCTCAACCGAAGCTCCGGTTGTGCTGCCTGTAATATAAGTAGTCGGTTGCCAATCATATAATCCGGTAAGGCTACCTTCTACCGATAAGGTGACGGGTGTATTAGGACAAACAGAAGAATTACCGGAGGTGCTTTTTACATCAAATGATTCTCCTGCCCATTGACTGTCTAAAAATGATAGTCTTTCGGTAATCCAATTTTTTAAGTCATCAACTGCCTCTTGGTACGTGTTAAATGTTGCTGGGGCTTCATTGCTAACAATGGTGTTTAAAATATCATATTGTTCATAATTGAGTTGTTGAGCAGTTTGTAAGATCGTTGCCATAGAATCTATCTTACCTAAAATATTATGGTTACTTAAAGCCATGCCGCGGTGTTGATTATACCGGCAAGCTACTTTCGCTAAAAAACCAGTATTGCTCATTAATTTTTCCCAATAAAACGGTACTGGAAATTGGCTGTTAGGATGATTTTGATTGAATAGATATTGAAATCCGGTAGTGCTATTCCCATCAAAATTGACGGCATTGCCAAACGCCAAATTGAAATCCCAAATTGGTCCGGCATACAACAAGGAGTCTCTCGAATTTTTGGTTTTATGAAAATAACTGCTTTTACGATAGCCATCAATATTTTTGGAGAGTTCTTGTATAATAATGAAATCAATAAAAGAATCTTCATTGATAATTGTGGGATACCCATTTACCGGATTGGCATAATCATTACCATCCATTACCATTTCAAAATTCGACATAAAATTTTGAATATAAGTCGTTTGCTGAGGAGCGATATCATCTGATTTAGGGTAGGTGTATACATAATTCCATGTTAAATTTCCATTAGAAGAAAACCAACCTTCGAAAGCACTACCAGAACTTTCATCTACTTTAATAATATAACCGCCGGTAACATCAGGAAAGCCATTGGGTGTGCCGGGCAAATCAATTTCATCGGGTCTAAGTAAGCTAATATCTACCCGGTCATCATCTCTTTTTATTCTTTCTAATAAAACATATACGCCTTTATATTCATAAGTTTTGGTAAACTCATAGGTATAATAATCAAATTGAACGGTATCCATAACTAAATTAAAGAAGCGGGCACGTGGCGCATACCAACCCATTTCACGGGTTAAATCATAAGCCAAATGATTACGCATAAAGGTTTTGTCATCATAGGGTCCATCAAAAATCCAATCGTTTTCTAAAGGAAAACCTAACAGCTTGGTATTTAAATTATTGCCCTCCTCATCACGGGTTTCTACAGAAAAGGATTGCTTTGGATAAATTAAACTGGAGGCTCCTCTGGTTTCTATACCAATACGATCATCATAGGCAAATGGTCCATCAAAATCATTTAAACCTGTTGCATTATCGATTACTCGCATAGAAGCATTGAGTTTTTCAAATTGTGGTATGCCTGCACCTTCTCTTTCAATAACAATCAAGGGGATGTCTGATTCTTGAAAGGGAGGAGTTTGGGCAACAGTGTTACCAACACACCACAAAGTCAAAATAAAGGTAACTGTTTTGATATATAGATTAATGGATTGCATAAGTCTTTGTATATACGTTATAATTAACTAACGGTTAAGTTCTTACAAAAAAAGAACATCAACACAATTGAGGTGAATTTAAATATTTTGATCTTTTTTAGAAAAGTGCCTGCTATAAAGCTGCTTGTATTGAACAGCAATTGTAATAATTAAGGGCAAATTTATCAATCTTTTAGTGAACATGCATCTACAAAAAATAGATGTCTTTATTTATTTTTTTATTGTGGAGATTTTGTTAACTTAAGTTTCGGTAGTAGTATTCATTTTATAATAACTTGAATATAAATTATTTATGGAAATTGAAGTACTCTATAAGGTTAGGTTAACTCAATTCAACATATAAAGCATAAAACCATCCAAGTGAACCTGTTCACTTGTTGTAGTAAAGTGGACATGCTTTTGTTTACACAATGGAACAGGTTCCATTGGAACAGCAATTATTTTACTACCGAAACTTAAGTTACTAAGTACGAAGCTTACCTTTATTGAAAAATAGTCGCTTGCATTGTCATATTTTAATATAATTCAAACAAACAAAAATACTACGGAATATCGTATCTTTGCAGGCGAAAAAGAATAAATTACATTATATATAATGGTAGAAACGAAATTAAAATACAAAGTTAAAGACATTAACCTAGCTGAATTTGGTAGAAAAGAAATTATTCTGGCAGAAGCTGAAATGCCAGGTTTAATGTCACTTAGAGAAGAGTATGGCGATTCAAAACCATTAGCTGGTGCTAGAATAGCTGGATGTCTTCATATGACTATCCAAACTGCAGTTTTAATTGAAACCTTAAAAGCACTTGGAGCAGAGGTAACTTGGTCTTCATGTAACATTTTCTCTACTCAAGATCATGCTGCATCTGCCATAGCTGCTGCTGGGATTCCGGTATATGCATGGAAAGGAATGAATGAGGAAGAATTTGATTGGTGCATCGAGCAAACACTTCACGCTTTTGAAGGTGGTAAGCCTTTGAACATGATCCTTGATGATGGTGGTGATTTGACTAACATGGTTTTGGATAAGTACCCACAATTGGTTTCTGAAATAGGAGGTATCTCTGAAGAGACTACTACTGGAGTACACAGATTGTACGAAAGAATGAACAATGGTACTTTGCCATTGCCTGCTATAAACATCAATGACTCTGTAACGAAGTCAAAATTTGACAACAAGTACGGATGTAAAGAATCATGCGTTGATGCGATCAGAAGAGCAACTGATGTAATGATGGCTGGCAAGGTAGCTGTTGTGGCTGGATATGGTGATGTTGGAAAAGGATCTGCTGCTTCATTGAAAGGAGCTGGTTGTAGAGTTGTTGTTACTGAAATCGATCCTATCTGCGCACTTCAAGCTGCAATGGATGGTTTCGCTGTAAAGAAAATGTCTACTGCTATCAAGGATGCTAACATCATTGTTACTGCAACAGGAAACAAAGACATTCTTAAGCCTGAGCATTTCAAGGCAATGAATGACAAGACAATCGTTTGTAACATTGGTCACTTCGATAACGAAATCGATATGGCTTGGTTGAACGAGAAGTCAGGTGCTGAGAAAGTTGAGATCAAGCCTCAAGTTGATCTTTACAACTTGGACGGAAAAGATATTATCGTTCTTGCAGAAGGAAGATTGGTTAACCTTGGTTGTGCAACAGGTCACCCTTCATTCGTAATGTCAAACTCTTTCACTAACCAAGTTTTAGCTCAATTGGAGCTTTGGGAAAACAAAGATAATGACACGTATGAAAATAAGGTTTACATGCTTCCTAAGCATTTGGATGAGAAAGTTGCAAGACTTCACCTTGAGAAAATCGGTGTTGAATTGGAAGAGCTTTCAAAAGATCAGGCGGACTACATCGGCGTTAAGCAACAAGGTCCTTTTAAGCCAGAATACTACAGGTACTAGGATTTAATTTCTTAGTTACTTTTAAAATAATGAAGCCTCGGTGTGAAAGCATCGGGGCTTTTTTTGTTCAGTATATAAATGCAGATCAGCTCTATTGAATGGTCCTTAATCTTTGAACTTGAATTTGGGAAATTTTGCATTTATAAAATTTAACCTATATATTTGTTTTGACTGTACTCGCCACGCCTATCAAAGAAGCGCACCACGGCGGGTCTTCTTTTTTTAAAAAGCTATGAATGCGGTATAACAAACCAGCCCTATCAATTAGGGAACAAATACACCTGCTTGAAAGTAGAGGGTTAATCATTCCTGATCAAGCTAATGCTCGGCACTATCTCAATAATATAAGTTATTATCGTCTTAGAGCTTATTGGCTCACTCTTGAAAATAGACGTTCTCCTGAACACTCATTCTTACCAAATACCAACTTTCAAAATATTTTAGATCTATACATTTTTGATAGAAAA
>CALHDG010000132.1 GCA_938023075.1 uncultured Chitinophagales bacterium
TTTGTAATTTAAATTCTCCCTGAGCGGTAAACAGATCTTCTACATACATTTTATATCTTGAAATATCTGCCATGTCTTCTCCTACATTTTCGATTACAAATTGAATGCTATCATCATTTAAACAAAATGCATTCACTTTTAAATTGGCTCTGTCCCATATGCTTGAAGGCTCTTCGCAATATCCATCTGGATAAATATGCGCTTCTACACAACCTGTGCTAAACAAAGGCGCTTCACAAGCCACCGAGTCTATCACCGTAAATGAACCGCATTCGCCAATACCAACTTCGCCCAATTGAAAAATAAGTAGATTGTTATCTGCTTCAAAAGGCAATGAAGCCTCCAATGGAATAATGGACTCATCAAAATCGATTTCAATATAAGCATCAACTGCTGGTTGTGTACCTTTGTTGCAGTATTCAACCCTATAGGTGTTTTTAAAACAACGTCGTAAAAAGGGTGTGCCAATATCAACGCTTAGTTCGGTGCATTCAATGTTGGGTTGATTGGCAAAGTTCAATTCTGTAACTTCATTTACGGTTAAAGAAGTTATGGTATGCGTGTTTTCGCAATTGCTTTGCCACAATGGTGAAGTTTGAATAAAAGTAACTACAGCAGTACCTACTTCAACCGCCACTTCGTAGTTGCCGTTTTCATCTACCGGTTGATAGTTGAGACCATTATTGACTGAGATTAAGCCATTAGGAATAGTTGTATCGCCCTCATCAAACATACAATTTTCATTCGCATCATAATAAACCGTTCCCTTTACTTTAGCAGATTGAATACAACTGAAATCTATTGTACTGATATTTAAATTAGGAGATAAATTAAAGTTAGGTACTAAGCCAAGAAATCGATTATCACAAACACTTAGTTCTAACAAATTGGGCAACTTACTAAAGTTTGGTAACTGTCCTTCCAATTGATTATTGCCTAAATGCAAGCCTTCTAATACCGGCAAATTTGCAAAGTCTGGCAACACGCCGTTTAATAGATTATCGCCAATATTTAACTCCAGTAAATTGGATAAATTACTAAAGTCTGGAATGTTGCCCGTTAAGGTATTATTAGAAAGATTTAAATAGCCTAACCGCATTAAATTGTCAAAATCTGGAATAGCGCCTTGTAATAGATTACCCGATAGATTGAGATCGACCAAAATAGGTAAAGTTGCAAAATTGGGGATACTTCCAGCCAGTAGATTATTACTTAAATCTAATTCAGTTAAAGATGGATGATTAAAATTGGGGATTTCTCCAGTTAAATCATTGTATGCTAAGTTTAATGTTTTGAGATTAGGCTGCTCTGCGAAATCTGGTAAATTGCCAGTAAATAAATTCTGGCTTAAGTTGATGGTTTCCAATTGGGCAAGCGTACTTAAATCGGGTAATTCACCGGTAAAGTTATTAGCCCCTAAGTTAAGTATTTTTAAGTTGCTTAGATTGCTTAAATCTGGAAGTTCGCCAGTAAAGTTGTTGAAATCTAAAATTAATTCTTCCAAAAAAGGAAGGTCTAAAGTTGGTAAGCTAACCTCATCTGGTATGCCGCGGATGAGGATTTTGGTTACTCTTTTTTCTCCCAATGTATCAGTTAATTCTATACCCCACCATGCCTCTAAATTGCGGGTTAACCAGCCTTCACTTTCTTCCCAATTATCACCATTAGTAGCTTTATAAAAATTGACTAAAACTAATGAATCACTTTCTGAAACAAGGTTGCCATTATTTTCGGGGGCAGGTCCTACACATGAAAAATCGATATTATCCAAATCTAAGAGTGGACAATTTTCTAATGCTGGAACAGGACCTGTAAATTCATTACTATCTCCGCAAGTATACAATTCGTTTAAAACAGGAAGATTACCAAAATTAGGGATAACACCAGTGAGTTGATTTCCCGATAAATACAATTTTCTTAATAATGGAATGTTTCCAAAGTCGGGGATGCTACCCGATAAATTATTTTGAAAAAGCTCTAATTCTTCTAATAAAGGTGTATCAAAATCTGGAATTATTCCTTCTAATTGATTATAGTTTAAACGTATCGATTTTAACATAGGATTATTGAAATTAGGGATTTCGCCACTTAATACATTCCACTGTATTTCAATCTCTTCTAAATTTTGCAATTCATTAAAATTGGTGATGGAATTTTCAAATTCAAAGCGTAAAATAATTAATTTTTTCAATGATGGGAAATTACTAAAGTTATGTAATTGAGCTTCTGGGTGGCTATTTGTGTTTGAATAATGATCGTAAGTTCCATTTAATACCAATTCTTCAAGTGCAGGAAAATTTGAAACATTAGGTAAAAACTCACCATTCCAAGACATTTTCTTTAGTCCTGGAAAATCACCAATAAAAATATCTTGAACACTAATTATATTACTTGAACCAAGTGCTTCAAAATTATTTAGATTAGGTAAGTTCTGTAAAGTAAGCGATCCTGGATTCTCAATACGAGAACCAGAAAAACTTAACTCCTTTAACTTTGGTAAGTCAGAAATTACTAAGTCTTTATCTATAACTGCATCACCAATAACAATTTCTTCCAAATTTGGAAATGACTGAATTTCTATTGATTGAGAAATTGGTCCTTCTGGAACGTAAAACAATTTTTCTAAAAAAGGGAAATTCAAATCTTCAGGAAAATCAAACCAAAAGCCCATATAGACAATTCTGCATTCATCTAAAGTATCTTTCCATTCGTATTGATCAAAATATAAATCTCCTTTAACTCTTTCAAATTCGAGTGAGTCAGCCACATTTAATGGCTTGGTACATTGAGCAATAGACAAATTATATTGCCCTTGGAAATAAATTATTGATATTATAAGATTAATAACCAATGTAAATTTTTTCATCGTTCTATATTTTTAAATGATTTTAATACTTCAAAGATGCTACTCTATTGAATAG
>CALHDG010000133.1 GCA_938023075.1 uncultured Chitinophagales bacterium
CCGATAATCGTGGTGCTTACGATGCCGTGTTGCAAGCCGAAGCAGGTTTTATGTTTATGAATGGAACCAACGAAACCTTACCCATTAAAATACCTTTTGCCATAGTAGATGTATTGAGCAATCATCAAATGCGGGAGGCTATTTTAGTTGCTTTGTTACAAAAGGCTGCAACCGGAAAAGGAGCGCATCTTAAAATTTCCATGTTGAAAGCAGCCGTAAGTGCTTTGATCAATCAAGCAAGCAACTATTTAATGAATGGCAATATCCCGAAACGAATAGGATCGGCTCATCCGTCTATCGCGCCATATGGCGATACGTTTATCACCAAAGACCATCAATACTTGGTGCTTGCGGTTGGCTCAGACAATCAATTTACGGCACTTTGTCATGTGCTTAATCTATCAAACATAGCGCAAGATGTAGCATTTTCAACGAACCAAAACCGCTTGTTGAATCGCCCTAAATTGAATACACATTTGCAAAAGAGCATTAGTACTTATCAAGCAGATGATCTGATGAAAACCCTTATCGGCAATCAGGTACCTGCTGGTTTAATCAAAAATATGAAGCAGGTTTTTGAGCATCCAATAGCGCAATCTATGGTTAAAGAGGAAGTGATAGAAGGAGTATTTACCCGAAGGGTTTCTACTATTGGTTTTGAGATTGGTGGTTAAGATGATTCATCCTCTTTTCTCTCATAACTGCCACCATCCGCTCCCCACCAATCTTACTATCCAACCAACTAATAATATCTAAATACAAAAAAGTACGCCGCTCGTAAGGATGGTTAGCATAAGGCAACAATTCAGCGCGCAACTGCACAAACATCGGTCTGATTTCATGCGGATAAGCTTTCGATATTTTTTTGATAAAGTGCATCAGCTTTCGATACACTTCATTTAAATTGTTGGCTTGCGATAAATATTTGTAAGTAGTATTCAAGGCTTTTTCGAAGGCTTCTAAATCATCGTTATCATAATGAGAAAATATGGATAGGAACATCGCATTACACATCAAATTTTTACCAATTCGTATGTTTTTATCTTTAATTAAGCGGTTCAGGTATTGGTTGCAATTGTCGTAATCTTCTAAACCAAAATAAATACAGCCAAATTTGTAGTAGAATAAAATGATATGATGTTCGTCTAAACGGTTTTCAAATTCGGGTAATTCTTTTACAATTCGCTTAATTAATGTCGCCCCTTTTTCATAATTAAAAGTCAGCATGGCTTCGTTGAGTTGATTGCTTCGGGTATATAAAAAGGCAAGGGTTTCGCTATTGCCATTTAAGGTTAAATGTTCGTGGGCAATATTTTGTAGCAGATTATCTAATACGGCAGAGTGTTTTTCCGGCATCCATTGATAAAACAACACCTCCATCAAATAATGATTGCCTTTCAAATAAAAAATAGGGTGATTGATTTTCATTAATGGGTTTGCCTCAAACATCACTACCCAAAGCGAGGCAAACTCATATGCCTTTTCGTAATGTTGAATAATAAAATAATACCAAAGGTTGGCTTTATAAAACCACAATTTTTCTACAAATGAAAAGTCGCTTAAGTCCTCTGTAGGATTTACATTCGCTTTAAACAGTTGATCAATCTGTTTCTTTTCCGCTTCATTTTTTACATAGCCATATTGCAATAAAAAATTATACAATTGTAAAGAAGCATTACTGAGTTTACTAATCACCGAAATTTTGTGAATCACTTCATTTGATTGTTCACAAAGTTCATTGGCTCTATCACTTTTACTCCGCGTAATAAATTGCGATTCGATCACTTTTTCAAAATCGAGTATTTCAAATAAAACCGTTAAATATTCATTTTCTGAAGCTAATACTTTTGCCCGGTTTAAAATTTTTAAAGCGTGCAGATACAAACCTTTGTTGTATAAAACCAAGGCACTATCCACCTGATCGCGTAATTGTAATTTAATGCTATTGGATGCTGCACCTAGTCTTAAGCTCGCTAATATTTGTTTATACAAATGAGATTTTACATTGCTTAGCTGACTTTTTGTAACGACCTTTTTTTCCAGAATTTTGGCTTCATTATAACAGTCTAATTTATTCAACAAATTAAACAAGGCAATAAACTTTGAGTTTTCGTTGCGCTCCATACGTTGCGCATATAGTTTAAATTGCCGCTTTTCTGCCTTAGTTAAAGCATGCACCAACTCCCAAACTAAATCTTTCTTAGGTTTTGACATCGTATAAATTCTACCGATAAACTATTAATTATCAATTACTTATTGACTAATATTTTTATTTGGGAGATAAATAAATTAAAAAAACTAAAAGTGAATCAGTTAGCGAATATTCATTTTTGAAGTATGAAACGCAAAGATAAAGTAAAAATTTTTGATACCACCTTACGAGACGGAGAACAAGTACCGGGTTGTAAGTTAAACACGAATCAAAAATTACAAATAGCTGAGGCACTTGAATTGTTACAAGTGGATATAATTGAGGCAGGTTTCCCCGTCTCCAGTCCGGGTGATTTTGGTTCAGTAGTTGAAATTTCTAAATTAATTAAAAATACAATTGTTTGTGGATTATCCCGTTCGGTAAAAAATGATATAAAAGTTGCAGGTGAAGCCTTACAGTATGCTTATTTTCCACGAATTCATACGGGTATTGGAACGTCTGATTCACACATCAAACATAAATTTAAATCGAACAAAGCAAAGATTTTGGAAAGAGCAGTTGAGGCGGTTAAATATGCGAAGACTTTTGTAGAAGATGTAGAATTTTATGCAGAAGATGCAGGAAGAACAGATAATGAATACTTAGCTCAAGTTTGTGAAGCAGTAATTAAAGCAGGAGCTACCGTTTTAAATATACCTGATACAACCGGCTATTGTTTACCCAATGAATATGGAGCTAAAATAAAATATCTGAAAGAAAACGTAAGAGGTATTGATCAAGTAGATATTAGTTGCCATTGTCATAACGATTTGGGCTTAGCTACAGCTAACTCGATACAAGGGGTAATTGAAGGAGCCCGGCAAGTGGAATGTACCATTAATGGTATGGGTGAACGAGCCGGTAATACTGCTTTAGAAGAGGTAACGATGATACTAAAACAACATCCTTACCTAAATGTAGATACCAATATCAACACCAAATTATTGGCGCACACCAGCCAGTTGGTTTCGCAAACGATGTGCATGCCAATTGCGGCAAATAAAGCGATTGTTGGGTCTAATGCATTTGCCCATAGTTCTGGCATTCATCAAGATGGGGTAATTAAAGAGCGAAGTACCTATGAAATTATTGATCCGAAAGAAGTTGGGGTAGATACTTCGAAAATAGTATTAACCGCAAGAAGTGGCAGAGCAGCTTTAGCCTATAGAGCAAGAAACATTGGTATAGAATTAACCAAAGATGAATTAGATCATGTATATACCGAATTTTTAAATATTGCCGATCAAGTAAAAGAAATTAAAGACGATCATATTGTAAACATTGTAAAAAAGGTGGCTTAAACATAATTATTAATCAATAAATTATGAATTATTTAATTCTCATATGAAAAAAACATTATTTGATAAAATTTGGGATGCTCATGTTGTAGAAACTATTAATGGCGACCATCAAATTTTATATATTGATAAACACTTTATACACGAAGTAACCAGCCCGCAAGCGTTTGACGAATTAGAACGAAAAGGTATACCCATTGCAAACATAGCAAGTATTGTGGCGACCGCTGATCACAATGTGCCAACGGTAAACCAACACCTGCCTATTCAAGAACAATTATCCCGTTTGCAAGTTGACAAGTTAATTGAAAATTGTAAGAAGCACGATATAGAATTGTATGGCTTAGGACATCCATACCAAGGCATTGTACATGTAATTGGTCCTGAATTAGGTATTACACAACCCGGTATGACCATCGTTTGTGGGGATAGCCATACCTCTACCCACGGGGCTTTCGGCAACATCGCTTTTGGCATTGGGACCAGCCAAGTGACGCAAGTTTTAGCAACACAAGCTTTGTTGTTGACCAAGCCAAAAACCATGCGCATCACCGTAAATGGACAACTGAAAAATAACGTATTTCCAAAAGATGTTATTTTATATTTGTTGATGCATTTGGGTACGAATGCGGGTACCGGATATTTTATAGAGTATGCAGGTTCCGTTTTTAAAGAGATGAGTATGGAAGGCAGAATGACCGTGTGTAATATGAGTATTGAAATGGGGGCGAGAGGGGGGTTAATTGCACCCGATGAAACTACCTTTACTTATTTACAAGGAAGAGAATTCGCTCCAAAAGGGGAAGAATTCAATATGAAATGTCAACAATGGTCTAAGTTATTTTCAGATCAAGATGCTATTTTCGATAAAGCATACGAATTTGAGGCGAGCGATATTAGCCCAATGCTAACCTACGGAACTAATCCGGGTATGGGCATAAAAATAAATGAAGTGATTCCTAAAATTAAAAACACCTCCGACGAAAAAGCCCTGAATTATATGGGTTTACAAGCCGGTCAACAATTATTGAATAAAGCTATTGATTATGTGTTTATAGGCAGTTGCACCAATGCAAGAATTGAAGATTTTAGGATTGCGGCAAACTACATTAAGGGAAAAACCAAGGCAAAAAACGTAGAAGTTTGGATAGTACCGGGTTCGCAACAAGTTGCTCAACAGATAAAAGAAGAACAAATTGATGCTGTTTTTGAAGCGGCGAATATTCCAATACGGCAAGCCGGTTGTTCCGCATGTTTGGGTATGAATGAAGATAAGATACCGGCGGGTAAATATTGTGTCTCCACCAGCAATCGTAATTTTGAGGGAAGGCAAGGTAAAGGAGCGCGAACCATTTTGGCAAGTCCATTAACCGCAGCAGCGGCAGCTATTGAAGGGAAAATTATTGATGTATCTCAATTAAACTAACACTTACTATGGATAAATTTCAAACTTTTACATCAACCGCTTTACCATTAAATATTGAAAACATTGATACCGATCAAATTATTCCGGCTCGTTTTTTAAAAGCTACTGATAGAAAAGATTTTGGTAATAATTTGTTTCGAGATTGGCGTTTCGAAGAAGATGGCTCTAAAAAAGCGTTTGTGCTAAACCAAGCGCACGAAGCCAACATCTTAATTGCCGGTAATAACTTTGGTTGTGGTAGCAGTAGAGAGCACGCTGCTTGGGCATTATATGATTACGGATTTCGAGTGATCATCAGCAGTTTTTTCGCCGATATTTTTAGAGGGAATGCCTTAAACAATGGCTTGCTACCTTTACAAGTTTCAGAAGCGCAGTTGTCGAATCTTTTTAAAATCATAGAGGAAAATCCAACAACACAATTTACAGTAGACTTAGAAAAAGAGACCTTAAGCTCAAACGCATTTTTGGAAGACATCAGTTTTGAAATTGATCCTTACAAAAAAATGTGTTTACTAAATGGCTATAGCGATCTGGATTTTTTACTTTTAAAAAAAGAGCAAATTGAACAGTTTGCATTAAGCAGATTCTAACAGATTAACCTCCACTAACCGGCGGTATAATTACAATTTCATCATCAGCATGCAGTAATAGATGGTCATTCGCATAGGCTTCATTAACCGCTATTTTAATTGATTGTACTTCAATAAATTGAGGATAATTTTTCAACAATAACGCTTTCAATTGCTTTACCGTACTGCTTTCTTCCACTTCAATAGAAATTTGTTGTTGACCTAATATATCTTTGGCTATTCCAAATGCCATTATTTGAATTTCCATAAGGCTTAAAGATAATTGATACCAACTTAACCATACAATGTATCCAATAAAAATTCATAATTAGTTTATAAGGCTATATTTTATCAAAATTCTAATGCCGACAAAAGCAACTAAAATGGCAGTAAGTATTTTTATCAATTGAGGTTTAAATGGTCCGGCACCAAGCCGAACACCAATTTGACCACCAATGAACACGGTTAAAACTAAGGGAATCACAAAGGCAACATCTAAATAAAAATTGGGATTAGCAAGCTGTCCAATTAATCCGGCAATTGAATTGACTAAAATGAAAAATGCGGCAGTTGCGGCTATTATTTTTGGACTATCCCATTTTAACAAATATAAAACCGGTGCTAAAAAAATGCCTCCGCCAATACCAATTAATCCTGAAAGGAAACCAATAGCCCCTCCAATAATCATATTAAATAGATAACTGATTTTTAAAAAATTGAAGTTGGTTTTAGTTTGATATATTTTTTGTTGAAGCAGCATGAATAGAGCCGCAATAATTAAAACGAACCCTAAAACTATAAAAAATAGCTTCTCATCGATTTGCATACGACCACCCAAATATGCCATTGGTATGCTTAATAAAACCGTCGTTCCAATTTTCTTCCATTTAAAAAAACCTTTTTGCCAATATAAGAGGCTGCTTCCGCTAACCACCGTAATATTGCAGAGCAAGGCTGTAGAACGCAAGAGTAAATAATCTATACCAAATAAAGATAAGATGGCGAGATAGCTAGAGCCTCCGCCAAAACCAACGGAGCCATATAATAAAGCGATTACAAAAAATAGAAAGAGAATTTCAATGCCAATATCCAAGTATGCAAAATACAAGAAATTGCAACATCTTTAATATGGACTTGGCAATTAAATAATAAGAGTGCGTGACAAATTAGGTGTAACGTACTCCAAAACTATCCAAAACCCACCGGCGTCATCTCGGAAAATGGCGAAACGAAAATGCCTTGTAAAAAACAGTAGCACTGCCAAAAGCAGAACGTTTAAGAGTGATTTGTATACAAAATGGTGGAACAAGCCGGGTAAGAATTCAATTTCGAAATAATTAAAAATGAGAACAATCATTCTTTCGCTTCAGTTTTGTTAATGGATTTTTTTAAGGCATCCGCTTAAATGTATATATTTGCTGAGTAATCAGTCAAGTTGATGGTGTTGGATTAAGTTTACCATAGTAATCAACAGTACGAGCTTAATTGACTATTGAGCATGAAATTAAACAGTGCAAACAACAATAAAATCATTCAATTTGCCGAATTATATACTTGTTAGCACTAACGGATATTGCTAGTAGGGCGACGTCCCCCAATGTTGCTTCTATTATAGCTTCCTGTTTTTGGAAAAAAAAGATCGATATATACTCAAATATTGAAAATGAATTTTATTATCAATGTCGAAACCCCTATTAAAAACAGTCAACTTTTTTTAGGAAAATACAACATACTGCATAGCTGTAAAACCGCTGCAATTGAAGCTAGTTTACAAAGTTCGCTACTTCACCGGATACCATAACATCATACACAAAATAAAAAAGAAATATGAAACAAGCTTATTTATTTCCAGGACAAGGAGCACAATACCCTGGAATGGGTAAAAAGTTACACGAGCAATTTTCCTCAATAAAAACCTTATTTGAGCAAGCCAACGATATATTAAATTTCGACATCACCAAAATTATGTTTGAAGGCAGTGCCGACGATTTAAAACAAACCAAGGTAACCCAACCCGCCATATTTATCTATTCCATAGCTATGGTTGAAGCTATGGGACCGGCTTTTCAACCCCATATGCTTGCCGGGCATTCTTTGGGTGAGTTTTCTGCCTTAGTTGCAGCCAAAGCACTCTCCTTTAATGATGGATTAACTATAGTTTCCGCAAGAGCCAATGCCATGCAACAAGCCTGCGAAGCCAAACCCTCTACCATGGCAGCGGTATTATCTTTAGAAAATAATATGGTAGAACAAATATGCGAACAAACGCCCGGCATAGTGGTAGCGGCAAACTACAACTGCCCGGGGCAACTTGTTATTTCTGGCGAAATTGAAGCCGTTGAAAAAGCCTGCGAAAGCTTAAAAGAAGCTGGTGCAAAAAGAGCCTTAATTTTACCCGTTGGTGGTGCCTTTCATTCGCCGTTGATGGAATCTGCCAAAGTATCGTTAACAACTGCCATTGAAAACACTAAAATACAGCAACCGGTTTGCCAAATTTATCAAAATTATACTGCTCTATCAACTTTGGAGCCCGAAACCATAAAAAGTAATTTGATTAATCAACTCACAGCCCCTGTATTGTGGATGCAAAGTATTGAGCAAATGATAAAAGATGGAGCAGGCACTTTTACAGAAATGGGTCCAGGAAAAGTATTAACCGGACTAATGCGAAAAATTGACAGAACGGTTGAAGCAGTTAAATACAATCCGGTGGCAGATAAATAACCATTTTATGGTCAATTGGTATAACTTTTTTTAAAATAAAAACCCCATTTTTACACCGGGCATAGCATAAAATGTTTGATAGGTATACGTTTTTGAATCTCTTTCCGTCATATTGATTTTAGGTTTAACAAAAGGTAAATTATACGGATAGATAGCCAATGGTGGAATGTTATAAGATGCTTCTTCTTTTAAAAAATATTTACCAAACTTAATACCGGTATTAACTGAAAGGTCAATATAAAAGCGGGGACTAATAGCCATACCTCTGCCTAATATTATGGCAGGTAAATAGCTTTGATGTAAGTAGGTATCCAACATAGAGCCATCAATACTTTGATTTAATTTTCCCCAATGACGTTGAAAACACAAACCGTAGTAAAAACCAATGGGCATAGGCATTTTTAATTTTTTGTTGTTTATGATAAAACCAAGACCAATGCCATTATTGTTATGTGTCAAATTAATTTGCACACTGTCTCCCTCTTGGTTATACAAAACCCCGTCACTAATATTTTGCCTCGAAAGATTTACCGTTAAAACTTGATGTTTTTTTAGGTGCACATTGTATTGAAGATTGATTTCTTGTTGAGTTAAACTGCTAAAATCGAAGGATAGGGCATTTCTTGAACCTATAAAACCTTTAGTTTGGGCATTCGCACCCATACTAAATAGTGTTACTAAAATACTGATTGATGTACTAATTTTCAACAAGGCTATCATGGCAATTTTCGGCATTTTTTATTGATTCATACATAGTATTTAACAAATGTGGTAATTTTATTCTATACTTTATAGTATCCATCTCATAAAATATGGTAGCTGTTGACTGATTTAGATTTATTTGCTCAACGATATAAAAATATTTGTCAGAACCAAACAGGTAAGATCTAAATGCCATTCCTATCCAACTCAAAGGATTGATAACACTGGTAAATTTTGGTTTTTTATCTTTTTTAAATGCATTTATTTTAAAATATGAAATTTCTCCAACTTGCTCCTCTTCCAACAGGGTAAAAGCGGTTGGAAGCAATAAAAACAAAATTTCTTGAACTGATAATTCATTAAAGTCTTTAATATTTTGTGCCAACAAAGTAGCTACCGATAGTTGTCTGTAAATTTCTGCCTTTTTGTAATTGCTGCTCATTAAATCTTGCTGTAACAAAATAGATTGTTTCGGAAATTTTGCAGAAAGATTTTTCTTTAATTTATTGTTATACTGGTAATTCAACGAAAAGCTTTTGCTCACATCTAGAAAGGGTTTAGTAGACTCTCTTAAGTTATAAGCACCTATATTTTCTAAAATAGCTATTGATTTTTGAAAATGCTTCTTGGGGTATGTAGAATTCAACATTAAAAATTTTGCTAAGTTTGTAAATTGTTTACTTGCTTTTAATTGCAAATAGGCTTCAAAGAGATCATCTGCATCCGGTTTGTTCATTTGATAGGCATATAATGCCTTTGAAAATAATAAATCTGGAATATTTTTAACAAACCGGGAATCAGAAAAATAACTTACAAAATCATGATAGGTATTTTGTAGATAATTTTTATTGGTGTAGTCCCGCTCAGCCCTATTTAAATGTTGATTTATATTATCAAAAACACTTTCATTCAAATCATCTGGATTAATTAGTAGATGTCTTCTTATTGATTCAACAATGTAATATGGTAGAAATTGCATGCTTGTATCAGTTGCATAATATCGCAAGGCATTTTGTAAACAACGATCATAAGTAAACTGATTGAGGAGTAGATGTATTTTTTCGTACTTTGATAATCGCGTAATTTTTTTAAAGGCAGCACTATCTTCAAAACCGGTTGAATTAACAGACTGATCAATTACTTGTTTTATATTGTCTATCCTTTCTTTTTTAAAAAGATTTTCACTTGAATAAATTAAATCAAAAACAGAATAAACATCTTGTACATTAAAGCCTGCCTTCTGAATAATTTTAGCAGCCACTCTATCCGCCTCTAATTCTAATAGTTTATTATTATGTACCAACCTTTTAAATTTCCCTTCTTCCTTTTTTTCGTTTTGTTTAAAAAGTTGAAAATTATGTAGTTGATGTTGACCTAAGTAATGGGCTAATTCATGACTTAACACAAAAGCTAAAGCAGCTTCACTTTTAATATCGGCTAATAAACCCATATTAATATAAATACTGGCATCATAGGTAGAATAGGCATTTGGATCGGCATCTCTCCTAATAAATATATTGATTTCTTTTTTATTTTTAAGGGTATCTGGTAGCAAACGATTGAGCAAGCGTTTTACATAAAGTTCTGCTTCAATCCAATCTAAGTAAATTTCACCTTTGTTAATTTGATGAATCCTGTTTTCAATAATGGTATGGGTAAAATAGTCAAATTCTCTTTTTTTAAGTGTCGAGTGTTCACAATAAGGCATTTTAGCTTGTTCTGTTTCAATATCTAATTGATAAGAAAGCGGAATTTGTTTTGGAAATTGGTATATAGATAAACCATTGGGTTGAGCCTTCGCAACAAACGAAAGCAAACTAACAGAGAGAATGATATACCAAATTACGCGCGTCAAGTTAAATACTAAAAGGTTAATCTATCGGTTAAATTCGAGCCTTAAGCCGTTTGGAGTGTAAAAAGCTTGTGGGGAATGGTTATAAGCTGTAACACCGTTTACTATGGTTCGTATTATATTATTATCAAATATTTTGCCAGTAAATGGCGACCAGCCACATTTATAAAGTATATTTTCTGAATTTATTTGGTATGATGTGTCTTTTTTTATCAAAACTAAGTCAGCAAAATAGCCTTCTCGTATAAAACCTCTATCTTTTATTTGAAAACAAATGGCTGGTGCGTGGCTCATTTTTTCTACTAATTTTTCTAAACTGATTTTTCCTTCGGTACAGTGTTGTAGCATTAATAACAAACTATGCTGCACTAAAGGTAAACCTGATGGTGCTTCAAAGTAGGGCTTCGACTTTTCTTCTGCCGTATGAGGGGCATGGTCGGTAGCTACAACATCTAAAGTATCATTTAACAAACCTTGCCATAATTGCTTTTGATCTTGAACAGATTTAATTGCCGGATTACATTGTATTTGATTACCCAGGGTTTCATAAAAAGTATCATTTAAACTTAAATGGTGGACGCATACTTCACTAGTAATTCTTTTTTCGGATAAGGGCTTTGTGCTATCAAACAGACTTAACTCTTTTCCGGTTGAGATGTGTAAGATGTGCAGACGAGTATTGTGTTTTTGTGCAAGTGCCATGGCTTTAGAAGAAGATAAAAAACATGCAGTTTCATCTCTAATAATTGGATGTAAGGAAGCGTGTGGTTTTTCATTTCGGAATTGCTCCATCCTTGCTCTCACCCGGTTTTCGTCTTCGCAGTGTGTCGCAATTAGGCAAGGTGCATGGGCAAATATCTTATCTAAAACCGCATCGTTATCAACCAGCATATTACCGGTTGAAGAGCCCATAAATATTTTAATCCCACACACATTCTGGATATCGGTTCGCATCACTTCGTCATAATTATCATTAGCTGCTCCCATATAAAACGAGTAATTTGCCCAAGCATTTTTTGCAGCAATTTGATATTTTTCTTCTAATAATTGTTGTGTAGTTGCACTAGGCTTAGTATTGGGCATTTCCATAAAAGTAGTCGTTCCACCAGCAACGGCTGCTTTCGATTCTGTATATATATTGGCTTTGTGAGTTAAGCCGGGCTCTCGAAAATGTACCTGATCATCTATTACACCCGGTAATACAAATAGTCCTTCTGCATCAATCTCATTGACATTTGGTTTATAAATTTGCGGAGCTATTTTTTCAATGCGGGCTTTGTTAATCAGCAAATCTCCTTCTATAATTTTGCCTTCATTTACAAAGCGTCCATTTTTAATTATGGTTTTCATGGTTTTGATGGGAAAGCGCGCCCCAAATTTTGTACAAAAAATCGTTTCCTTTCAAATAATGATAAGGAAACGATTAGTTCATATTTTATGCTGACGTTTGTTGTTGTGCTGCCATTTGCTCTTCGTAAGATGGACCGTATAAACCCGGAACTTTTTTACCATTGGCTCTTAAATAAGCAATTAATTCGCCTCTGTGGTGGTATAAATGATTCATTAAAAACCCCCGAATAACCTGAGCTCTCGGCATTGGTGGCATCAATTCGTGACCATTACTTCGCATACTCCAATGCTCCATCAATTTTTCTTCTGGATAGTTTTGCAAATGCCTGGCAGCGTTCGCAATGTTTTCTTCTAATTTCTTTTTGATGGACTGCATAGAAGAAATATCTCCCTTGTCGTATTTGTATTCACTCATTTCAAGTACTTCTTGATTTAACGTACTATCCCACCAAGAGTACACTTCGGCAGTGTGTGCAGCTAATTCACCAATGCTCCAATTAAAATCATTCGGTTTGTACGATAATACATCATCTGGAATGGCATCAAACAATTTGCGGGTATTTTCAGCTTCGTGTTGCAATTCTCCCATTAAGGCTTCTCTAATCATAACATCATAATTTAATGGTTAAAAATGCTAATATACAACACTTTAACTTAACTCTTTTAAAACCAACACCCAATCCCCTAAATCATCTTTAAAAGTTTCAATGGTTTCAAAGCCAACTTTTTGATGCGCCCTAACCGACCGTGTATTGGCGGTAGCAATGCTGGTTATTAAATAATTAAAATGTGAATGTAAAGCAGTAAACATTGTTTGATACAAACCTGCAAAAACACCTTTGCCTCTAAAGTTTTTAGCTACACAAATTTGCCCCATCACTACGTAGTTAGCTTCTTTTAATAGTTTTTCTTTAAAACTTAAATGATTTATTTGAGTAAACATCGGAACAATTTCGGGTACTTTATCTGAGTGAGCTTTTAACATTACTAAGGCATAACCTGCTAATGCTTTATGATTTTTGGCTATGATATGAGGATGCGGTTCGTTCATCAGTTTTAATACTTCAAAAGAATGTTTACAAGTTACAAAGCCTTGTTCTTTTGCTTCTTGCTGACTAATATTTACTTTAAGATTTGCCTTTTGCAAAGTTAAAATAGCACGGAGATCATCATCTGTTTTAGAAAAAGTGTAGTCGATCATAATGCTTTAATTATGAAGTATGAATTAAGAGTAAACTAATCATTGTTTTACCAATCGCCCATTAAAAATGGCTTGTTGTTGATTAAGTAATTGATAAACATACATACCACTGTCAAAATGTTTTAGGTTGATTTGATTTATTTGGTTGGAGTTTAGATTAAAAGTATTAAGCAATTGTCCATTTAAGGTATACAGTTCTAATACATCTGCTTCAATGCCTTCTAAATTAAATTGAACAAAATCAATTACCGGATTAGGATACACCTTAATCTGATATTGCATAAGGTTGTCGACTGCAACATCATCACTTACAATAACGGTCAAAATTTCTATAGTGGTATTGCCATCACTGTCAAAAGCAGAATAGGTAACCAAGTATTCTCCTGGCGTATTTACATCTACCTGACTAATATTTACTGTTACCGGTAAGGTTCCATCTAAACCATCAGAGGCAGTCGCATTCGGTAAATCCCACGATTCGCTACCAAATGGAATGATAATTTCGGAAGGTCCATCAATAGTAATTACCGGCGAACCATCACCCTCAATTAAATTAGAGTCGTAGAAATCTAATACAAAATCCGCCAGTTTCTGAATACCATCAAATGATGGGCAACCTCCAGCAAAAGCGCCTACAGGTCTCGTCCAGATAACGGCTTGTGTTAAATTTTTTACACTACCGGCTGTCATTTCAAAAGGACCAGAGGCTACTACAAACTTCCGGTCGCCTGCTTCATTGGCTTCTACACATTCTGACCAACCTTGGCTATTTGAAGGTTCACCAGGATAGGCATAGGTGGTTACATCAGGACTGCCCATGTTAAACCCTTCTCTACCATAGCTAAGCGGTGTACCATCTTTCCATTCACCTTTCAAAAATTGATAAAATTCAGTTGCAGCTTTTGGATCTGTTTGAGGATTGGTTTCGCCTTCCAAAGCTTCATCTTTATAATAGATAAAAGAGGTCATGCCCAGTTTTAAACCCGCTTCGTTTTGTATACCATCAATAATTTGAAGACCTACAAATGGAGGATTAGCTCCATAGCCAGAAGGGCTTGAAGGATTAGATCCTTGATCATCAAAATCATCACCATTATAACAAATCGCCAGGTTTCTGAGCGTATCACAACCAATGTAATCATCCGAAAATTCGCCCAAGTCTGGGTCTAACCAAGTGCCAAAATAGGTATTGTTATAGTTGTCTCCAGATTTGTTGTTTATGGTATATTCAACAAAGGTGGAATGATTTAATTCGTTGGTATTAAAAGCATAAACCATAGTTGCAATCTCCACACCAAGTGCTTCACCTTGCGAAGCGGTGTGCACATTTCCTTTATCATTAATTACATACCATCTGGCTTCATCTCCTCTAATATCTGGATAATCTCCATTTTGCGGTTGATAGGCTTCATCTCCATCCTCATCTACGAAAGGACCTTCCCAGTTTAAAAAATCATCACTTAACTCCATATCCAAAGTACCATCTTGTATATCCAATTTGAAGTCAGCAATTTCAGCTTTGGTAATTGACCAAATTTTATCATAAAGAGCACATTGGTCTTTGGTAGTTGTTCCATCATCATTTAAGGGTCCGGGCCAAAAGTCATCTAATGCAGTTCCTGCAGGACCTTTTCTATAGGTTGTAGCAGCTAATTTTAAGTTGCCTTCTTCGTTTTGTGCGCCCATCCAATTGGCGCCCGCAAAAATGGAGTAAATGCCGCTGTTTTTTGGCACTTCATAGCCTCCGGAATTTACATCGGAATCAAAAAATATTTCGCCGCCTGCGCCTACGTGGGCAATTACGTTGTTTACGGTTAAGGTAGCATGGGCTAAAGCCGGAGCGCATTCTGATGACAAATTTTTTAAATGATGCTTGTTTTCATACTGGTTGCTTTTCATATGGTTTTTAGCAGATACATACCCACCTAAGCAAAGCAAAGTAATTGCAAGGGTTATTATTATTGAAGTCTTTAAAATTGACATATTTTTTGCTGTTATTTTGGCATTAAAATTACGTTAAACTATTTATTTACCAAAAAATTTCTGTAACGGGTATGCTGTTTTGGAAACTACTAAACCATTGCAAGTTTTTTAAAAAGCCAAACCGTTGGAAGTTTAGCCCCGATTTCCAAGCCAACAGCACTAAGGTGTATTGGGTTGTTTAGCAGCTAAGTGTTGTTTTTCGAATGGAAAAATTCGTTATTCAAAATTGGGTGTTCGATATTCGATATTTTTTGGTTGATCATTTAATGAATAACGGATATCGATTAACGAATAATGAATATTTAAATATTTTTAATGTATAAATAGATAACATTCAATATCGCGAAAGACACTTAAATAGAATTGCAGTGGTTATGTTGCTTGAAGCATGGCTTGCCGCGCTGCGCAACATTTGAACGGAAAGCGGAACCCAAAGTTACTGAATACATCAAAACTTTCGCTTCAAATAAGAAAAAAAACAATCTATTTTAATGTAAAATGAGTTGATATTAGGCTTCTTTTAGTGTCTCATCTAATGCTTTTAATGAAGGAATTGTTTTACCCATATACACTAATAGATCATCTTCTGCAACCGCTAACTTGTCGGCATGAGAAGGTATAATAACAAAGTTATTGTCTTTATTTTTTATGAATAGAGGAATACAATCGCGTGTATCGTTAATTATTTGTAACTTATTCAAATAAGCCTCTTTGTTTTCAATTTCAATTTCGTGAAATTCAGGATAATCTCTGGCAACTTCATTAAAATTGATATAATCGTCGGTATGAGAGAATAAGCCTACTTCTGGATTATTTTGATCATTTTCCAACTCATCGGAATTAATTAAACGGAAGGCTCCATTTTCACCAAAGGCATCTTTTAAATTTCGAATAGCATAAGCATTTACGTTTGAACTGCCTGTTAAAGCCATTAAAAACCCCATTTCGCTTAGTTCTAAATTATCTCGAATATCATCGTTATAAATGTTGGCTTCGTAAGCGTTTAAGCCCTGTTGTTTTGCTCGTTTGATGTTTTCAGGATTGCTATCAACTAAGGCTACTTGTCTGCCATTTTGTTTTAAATAGCCTGCTAATAAAACGGCTGCCCTATTCGCTCCAACAATTAAAATGCCGCTGCTCTTTTCAATTAACACACCTAACATTTTAGCGAGTAAACCAGCAGTTGTTGCATTTAGCAATACGGTGCCCAAAACAATCATAAAAACCAAAGGTGTAATATACTCTGCACCTGCATAACCTTGATACGTTAGTTTAAGCCCAAATAAAGAGGCAATACCGGCAGCTACAATTCCACGCGGACCTACCCAACTAATAAATATTTTTTCTTTAATGGAAAGGGAAGATTTAAAAGTGCTGACAAACACACCAAGCGGGCGCAGTACTAAAATTACACACAAAAAAACAATGAGAATTTTAACATCTAACAACAATTGTAAATCAGCAATATTAATGTTGGCAGATAAGAGTATAAATAAAACAGATATCAACAATACACTTATAGACTCTTTGAAATAGAGTATTTCTTTAATGTGTGGTACATCCATATTTGCCATAATTAAGCCCATTACTACTACGGTTAACAGTCCAGAGTCTGCAACTATCGTCATAGATAACACAAACACCGCAATTACATAGGCAAGCGTAAATACATTAAGTAAATAATGAGGTACTAATTCCTTTTTTAAAAGTTGCGTTAAGGTATAGGCTGCCAAAAAGCCTAATGCTGTACCAACTATAGCTACTTGTACAAACTGAATGAGCGCGTGTTGTGTAAAATGACCATCATCTCCAATTATTTGCAAATGAATAAATTCATACACAAAAACGGCTGCTAATGCTCCGATTGGATCAATTAAAATACCTTCCCATTTTAATACGGAAGATACATTTTTCTTTAAGGGTAAATTACGAAGGATAGGCGCAATTACAGTAGGACCGGTTACAATTATTAGTGCTGCAAATAAGGCTGAAATTGCCCAACTTAAACCCAATATAAAATGTACCAATAAAGTGCCTCCTGTAAAAGTAATTAATGAACCAACAGTAATCAAATTTAGAATAGATGGACCAACATCCTTTATTTCGTCGCGCTTTAAGGTTAAACCGCCTTCAAATAAAATGATGCCAATTGCCAACTCAACAAATTGAAACAACTTTTCACCAGGAAACAACCCTTTTTCACCGTTATAGATGGGTTCTAACCATTTTTGTCCACCTTCCATCCATAAGCTGGAAAAAGGACCAACGGCTAAACCAGTTAATATTAAAGGTAAGATAGCTGGCACTTTAAATCTCCAAGCTACCCATTGAGCAAATATTCCAAGTATAATTATACTGGCAATTTCAACCATACTTTTTTTTATTTAGCTGCAAATATCTCAATTCTTTTTTAAAATGTGTAGTTATTAGCTTTAATCACCATATTCAGCTTTGTAACCCGCTTCTATAAAAAAATCCCGAACGATATCATGTTCAGGACTTAATATATTTATTATCTTTTTAGTTAAATAGCTAATTAATTGATACGATACCAATATTGCGTTCTACCAATTAAAGAAAAGCCCATATAACCCCTAACTTTTAGTTTGTCAGGTTCAATTAGCTCTAAAAAGCATTTGTAATACTTACCATTTTCAGGGTCCATAATTTTGCCATCTTGCCAGTATTGATCTTTTTTTATCAGACTAGACAAAACTTCCATCCCCAAAATAGGCTGATCTTTTTTCTCATCTGTACATTCAATACATTTAGGGTTTTGCTCTTCGCCAGGCGGTCTGAATAACTTAACTATTTTGCCAAAATATTTGCCATCTTTTTCAAATACTTCAATGTGCGATTTGATGGTTTCTCCATCATCATCTATGGTTTTCCAAACGCCTATTACATCTTGTGCATTGGTTTGAAAAGCAACTAATAAACATAATGCAAGTGTGCATACAATTGATTGGTTCATTTTATAAACTTTTATTTTCACTAATTTTTATAGGTTTTTTTTAGATAAAAAAAGATTTCATCATCAAAGACCTACCCAAATTTATAAAGTTTAATTTAAGTTTTCAACTATTTATTCACTTTAAACCATTTTAATGATTTATTAGAATGCCTTTTTAGGGCGATAAAGGCAGTGTTTTTAATGGTTGAGCAATATTTTTCTATTTGATTTAAAAAATAAGATTTTTGCATAATAACATGTTATCCAAAGTGCTGCAAGCGGAATTAGCGCATGTGGCAAACGCATAATGGTTTGAGGTAGCCATTGAAAAAGGGTATGCCAATTTGGATCAAAATTCATAAAGGCAATAACTCTACTTAGCGCAGTTAACAAACCCCAAATTACTGCCCATGTAGTAAAAGGAATACTCCATTTATGCGGAAAAAAAATACCCACTGCTAAAATTATATCTAATATACCAGCTATATAAATGATGTTTTCTGTTTGAATTTCCGAAGGATATAAACCAATAAAATTTAGGGAACTCATTGCCATATCCGTCCAAACGCCAGGGGTTACATACATGCCTAATGCATATAAACCGTGCCCAATAAAAGTAAGCGCAACGGCTAATTTTAATAGAAAATGAAATCTATTGGGTTGCATCTTATAAAATAAAAAAAGAAATAAAAAGATTGGAGAAAACATTTGACAACTGTACTCAATAAACTGACCAAATTTGTAAAATTTATTTTTGTAAAATAGAATAGATAGAATAATTAGAAAAAATGCGCCAACTAAAAGCATTTTGCCCAATTTTTTATGATTTGGTTTAACCGTTATTGTTATTATTGAACAAGTCAGGTAGAGAATTCCGATTAATTTGATAGACCCATCAATAATATTATTTACAACCGGTGAAGTGGCATATTCTTTCCACGTCATACCGGTAAGAAAAGTTACTGCACCTTCCATTAAAGTTTGGTCCCACAAAACGGCTCTAAAAGGAGCATCCCAAAATAAATGTTCCCAACCTCTACCAAAAAAAACAAAAAATGCTGAAAGGCGGAGTATCCATAATAAGATTTGTTTAAAAAAATGGCTTTCTGTTTGTAACATGCAATCAAGTATTTAACCTTAATATACTCATTAAACAAAAATGTGTTTCAAATTATCTCAATTCAGCTATTCTCGTTTTAGATTAATCAACTTTTTAATACAGTTTATGATTATTATATTTGTCATCAATAAATATAATGCTGTTTGATAGACAAGATGATTGCGCTTATGCGTTCAGGTTTCGAGCGTGTAAAGGATACGCGTAGAAATAATTTGACATACTCAATGCCCAATTTATTAAGCTTAGCTTTTGCTATGTTTTCTTTAAAAGATAGCTCGTTAAGTACCTTCAGAGAACAATTTGACGTTCGGGCAAAAAACCTTGAACGCATTTACGGAGTTACAGAATTACCAGGAGATACCGCTTTGCGAGAAAGCATAGACCAAGTCTCACCCAAAGACTTACAATGTTTATTTAAACCCGCTATTGATTATCTTAAAAGTGAAAACGTTATTGAACAACGTTGGGTTTTGGGTAAATATACAGCCGTATCGGTAGATGGAACAGGGTATTATTGTTCGGGTAAAAAGAGTTGTCCACAATGTATGGTTAAAAACCACCGCAATGGAGAAAAAACTTATTATCATCAACTGCTTGGTGCAGTGGCTATTCATCCCAAACAGTCAACGGTTTTTCCGGTGGCTTGCGAAGCTATTGTTAAACAAGATGGTCGTGAGAAAAACGATTGTGAACTCAATGCTTGTAAACGTATCATTCCTCAAATAAGATCAGTATTGCCTGATGAAGAAATTATCGGTGTTTTTGATGCGCTCTTTGCCAATGGCCCTCATATAAGAGCTTTAGCAGAAGAAGCTATTCGATACATTATTGGCACTAAAGGGCAAACCTTTACAGATATTCAAGCAAAAAAACTGGAGCAAGAAAACCAGTTGGAAACCTTTAGTTGGCAAACAAAGGGCAAGCGATGCACTGTAAAGTTTAAGAATGGATTGATTTTAAATGGACAAAATCAAGAACTGTTAACCAATTACTTTGAATACAGTGAAACCTCTATAAACACTAAAGAAAGCACATTTTATTCCACTTGGATAACCGATATTTCAATAACCCAAGCAAACATAAAAGAATTAGTTGAAGTTGCTCGGGCAAGATGGAAAATTGAGAATGAAACCTTCAATACCTTAAAAAATCAAGGCTATCATCTTGAACATAACTACGGACATGGCAAAAAGTATTTGGCTACCAACTTTGCCATACTCACCTTTTTAGCATTTCTTATCGATCAAATTGCTCAACATATGGATAAAATTTTCCAAAAAGCAAAACAAATATGTAAAACCTTCAAGTCACTATGGGAAAAAGTCAGGTTCGTTTTTTATCTCATACCAGCAATGTCTATGCACGCCATCTATAAATTTATCATTACCAGAAAACAAATTGATATGCCAGCTATCGAATAAATTCTAAAACGAGAATCGCTGATCTCAATTTGCTTTATGTACAGGTTATTGATCACCATACTAATAAAATTGTGATTTTTCTTTTTCATTTATTGTAGAGTATGTGCTATTTCCAAATTGATGATAATCAACAGATTAAAAATATAGAATAAATTAGAAAAAATCAATTTTTTTAATTTTGCTATAAATTGAGTTAATAATCGAACTAAAATTTTAGAATCCCGTATAAGAAATTGATTTCATCAAATCTCAAAAAAATTTATGGGCACTTCTATAAAATTCCTGTATGCGATAGCCATTACAGTATGTATAAGTATAGGGTCGTATGCAGTACCTTCAAAAATAAGAGCTGTTTTTAACGGTAGCCCTTCTACCAGTATTACTATAGTTTTCGATACTTCGTTTTCAGGCAGTTATACAACAGAAACCAATCCTAAATTGTATTATGGTACTGGTTATTCGGCTGTAAACAACCTTACAAGCGCATCAGCAACACCGGCTTCGGTCAATACCAATTCGCAAATGAGAAACAACATTGTTCGATTGGAAAACCTTAATCCCGGCACCGTTTATTACTTCAAAATTAAAGATTCTAAGGGTTCAACAGATGTATATTCGTTTGAAACTATTTCTGATCAACCCACTGATCGATTAAGTATTATTGCTGGTGGAGATTCTCGTTCTAACCGGTCTGTACGTGTAAATGCTAATAAGTTAGTAGCTAAATTAAAACCACATGCCGTGGTTTTTGATGGGGATATGACCGATACTGGTGCTGCACAAGAATGGCAATGGTGGTTTGACGATTGGCAATATACCATAGACAATGCCAATAGAGTTACCCCTATTATACCGGCAAGGGGGAACCACGAATCAAATGACAATTTTTTAATTAACTTGTTTGGAACGCCTGCAAACGTATACTATACTAATACTTTTGGTGGTAATTTACTTACCTTATATACTTTAAATTCAGAAAAAGCCGTGAATGCTTATGGTGCTCAAACGACTTGGTTAGTTGATCAGTTGACTAATTCCAGTGTTGATCCTACTTATAAATTTGCACAATATCATAGACCAATGCGACCTCACATTAAATCTAAATTAGAAGGGGTTTCACAATATGCTTATTGGGCAGATATTTTTTACAAACATAGTTTTGATATTGTATTAGAAGGTGATTCTCATACCTCTAAAATTACTCATCCGGTAATACCTTGTGCTGGAGGTTACGATTGTGATGAAGGTTTTAAACAAGATAATGTAAATGGTACAGTATACGTAGGTGAAGGATGCTGGGGCGCACCACTGAGAGCAAGCGACGATAACAAAAAATGGACTCGCAACAGTGGTATGTATAATCAATTTAAGCTAATTTTTGTTGATTTAGATGGCATTGAAATAAGAACAGTACTGGTTGATAATGAAACTCAAGTAAGTGAGGTTAACCTTAATAATCGCTTTAATATTCCATCAAATCAAAATGTTTGGACAACTGGCGATGTTACTACAATAAAAAATAGAAAAAATAATAATATACCTACAGCAACTTTAATTTCACCTCCAGATAATACTATATTGTATAATACGAATGCTATACCACTTTATGCAAGTGCTACTGATGCAAATGGCAGCATACAAAATGTAAGATTTTATGTAAATGGAAATTTCGTTAATCAAGACAACACCTATCCGTACCAATATAATTATAATCCTCCTGGTTATGGTCAATATGTAGTGCATATTATTGCAACAGATAACAATGGTTTAACTTCTTGTATTGACATGTCATCTATTAATATAATTAATAGTTCTTCTACTTTAACAAACACCTCAAAAGTAAAATCAACTACCGATGATGCAGAAGAATATAGCAATGGATTTATGGATTTGTTTAATTGGGATTTAGATATAGGTTATAATGGTTATACCTGTGGTTTACGATTTCAAAACATCAATATACCTCGAAACGCTATAATTACAAATGCAACTATAAAATTTACAGCAGATGAAGTTAAATCAAACCCTACAAGTTTAGACATTTTTGCTCACGACCACTCTTATTCGCCAACATTTTATATTACATCGAATAACATATCAAATCGCCCAAAAACTGCTTCTGTACAGTGGACGGTTAATCCATGGGCTCAAGTGGGGTCATCAGGTAGCGCACAAACCACTCCCAATTTAAAAAACATTGTTCAATCGTTAGTAAACCGTTCAGATTGGGATGTAGCAAGCCCAATGACTTTTATATTTGAAGGGAGTGGGTATCGAGTTTCTGAAACCATGGATGGTGATTCTATTAAAGCACCGGTTTTAACGGTTACTTATTCTACTGCACAAGCTTCGCCTATAGTTAATTTTATACCGGAACAGGATACTATTACTTGCCTGCGAAACGACTTGATTACCTTAGATGCAATAGCTTTGTTTCCATCTTCAAGTATAAATCAAATACAATTTAAGATTGGAGGTACGGTAATTAGTTCTTCATCTACTAATCCAGCTCAGGTCAATCCACCAACTAATATACCTGGCGTTTATATAATAAAAGTAATTGCAACTGATGATTTAGGTAATACAGGGGAAGATGAGTTAGTTTTAAATGTTGAAGGATTTGGTTGCGTAACTCCAGCAGATTTATCAATTAGCAATGTAAAAACCCAAAGAGCTACCCTTTCGTGGACGGAATCTGATTCTGCTGCTGAATACGATATCCAATTTAAAAAGCCAACAGATAATTTATGGACTACCACAAATAGTAGCACTAGTGAACTAGCTATTTTAACAGGCTTAGATCCAGAAAGTGAATATCTGGTAAAAGTTTGTTGTGAAGGAACTTCTACCTGTAGTAACCTTAAAACAATAAATACTACCGGAAATTGTACCAGTAACAATACTGCAATTGAGGCTTGGGAAATATCCACCATTAGTAATTCTTCTATAATACATTGGGATATTGCAGTAGATGCAACTTATAGAGTTCTTTATAGAAAGTTAGGTGAGACATCTTGGAATAGCTACTGCACTGTCCATCCGCTGGTATTGTTGTATGGTTTAGAGCCTTGCTCTAACTATCAATGGCGTATTCAATTAGTCTGTTATGATTATGAATCATGTGATTCTGCCCCTTCAACTGGCTTTATGACTCCTTTAAGGTCTTTAACTACTACTGGTTGTAAAACCAATCCAGAGGATAGCGATGATATTGCTGAGCATAATGTAGAAAAATTTGCCTTAAAAGCATTTCCTTCTCCAATGAAAAATTATTTGAATGTTGAATTTGAATTGAATACAACTAACCAAACCAATGTAAAAATTATGGATGTTAGCGGAAGAGTTATCTATCATACCGAAGTTGATGGTATAGGTCATAAATCAATTAACTTTGATGTAAGCACTCTAAACAGCGGTGCATACATGGTTTTAGTGGATGATGGCATTAATCAACAATCGTTTAAAGTTGTTAAGTAGTTTGAATAATTTGTTTTTAATAATTTTACAATAGGTAAATCCAACATATCAAGCATAAATCGAATCATAATCGATTTGTGCTTGAGAGCATGGAGGCAAGCCATAAACGGGATTAAGTAATTAAACGCATTTAGAACTGTAGATTGGATAATTGAATTAATCACACGAATCGTCGTACTTTATGTACAACATAAAACTTCGTTAGTCACTACTACAATATAGCTGATTTACCCGGCTTGGCAATAGGTTTTGAACAAAAATATACAGATTAACCCATCATGAAGTGACCATAAATGTTAGACGGGGTTGGTTGATTCAAATTCACTAATTAAAAATTTATCACTTTAAATACCCAAAGAATGACTTCTTTTAAAGCATCAATAATTATATAAGTACTACTCTGAAAATTTTAAGGCACTTTGATAAAAAAAACACTATGCAAAGTAAAATTGTTCCTTTTGATGAATTTGATTTTTATCCGAAGGTTCAACAAAAAAAGAAAGCTATAAACAACTGAATTCCCTAATCCCCGCAACCTCCAATATAAGCCTGCAACTCTGCACCCAACTCCAAAGTAAAGCCTTGCATAAATTGAATCCTATCACTTGCAACGAGGGTAACATTAGCGTTACTAAAAATAGTATTGTTAACAATAATTTGCGAAGATGCCTGATAGTTGACAACACCAGAAATGTCGTCATTTAAGTCTAAAATAACTTCGTTAGGACAATAAGAATCATCGGTAACTATTTTAAGTTCACTGAAACCAGCACAACTTAAATCGCCATAACTTTCTAAAACGGTAATTAATACATGCTTAGCAGCTAAGCCATTAAAATCTGGACCGGATTCACCAATGTAATCGCTCCTTGCGGTGGCTTGGGCTAAGTTGAGTTCTCCCCAATAAGTCCAATTCGTTTTATTGAGCGAATAATCTATTCGTATTCTTTTTGCTCCATAAGCCAAATAATCAGGATGGTTAATATTCCAGATGATACTTTCATACAGGTTTTTGACTGCATCAAAATTATATAAAATCCAATGCGAATTACCCGAAGTATTGTTTGGGTTTGCACTTTTTTGACAACTTACCCAAGCATCGGTAATGTTGGTGTTGTGCCGTTCTTCTAAACACTGACTTTTTAATTGCATCACTAAGCCTATAATTATTATCGTTGTTACTATCTTTTTCATTTTTTGTTGGATTTTAAATTTGAGCAAAACCAATGGGTAATTGAGCACTTGGCGTGTAGAAATTGTTTAATCCCGGGCAGACACTATCGGTAATATCATTATAACTCAATCCAAACCAGCGGGCAATTTCCGCAAAATATTCATCGGTGGAAGTGGTGGGTATTGCTATGGCTCGTTCGTTAATAATTTGTGGTGCATTTAATGCCAAAGAAGGATAGTTTCCATAAATATTGCCTCCATTAATTACATTGGGTCCACCCATTACCATAACATTGCCGCCCCAACCGTGGTCTGTTCCATCGCTATTGGAAGTTAAAGTTCTGCCAAATTCTGACATTGTAAAGGTTAATACTTCATTTTGCTTCCCTATCGTTTCCAAGCATTCATAAAAACTATGCAGCCCTTTACTTAAGCCTTCTAACAAGATGCCATGAGTATTTACGCCAGGTGTTCCGGCACCGTGTGTGTCCCAACTACCGTCGGCTTGAACAAAGAAAATTTGTCTGTTGAATCCTAAAAGACTTTGCCTGCTGATGATTTTGGCTACTCCTTCCAGGTTGCCTCCAAAATAACCGACACCCGTATTACAAGACCAATTGTTTTCTGTATAATGGTCAAATACTTTTTCATTCAATTCAGCAGCCATTTCAATACTTTTTTTAATCGTGTTGTTATAGGTTTGCTTAAAAATGTCGGTGTGTGTTTGCTCCAACATATTATTAATTAAATTGTTGCGTATTTGAAAATTTTCGTAACGGCTAATAGTGCTTGCCCTATATCTTTTGGTAGACATTTCTACCACACTTTCTCCAGATTGAAAAATATTGCTGCCACTTAAGGAAATATTCATTGAAACATTTTGATTGGTATTTCCTTCATATATTAAATCTGCCATTCTGCCACCCCAACCTTTTATTTCCCTTTTATCATAAATAGCATTATGCCATTGCATAATCTGGTCGTTATGAGAAAATAAATGGTTGGGCTTTAATTTACTCTCGTAGTTGTTTGCAGTTACACCGGGTTCTATTAGTGTACCCACATTGGCTATAAAAGAAAGCTTGTTTTGGTTAAACAAACTTTGTACTTCCGGCATATTGGGATGGACACCATAACCTGAGCCGTTTCCATTTAAAGACAATATTTCATTTGCCGGAATGGCTAAATTGGCTCTTGTTGCCGCATACTCATTATAAGTATTTTGAAGTGTCGGCATCAGCATATTAAATGAATCATTTCCACCAGGCAGCATAATGCAAACCAAAGCTTTATAATCATTAAAATTATAAGCTGAACTGCAAGCAGCATTAACGGCTTTTAAGTTGAGCAGCGTGTTTAAAAAAGTTAAAGAACCCATTCCGGCACAACCAGCAAGGTTCAAAAATTTTCTTCTGGATACGTTATTATTATTTTTCATATTATAAATGGTTTTAAATAATTACAATTATAATCTTAGGTAAAAGTCAACCTTTTAAAGTTAAGCATTTTTTGATAGAAAAGAAAGGCAGGAAGCCAATAATATTTGAACGTAGTTGCGGGTGGAACAGGTTATTAACCAGTTGAACCGTATGTTTAGATAGTTGTTTTTTTTAGAAGCGAAACGGCAGAAAAATTTACCTGCGGGCTCCCCGCTTTACGCTATATCTTTTTATTCCACTTCGTTACATAAAAAGGATGCCGCTGCAATCGGGGCTAAACTTCTAACTTTATCACTTTTTAAATGCGTTCCAAATATTAAGTTGCAATATTAGCCGGATAATGGCATAGTTGATTGCGCTTTATATTTAGAATTTCGTAAAAACCTATACGAGGTTGTTAACTATAATTGATACGCCCCTCTCCCGCAAGTCTTTTTTTGACTTGTGGTTGTTTTAATTCAAGTCTTTTCGACTTGCTGTTTTAAAAGACAGAAAATTAGAATCTTGCAAGCGGATTTTTATCTTTAAGATACTTTATGCTTCCTAAAATGAATTGGCATAATTTAGCTGGCAAGTCAAAAAGACTTGACGGTTAAGTTCCACAAGTCAAAAAGACTTGCGGTCAATGTCATTAAGTTAAGCACAATCCTAAAAATGGGTTCATAACAGAAGCCTCCTGTTGCCAAACTGCTTTGGTTTTGTTCTTTGCCTATATTTATCTGGTTCTCTTTTGTAATTTCTATTAGGCCT
>CALHDG010000134.1 GCA_938023075.1 uncultured Chitinophagales bacterium
ATTTTCAAACAAATCATACAACTTCTCAGACCTAACTCTATTTTTAATCACCTGCCAGGAAACTCCAAAGTAAGCGCATATCATTTTAGAAACACCTTCAATAGCCAAATCCGTTACATTTCCGCCACCAGTATACTTTTCGTGAAATCTTTCAATCTGAGCTTTCTGCTCATTTATCTTGTTTTCTAAATCATCAATTGGAACAAGTAATCTACCTGCAAATTCTCGTGCCTGACGTTCTATCCAATTTAAATTATCTTCATCCATATTTAAGATATCTTGAACAAATTCTTCTTCGGTATTGTATTTTACTCCCTCAAGATAGATGGGTCGATGTAACACAAAATGTCCTATTTCTTCGGCTAAGGTAAAACGAAGTCTGTTAGCATAGGCTTGACTGTTAAATGACTCGTTGTCAACTCTAATTTCTTTTAAATTTTTGGATAAAAATGCCTCAACTCCAACCTCTTGCTTTAAGCCAAAAGTGGGGACTATATCTAAACCTAAATCAAATTCATTAAGGGCTTCAATATCAACCGGTATTTGCTTTGCTCTGAGATGATGCGTTCTGAATTGCTCTACTTTATTCCAAATGTCTGGCCATTTAAGAAATTCAGGTTTAAAATTTATCATACATTCTAGTTGTCAGCCTTTTTTTACAATTTTAATCAATTCTTTAAGTTGTTCTTCCGAAGGTTTAAGGTCTCTTGCTGTTCTAAAAAACACCGGCAATGCTTCAAGAATTTCTTGTTTAGGTTTTAAGTCATCTGGTATGGATTCAATAGCTGCCAAATCTTTAATTTCCTGAAATTCATCGGAACTCAATTCTAACACCTTTGCAATTTCACTTAACACCTTTTCAGATTTTGGGCTTTCCATCATACCACGTTCAATCTTACTCCAATTACTCGGGTCAAAATTTATTTTCTTACAAAATCCTCTTAGGGTCAGTTCTTTTTCAATTCTCTTTTGTTTAATGATTTGTCCTACAGATTTCATGCGTTATAAGTTTGATTTGTTATTGTATAAATTAATGTGGTACAAATTTACTACATTTTGTGGTAATAAACAACCACAAATAAAATTTTATATTTTATTACTTTAGATTTCCTCCAATGTTAATTGAATCGTCACGTTCAAAATAAACAGGGTCTACTTGCTGCAATCTTGCTTAAAAATTGTACTTTTAAATCAAATAATATGACCGACAAACCATTAAATACAACATTTTATATTCAAATCGTAGAACTACTACAATCTGCAAGACAACAAATTGTCCGTTCTGTTAACCAAACTATGGTTCTAACTTATTTTGAAATAGGCAGAAAACTTATTGAAGAAGAACAGCAAGGTAAAGAGCGAGCTGATTATGGAAAACAACTTTTAAAAGGATTATCTCAAATTTTAACAAAAGAGTTTGGCAAAGGATTTTCAGTCAGAAATTTAGAACGAATGAGGGCTTTTTATCTACTGTACGGAAAATCGACAACACTGTTGTCGAAATCTAATGATGGTGAAATTTCCGAAACATTTTCTCCTGTTTTCAATTTAAGCTGGTCGCATTACCTAAAACTTATGAGAATTGACGATGAAAATGAACGAAAATTTTATGAAATTGAATCTTATAAAAATAATTGGAGTGTAAGAGAATTGCGTCGCCAATTTGATTCGGCTTTGTACACAAGGCTTGTTTTAAGTAGAGATAAAGACAAAATTAAAGAACTATCGGAAAATGGTCTTGTACTTGAAAAACCAAAAGATGCGATAAAAGACCCATACATTCTTGAATTTATAGGACTTCCGGAGCACGCAAAATATTCAGAGAATCAATTAGAACAAAAGTTAATTGATAAATTAGAACACTTTTTATTGGAGCTTGGAAACGGTTTTACCTTTGTAGGAAGACAAAAGCGAATATCTTTTGATGAAAAGCATTTCAGAATTGACTTGGTTTTTTACAACCGTATTTTGAGATGCTTTGTGTTGATTGATTTGAAAATTGGTGAATTGACCCACGAAGACCTTGGGCAAATGCAAATGTATGTGAATTATTATGACAGAGAGATAAAGTTAGACGATGAAAACAATACTGTTGGAATTGTACTATGTAGAGACAAAAGTAACTCTGTGGTGGAATACACTCTACCAAAAAATAATGAGCAAATATTTGCAAGTAAATATCAAACTGTTTTACCAAGTAAAGAAGAATTGAAATTATTAATTAATCAACCCAATACCAATTGATAAATAAGAAACGAAAGAAAGCTACTACTCTAATTCTCATTGTCTACTGAAATTATTGAGCGGAACGCTCACAAAAAACCCTCCCACAAAAAAACCGAAGCCTCTAAAATAGCCCCGATGGGAGCGGCATCCTTTTTTGTGTCGCGGAGCATTTGCAGCCTGGCAAAAAAGATATAGCGGACAGCGGGACGGGAGTCTCCACGAAGCACTGAGCTTTTGCTTCAAATCTTTATTCCACACAAAAGAAATAGCCGATTTCTTGAAGCGACAAAATTTCTGATTGGTGAATTTACATATACTAAAAAATGACATTTTGTCTAAATTCCTCTGTTGAAACTGCCATTTTTTCAGAAAAACCGGCTTGGGAATGATAGTTGAACTATCTTACCAAAAGAAAAGAAGAAAAAATGAACATCAATAAATTTACGATAAAATCGCAAGAGGCGGTGCAGCAGGCGCAGCAAGATGCTTTTAATCAGTCGCATCAGGCAATTGATGTGGGGCATTTGATGCAAGCCCTTTTGGCGGTTGATGAAAATACGGTGGCTTATCTGTTTAAAAAACTGAATGTACATGAAGGGCAGGTAAAAGATAAAGTGGCGGAGTTGATAAAAAGCTACCCCAAAGTGAGCGGGCAAAATGGACAGCATTTAAGCCGTGATGCCAATCAGGTGATGTTGGAAGCGCAAAGCAGGGCGACCAAAATGAAAGACGAATTTGTGTCGCTCGAACATTTGTTGTGGGCTTTGTTGAAGGTGAAAAGCAAAGTCAGTTCTATTTTAAAAGATGCGGGCTTAACGGAAAAAGGTTTGCAAAAAGCGATAGAACAATTGCGGCAGGGCAGCACCGTTAACGACCAAAATGCGGAGGGCACTTACAATGCATTGAGCAAATATGCCATCAACTTAAATGAGTTGGCTGCCAATGGAAAGTTGGACCCGGTGATTGGTCGCGATGAAGAGATTAGAAGAATTTTACATATTTTATCTCGGCGGACGAAAAATAATCCGGTGTTGGTGGGTGAGCCGGGCGTGGGTAAAACCGCTATTGCCGAAGGTATCGCTCATAGAATTGTAAATGGCGATGTGCCTGAAAATCTGAAACAAAAAACCTTGTTTAGTTTAGATATGGGGGCGATGATGGCAGGCGCAAAATACAGAGGCGAGTTTGAAGAACGCCTAAAGGCAGTGATTAAAGAAATTAAAAATGCGGATGGAAGTATCATTCTGTTTATTGACGAAATTCATACTTTGGTAGGTGCCGGAAAAACGGAAGGCGCTTTGGATGCCGCCAACTTATTAAAACCGGCTTTGGCGCGTGGCGAGTTGCGAACAGTTGGTGCGACAACACTTAATGAGTATCAAAAATATTTTGAAAAAGACAAAGCTTTGGAACGTCGTTTTCAAAAAATAATAGTGGATGAACCGCAGGTGGAAGATGCCATTTCGATATTGCGGGGTTTGAAAGAACGCTATGAAACGCATCATAAAGTACGCATTAAAGATGAGGCGATTATTGCTTCGGTGGAGTTGAGCAGCCGTTATATTACCGACCGTTTTTTGCCCGACAAAGCCATTGATTTAATTGATGAATCGGCAGCGAAATTGCGATTGGAAATTGACAGCTTGCCACAAGAGTTAGACGAACTGAATCGTAAAATTATGCAGTTGGAAATTGAACGGGAAGCTATTAAACGAGAGAAAGACGACACTAAGTTGACAAAGCTGAATGAGCAGATCGCCAA
>CALHDG010000135.1 GCA_938023075.1 uncultured Chitinophagales bacterium
TTTAATTCTTCATCGGTAATGACCCATGCTGAATTGGCTCCTGCTCCGCCTTCAACACCTATTCCTGATACAAAATCTTCCATACCATCATCCACACAAAAACTAAAAGGTCCGCCGGTTATTGTTGCGGCTTGGGCGGTGCAAGAAGAAGCACAATCTTCCCGTACTACTTCAATTGGATTAGATAGTTCATAACATCCGCTTAAGTCGGCTGCATTTAATCCTACTTCGGCGCCTTGAACGTCATCATAACTTAAATACCATATTAAACAAGTACCAAAGCCTGCCACGTCGAAGTTAACCACTCCCGGCATTGGTGGTAAACCTAATATATTTAATTCTTCATCGGTAATGACCCATGCTGAATTGGCTCCTGCTCCGCCTTCAACACCTATTCCTGATACAAAATCTTCCATACCATCATCCACACAAAAACTAAAAGGTCCGCCGGTTATTGTTGCAGCTTGGGCGGTGCAAGAAGAGGTACAATCTTCTATAGTAAAAGTAATAGTTTCTATATCACATAAAAATCCATATCCGTAGTTATTACTAAAAAGTTTGGCACTAACCGTATAAGTGCCAGAATTAGATGAAAATTGATGGGAGTCGTACGGAACATAATTTTCTATATTTTTTCTGAAGGTAGAGCCAGTTATTTTGTAAACCAAACTTTGGTGATGACCTTTAACATCAGCCGTAATTTTAATCCTGTTTTTAAAATCAGCGCTACAAAAAGTATCGCCATCTTTTACTTCAACATATTCACTCCCATCTCCATTATTAGGTATAATTCTTAAACCAAGAATTTCTCCTGTACAATTAGCTAGAAGAACTGAATGAGATATTGTGAACAAGATAACTAATAAAGGAGCCAGCCATTTACAATTAATTTTTGAGCTAATACATGTTGGGTATTTTTGATTATTGGCACTATATAAATGTGAAATACGCGTTTTCATAAAAAATTAAATTTCTTTTTACTGATTAAAAAATTATCATATAGTTTCTGGGGGAATTTTTCAGGACTACAATGCCCAAATAAAAGTTTTGGTGAAGCACTATCTTAGAAATATTTCAAAAATAGCTATCCATTATCACCTATAAAATTTTCCGACTTACTTCATTAAATACTCGTTGTAGCTTCACTAAGCCTGTGTTGTTTGCTGAGTATATCGAAAAACCTTTTTACTTAAATTTAAACATTTATTTTCTCATTAATGCTTACAATATTAATATGCAAATAGAACTATCAAGGTTGCCTGAATTTTTAATTTTTATTAAAATTATGAAGTATTTACTATTTAATAAAATAAGTAAAATTAAGATAGCAATATAAAAAAGAACTGAAATTTAAAACCTGTAGCCTGTTGTTAAGAAAGTGCGGAAACCCTGATTAAAAGTTTTAGAGTTATTTACTTCGTTTATTTTTCGTAATGAACTTAAATTGACGAAATAGTCAATATGTAAACCCAAACTTATTTTTGGAGAAATTTGATAGTTAATTGAAGTAGAACTCAAACCAGACGACAATAATCGATTTATCACATCAGTAGAGACTGTTGGAGCAAAGCTATCATCATAAAGTGGATTAATGTTACTTGAAATGTTGACGTCTAAACGCTGAATAAATTTTTTAGAATAGCTAACACCTGCTCCAAGACCAATTTTAACATTAAACTTGTTTTTAGATAATAAGCTATACTCTAGAGCTAATGATGTTAAAAAATTTTGACTACTTTGATTAATACGAGTTACGTTATCCACTTGCATAATATCATTATCATGCACTTCAAATTGATAGGAGCGATTATAAGCTTCTACCGTTGTTTGAATAGGAAAATCTTCATTATATAAAATAGTTCCATCCGGTTGTACCGTTTCATTAGCAGCATTATAATTAATTTGATCTGAAAAGACGCTTCTATTGTTTATTTTAGAATAACCTAAGGTGAGATTAAGATTGAGACGGGGAGCAAATTGATATTCTACACCAACGCCACTTTCAAAACCCAAGCATTTTTTATCATATTCTCCAAGCACAAAACTAGAGTCTGAGGGTATATTTGTCATGCGCTGTTTTAATAAGTTGATTCCTGAGAAAGCATAAACTGTCCAAATTTTTGCTTGCTCCCGACCTAAAATATCTGTAGGTAGTATCTGTTTTTGATGGGAAAGCAATTGAAAATTATTGATGCTTTCTAATTTATTATCTATTGTAGGCAAATTGGAAACTGAAGAAAAATTTAACCTGCCAGGAAGAATAGACAAGCCAATATTAGATTTAGTATTATTTATATGCTGAGTTTGTATTTGGGGTGGATTATAACTTAAACTTATAATCTTTTTATGGTCAATAACTTCAGAATTTGAATTGATTGGTTGTATTGAAACCGTCTTTTTTACATTTCTGGTATTTGCAATTTTAGTTGAACTACTCTTTTCTGCTAACGTATTAAGTGATTGATTTTGTTTACTAGATGTTGATTTTATAGTAGTTTTCGAAATATTTTCCGAAGTTTTAGTTTGTTCAAATTTAGTATCCTCTCTATCCGTTAATGCTTTAGATATTGTTGTAGATGTTACTTGATTATTTATGATAGTATTTATTTCTGTTTGCTTGGTGGTAGTATTTTTCTGTGATTGATTTATTTTCTTTTTTACAGTAATTATGCGGTTATCTGAATTGACGACAGATTGTTTTTCGGAGTTAAGTGATATTTGATGCTGAATACGATAGATGTTAACTGAATTTCTTATCACCATAAACATTAAGCCTAATGATAAAAGCAACAGTAAAAAGAGTAAATTTCTTTTTTCCCCTTTTGATCGGTTATTATTTACTATATCTATTGCATCATCCAAAACATTACTAGCTGGAACATTCCAACCGTCGCATATGGAAATATCTTCACTAAGTCTATCCTGAAAAAACTTATCTAGTTCATTATATTTATTATCTGAATTTTTCATTAGGACTTAATACATAATTGACTTGTTACAATTGCTATATATCATAATTTTATTAATTTAATTAATCTACAAAAAGTGATAATTCAATTCTTTGTTGTAAAAACTTTCTTGCTTTTGATAATTGTGATTTAGAGGTACCCTCATTAATATTAAGTAAGGTTGCAATTTCAGCATGGCTTTTACCTTCCATAACATATAAATTAAATACTGTTCTGTAGCCATCCGGTAGTTTTTGAATTAACGTGGTTAATTCTTTCGCAGATAATTTGTCTAAAGGTGTTTCTTGTTGATCTTTCATTTCAAATCCTTCAGGTAAATTTTGCACTTCAAACGAAGCTACTTTCTTTCTTAATAACATTAGATTTTCATTAATTACAATACGCGAAGACCAAGCTTTAAAAGACCCTTTTTCTCCATTAAATTGGTTAATTTTGGTATAAATATTAACCAAAGCATTCTGTAAGGCATCTAAAGCATCTGCTCTGTTTTTATGATATCTCAAACAAATCATAAACCAAGTTGTTTTGTATGTCGCATACAATTGTTCTTGAGCTTTACGGTCATTTCTTTTAACCTGATTTATAATTTCTTTGTCAATCATTTTGAAGGCTTATAAAAGGCTTCTACTAAGTTATATGTAATTAATCAAAAAGAGTTGCCTTCAAAGAAAGATTTTTTTTTCGAAAAAATTTGTCGCCAAAACAACAGCTCCATATATTGGTTCTTAAAATCGGTTTATTGAAATGATAAGAAAATAAATTTACCATCTATAATAAAGCATTTTTTTTTGATAGACCAGCAGAAAACAGCGGACTTAGTGGGGCTAACTCGAAGCTAATTAACAAATTTACCGCAACATTGCAAAGCCAGCCTTTAAACTCGTTTTTACCCATTCCTAAACACAAAATTTTTTATGATCGATTCATATTTAATATCTTGCACCATAAACAAAAATAATGGCTACAAATTGGTACGATCAATTAGCAAACAACATTGAACAGTCTGCTACTTTAAATGCTGGATTTTATAGCAATGCAAAAGTTTGGGAGGCTTTAAAAGAAAAAGTTTTCGCAACTACGTGGGGCTGGTTGGGTGATGTGAATCAATTTTTTGGTGGCGGTCAAAATGTACAGCCAGTTACTTATTACGATAAATTTTTAGAGGAGCCATTGCTGCTGACCAAACAAGCTGACGACACGATAACTTGTATGACTAACGTTTGCACCCACCGAGGATATTTGTTGGTTCATTATCCTACCAAAGAAAATAAAATTGTATGCGGTTATCATGGAAGACGGTTTAATTTAAATGGTGAAATGGAATTTATGCCCGAATTTCAGGCTGCGGAAAACTTTCCCCGCCCCTGCGATCATTTGCATCGACTGCCCTTAAAACAGTGGAATCAATTTTTATTTACAAGTTTGCAGCCAACCGTTAATTTTGAAGGCATTACTGCACATTTGGATGAAAAAGTCGGTTTTTTACCAATCAGGGAATTCCGTTTTGCACCAGAATTTTCTCAAGATTATTTAGTGCACGCACATTGGGCTTTGTATTGCGATAATTATTTGGAAGGCTTTCATATTCCTTTCGTACATCAGGAACTCAATAAAATTTTGGACTATGGGAAGTATGAAACCCTTTGTTACGAGCATATGAATTTACAAATTGGCTACGGTAATGGAGGCGATCATCATTTTAACTTACCCCAATCGCATCCTGAATATGGACAACATGTTACGGCTTTTTACTTTTGGATTTTTCCTAATATGATGCTTAATTTTTACCCCTGGGGTTTATCGGTTAATGTAGTTCGTCCGGTACAACCTAATTTAACCAGAGTGTCGTTTTATTGTTATTTATATGATGAAGCCATTTTTAAAGAAACGAAAGCCGCCGCCTTAACCGATAAAGTTGAGCGTGAAGACGAGTTTGTGGTAGAAGCCGTTCAAAAGGGTTTACAATCCCGTTTCTATCAAAATGGTCGTTTTTCACCAAGTAAAGAAAAAGGGGTGCATCAGTTTCATTGTTTACTGCGCGATTTTTTGACTGCGTAGTCTTCAATAGAATTTTGGAAAATGGATGATGTTTATAAATACAAACTTCCTATTAAAAAAATGTTTTACAGATAATTTAGTATATTTGAAACAACAATTTGAAATTTAATTAATGAAACGCATTAATATTTTATGAAACAAATAACAAAAGCAATTGCACTTCTTACCAGTTTTCTTCATCTTAGTTTAATAAATGCTCAGGTATCTTCTACTTCTGAACTTGACTCAAAATATTTAAATTGGTATAATAAAGATTATGAAACTACCAACATAACCGGTGCAAGTATCAATAAAGCTTACAAATTTATTGATAGCAAAGATAGAACAGGAAAAACAGTAATAGTAGCCGTAATTGATAGTGGTGTAGATATAGAACACGAAGACTTAAAAGGTAAAATTTGGCTTAATGAAGATGAGGTGCCAGCTAACGGAATTGATGATGATAACAATGGGTATGTTGACGATATGCATGGCTGGAATTTTTTAGGTAACGCTAAAGGAGAAAATATTAAATATGAAAACTTAGAGTACACGATATTTGTTAAAGAAAATGATTCAAAAAATCCACATCTGCAAGCCGCTAAAAACAGGCTGAGTAAAGAATTGGCAAATCGAAAACAAGATAGAGCCAACATTGATAAATTTCAAAAGATGTACATCAAAGCCAAGTCAGTAATTCAAGAAAAGCTTGGTATCCATATTAGTTCTGCCGCTGATTTAAAACAAGTGGATTCTACAGATGAAAAAGTACTTGCATCAAAAAACTTTCTAGCAGAACGTTATGGAATGGGGTTTACCGAGGAAGGCTTAAAAAATATGATCAGCAGAAGTGATGAATATTTAAAGTATATGCTCAATGTTGATTTTAATCCTAGAGAAATTATTGGAGATGATCCAAAAAATATAAGGGATAAAAACTATGGAAATCCCGATGTAATTGGACCACGATCGAACCACGGCACTTCCTCTGCAGGGGTTATTGCCGCAATTAGAGACAATGATATTGGCATTGATGGCATTGCGACCAATGTGAAAATTATGTGTATAAGAGCTATACCCAAAGGGGATGAACGAGACAAAGATGTGGCACTAAGCATTTACTATGCTGTTGACAATGGTGCGGATATTATCAATATGAGTTTTGGAAAAGATTTTTCACCAGAAAAAAAATGGGTAGACGATGCCGTAAAGTATGCCAGTCAAAAAGGAGTGTTGATTGTACACGCTTCTGGAAACTCTGGCGATAATATTGATGCCTCAGAAAGATATCCGAGTGGACGATATTTAGATCAATCGGAGGCAAGCAATTGGTTAAACGTTGGGGCAACCGCTATGCAGTTAGATAAAGAAGTAGCTGCCATCTTTTCAAATTATGGAAAAAAGCATGTAGACCTTTTTGCACCTGGCGTAAATATTATTTCTACTGATTCTACCAATAACTATGGCAAACACAGTGGTACAAGTTTGGCTGCCCCTGTGGTAACAGGTGTTGCTGCACTTGTTTTATCATATTATCCCAACCTTCAACCTGTTGATTTAGTTGATATTCTAAAAACGAGTGCCTTTCAATTTAAGAAACCGAGAAAAGTGTTGATTCCTACCTTAACTAATAAAAAAAGAAAGAAAATCAAGTTTAGCCAGCTTTCGGTAAGTGGCGGAATTGTTAATGCATACAATGCCTTGTTAGAGGCAGAACGCAGAATTACTTCCAAATGAAATGCGCAAGAAACCAACCAGACAGGCTTTTGAAACCTGTCAGGCTTGAAGAAGCCAATTTATTGTTTAACAAACCGCCGAATCACCCTATGTTCCTTAACCTGAATTTCCATAAAATAAACCCCTACCACCAAAAAATGAAGTTCAATAGTAGCTTGCGTATCTTGAAGCGCACCCGATATTACAGCTTGCCCGTTGGAGTTAAAAATGGAATAGGTGGTTTGGGTTTGATGGAAATGAGTGGATGGTAATTGAATAGTTAAACCTTCTGCGGTTGGGTTCGGAAAAAGTTGAACGTTCGGTTTATCTGCTATTTCTGCAGTTGGCAAAAGCCCATTGGTGTATAAATTAGTAGTAAACAAACCGATGCCACCCCGGGAATTTCCTACAGCAAGGTCGAGCAGTTGATCGCCATTTAAATCGTCTATGGCAGGGCTGGCATTTCTGCCCAAATTAATATTGCCCCATTTCAGAAAATTGAGATCGAAGGCAGCCGAGAGATCATTTTGGTTTACGGTGTAGAGCTGTACTTGTCCGGCTTCATTACCGGCGATTAGATAAGTTGTATTTTCAAAATTGAGCACAATGGGCGCACTGCTTCCAATTACTTCGCCTGTTAAGGTAGTGGTGATATTGCCGAGAAAATCGTTGTTCGGTGATTCGTTAGGATTAGTGTGAAATGCAGGATTGGTACTACTGCCTTGATTAGGGAAAAAGTTGATGTTACCACTCCGTTCACCAACAAGCAGGTCGGCTTTCTTATCTTTATTGAGGTCGGAAATGCAAGGCGTTGCAAATTGCCCTACCTTAATGTTTTGCCAATTGGCTTGCGTTGTTCCAAAGCGGAAAGGCTCGCCGGCACCAGCAATATTTTCAGTGTAAAAGAGTGTACCGAAACGTTCGCCGACCAGTAAATCCATATCGCCATCGTTATCTAAGTCACCAAAAGTTGGTGTAAAGGCATACGATTCGTTTCCAAAACGGCTAAAGTTGAGCCAGTCGTCTTCAACCAATTTAAAGCGCGGGGCGGTTGCTGT
>CALHDG010000136.1 GCA_938023075.1 uncultured Chitinophagales bacterium
GTGCCATTTTCAAAATACAGTTTGCCTTCATTGCCATTTTGAATAAGTACGAAATTGTATGAACCGGCATCATAAACGGTAATGCTCTCGCCATTGCAGTTGTTTGGGTTGACCCGTGAGTTTAACCAACTGAAATCTTCAAATAAGGTAAGATTTGTTTGCGGTGGATTATCCACTTCATCATACCTCCATATAGTAGTGCCATTATAGGCTGCGGCATTAATATCTGCATCACAATGCTCGTTAATTGGCGTAACGGCAAGAGCTCTGGTTTTACAAACTATGGTGCCTTCACAATTATAAAGAATGACTGGAATGTCTGACGGACAGCTAATATCTCCTGGCGTAGTTTTAATATAGGTGTTTCCATTGTACTGAAACTGTTGTATACTATTGACACCACATCCGCCGTATTCACTAGTTTGATTAATTATATTTTGCACAAAATCCCATTGTAAGGGATCGCCAACTGGACAGCTTAAGGTCGGCAGCTCATCTCCATAAGTCCATATTTTTGTTATACTGTTAATTGGTGGTAACAATTGGTTACTACATCTATTTGGTAATGAATATGAGTTAATGCCGTCTATACAAACCAATTCACCATTGCAAGTATATGTAAAAATCGGTCCGTCAGGCTGACAAAGAAGGCCAGGTGGGTAACCAGGATAAGTAGTAATATAAGTATTCCTGTCTCCTTCAACCAGGTAAATTTCCCCTATGCCACAGCCAGCCGAATTTTCAATTAAATTTCGTATCCATGGCCACTGTAAAGGGTCATCAGCGGGACAAATTTCCTGAAATGTGCTATTTTCATTTCTCCATATTATTGTAGTGTTTCTTGCTTCATCTATCAAGTCGGCATCACATCTTGCAGGATCATCACGATCTAAAAAACCAAACTCACAGACTAATTCACCGGCACAATTATAAAATTTAGATGGGGTTTCAGATGGACAAGGCGTACCATTTTGTACTTTACCCGGATCTACCCTAAAATAAACATCTCCCGCATATTCAAATTGAAGAATGGCTCCTACACCGCAGCCATCATCACTATTAATTAAGTCTTGTATCCATCCAATTTGTAGTGGATTACTTACGTTGCAAGAAGAATTTGGATCACAACTTTCTTTGTAGGATAGCTGAAATACACAATCGATAATTGCTGAGCTATCTTCAGGGTCTTGTATGGAATAAATGAAGTTTCCCTCTCCTTGAAAAGTAAAGGATATAGAACAAGCACTTTCTTGAGTTATATCAGTAACAACCGGCTGATAGGTAGGTGGAATAAGATCTGTATGATGACCCGCAGGCTCACATGTGGTTCCCCCTGGGCTTTCAATTCCTAAATAATATTCTATACGCTCGCCCGGGCAAGCCTGAATTGGTATAATACTGTGTATGTTGGGTGTCTCATCTCCGTATCTCCAAATGGTTTCACGATCATCGGTTGCATTAATCAATTCCTCATCACACCAAGTAGTAAATGGAGTATCTCCTCCGTATTCACAAATGAAATTTCCCTGGCAATCAAATATTCTGTTTCCTGCACCAGATGGACAGAAAACTGATCCCGATTCTCCTGGAATGACTTGGATATAATTAGAAGAAAATAAATACTGAATTTCTGCGACTGTACAACCATCGCTATCAGCAATTATTTCTTGTATCCAATCCCAATATAATGGAAAATCATCATAAGAACAATTGTAGGTTTGAGCTTGAGTAGGTAAGTTTAATAAAAATAAAATACCCAATAACGATATTGACCATGTTTTTAAAACACGCTTGTTTTGATGTTTTTTAGTGTTATGTATTTCTCGTTTCATAAAATATATTTAGATTAAAAAATAGTTACCGTTGTCGCAAAGTGATTTTAATTTTCGACAAATGTATACCATTTAGTGAGTAAAAAGCGATAACAATTTTTGAGGCTTGTCTATAAATAAAATAGCTGAACAGCAGTTTTTTCTGTTCAAACATCTATTTGTCAATAGTTAATGAAATAACAAATTAAAGGCTTGTCTAAAAATTGAAAAAGCCAGGTAAACAGTCAATTGTTACCTGGCTTTATCACGAGTGTTTTTATGGGTGTTTTTTTGAATGTTTCTATTCTACAATTAATTTTTGAATGTTGCTATGGTGCTCATTCCTCAATTCTACCAAATACATGCCTTTCGATAAATCGCTCACGTTCATTTCTGTAAGTGATTCTCCTAAGTTAGTCTCTATTTGTTTAATTATTTTACCGGAAATATTGCTTACCGTAATTTGATAAACTTCCGCATTGGGTAAATCAATAAACACTTTATTGGTAGTAGGATTTGGATACATAGTAAAAGATGGCTGCTCTACTTTTTGGTTTTCAGTTGTTGCCATCTTAGCTGCTCCATCTCCGCATGTCCAACTATAGGTTACATCGGGTAAATTATAGGCATTTAAACAATAAGTGCCTGTACAATAATACGTTCCATTTTGATAATACAAATCGGTGCCGGTAGCAGTTTCTACCGTAATAAAATTATATCTGCCAAAATCATATACACGAACTATTTCGCCATTGCAGTTGTTAGTGTCAACAATATCATTTAACCAACTATACGCATCAAAAACGTGTGTTCTAACTTCTTCAAAACAAGTGATAGTAATAGGAGCCAGCGAAACAGAACAAGGGGTAGTTACAGTAGTATTTGCCACATAGTTAAAGGTAACCTCTTGTCCTTCGAGCGGCGTAAAACCAATACCTTCTGCAAAATAAGGATCAAAAATTCTACCATCAGCCAAACGAATAAAATAATAGTTAAGGCCTCCACATTCTTGATAAAAGAATGTACCCGTATTTGATCCACAAGTACCGGTATTTTCATAGCGGCAAGAACCATCATCTGTAGTTGCCGCAGCATTGTAATTGTCGGCATTCGCATCGGTACAACCACTTACGGTTGGTGTTGGCGTAACCAGACTGTTACCACAAGTCCATGATTCGGCAATGTTAGTTAAACGATAAGCATCTACACAAGAATAGGAAGAAGTTTCATTACAATAGAAGGTGCCATTTTCGAAATACAGTTTACCATCCTCGCCATTTTGTATCAGAATAAAACTGTAACTACCGCCGTCATAAACCGTAATTTTTTCACCACCACAATTTGCTCGATCAACGTATGTACTTAACCAAGGGTAAGTTGCAAACATTTGTGCATTGGTATTTACGGTTTCAAATTGGCAAGAACCATCATCAACAGTTGCTGCGGCATTGTAATTAGTTGCCGTAGCATCCATACAACCGCTGATGCTAGGTGCTGGCGTTGGATTACTATTTCCATCACATCTCCAGCTTTGTGCTACATTATTTAAGCCATACAATTCAACACAAGAATAGGTAGGTGTTTCATTACAATAAAAGGTGCCGTTTTCAAAATACAGTTTGCCTTCGTTTTCATCTTCAATTAAAACAAAGCTATAGCTACCCGCATCATAAACTGTAATGCTTTCACCACCACAATTGCCTTGATTAACATAAGTACTTAGCCAAGGATAGGCTGCAAACAGTTGTGCATTTTCTGTATTGTTGTTATTGTCATTTTCAGTTGCTCTAAATTCGCAAGAGCCATCATCTTCGGTAGCATTAGGATTATAATTGGCAGCATTTGAAACCGTACAATCTCTAAGGGCACCTGGGTTAGTTAAATTGTCTTCTACAAATGTATTGTTAGTTGAAGGAGTAGGCAAGGGAGCGGGCGCGCCTGGAAGACCTGGATTACCTCCGGGACCTACTGGACCTGACGGGGCGCCTGGTGGACCTGACGGAGCCGGCGGTGCGCCTGGTGCCGGCGGTGCGCCTGATATACCAGAAGAAAAACCACCTAGGTCACCAGAAACTTGTCCTGTATTATTACCTTGATCTATACCGGCAACTGCGGCATCATCAACTGCAATAAATGAAGTATATTCTGTTACTAAATTATATTGTAAGCCTAATTGGGTCACTGCTTCTTCCACATTTACGGTGCTGCTTTCTTCGCCGGTAACACCATAGTCTGCCAGTAGTTGAATTTTTTTACGCGCCCATAAATATTTTAAGGCCTCATTTTCATCGGTATTCGTGGCGTAATCAGCAAAATTTAAGGTTTTATATATGGTGCCCTCGGCATGATCGCCAGAAAGGGTAATGCTGCCATTGCTTGCTCCATTGTATTTACCATAAATAATGATGGGACGTTCGGCAAAAACATCAGGCACACTAACCGGCTCTACATCATATACATCAATGCCCGAAAATTCTACCCGAATATTGGTTAAGGCTGGTCGTTCAATATATTCTTTAAAGGTATTAGCAGTTGCTTCTGCATCAGCACTATTGGTTACTATAAATGATTCGCCTTCTCCTACATAAGCTAAGCCATCAATAATGTAACGGTTAACCGAATTGCCAATACCAAAGGCAAAGAAATTCGCATCATTCAAGTTTTCGCGTATTAATTCGAAGGCTTGTTTTTCAACGGCAACGTAACCATCTGTTAAAATCACGAAAGTTCTTGAAAAATCATCTGTTCCTTCTAAAGCTAAAGCTCTTTCCATCGCTGGCAATAACTGGGTGCCACCCCCTGCTTGAACTTGATCGATCATAGCGATGGCATGGTTTTTATTACCCTCTATAGCCGGAATAGAATAAGGTGCCAATGCATAAGAACCGCCCGCAAAAAAGAGAATATTAAATCGATCATCGGGGTTTAAACCATTCATCAAATTGGTAATCATTCGTTTAGATACTTGTAAGGGTTCACCCGTCATAGAGCCCGATATATCCATAATAAAAACATACTCGCGTGGCGGACTTTTATAATCGGTATCCAACTTAGGTGGTTGTATCATGGAAAGAAAGAAATTTTCATCTTCTCCTTCATATAACAATAAACCGGTTTCTATTCTATTACCTTCTAAGCTATACTCTACAATAAAATCTTTACCCGGGTTTGTTCGTAATGAACAACTTGCCGTTTCGCCACTATTGAAAAAGAGTGTGTTATGAGAAGGACATTGCGCCGATACTGCCATGCCTGCATTAATCGCTAAATCAATATTCCAATCGGTATTGGCAACATCAAGCAACTCTTCGGTAGATTGAATGACCCACTCTTCGGCGCCATTGGTAAAACGCGGACCAACTATGGTAGGCGCAACAAATCGATAAATACCTTTTTCCGGCTCAATCAATTCGGTGTATTTCATTTTAACCCGTAACTGGTTGCCCGGTTGTATGTTTGCCAAACTCATTTGGAATACATTGGGGCGTTCTTGTTCTAACAGGGTAGCCGTTTGCCCGGCAGCATTGGCATCATCAAATATTTGTTGAGCCTCTGCCTTTTCTTTGATTTCGGCGTCTATTACCCGTTCGTCTAAAATCATTTGCATGCTGTACACCGCCGCTTTTGACGACATGGGGAAAACGTAGGTTGCATCAAGCGTTGCCTCGCCAGAGTTTTGATACACTTGTTCTATTTCAACGTTTGCAATTACACCACTAATAGTGGCTTTAACGTTGGTAGACAATAAAGGGAACTCAACACCAGCAGGATCGGGTACTAGCACCTGGAAGTAAGGGCATTCAGTTCTGTCAGGAAATTGTGCAAAGGCTGTAAAAGAGTTAAAGACCATTGCAATTAAAGTGATGGCTAAGACATTCTTTAAACCATAAAAGTGAATTTTTCTGTTCATTTTGTATTTGTTTTAATGTTTAATAAAAAATATATGCGCTTAAATTGATGGTTTGGCTAATGCAATTGGTATAAAGACACAAATGTAAAGAATAAGCGAACGATATAAAACTACAGTTTTTTAGCTTTGTCGGTAAAATTTATTATCTTTTAATCAGAAATTTATGATAAAAATCACAAAATGAAGGTTTTATGATAATTTTTAGGTATTAGTAGTCGAAATTTACGAAATATAATGGCATTCGTTGCCTTTCAAAATAATTAGTAAACGGTAGCTTTTTTTGATTGTTAACTGTAGGAATACTTTTTTGAGTTAACCTCATAAATTATTACAACTGCTGTGCATTATTGGCTATCATTAAATAAAATTGAATGACTTTTAGCAATCATAATTTTTCATAAAGTAAAATTTTCTACATTGACAAACACAACCATAAACCATACTTTTAACGTATGTAATAGAAGAACTTTTGCAAATCTTTAAATATTAGAGCATGAAAAAAATGTTAACGACTCTTTGGGTAAGCCTATCTGCACTATGCCTTATTGCACAAACTAACATTCCAACATCCGATTTTATAAAAGTAGATCAATTTGGTTATTTGCCTGATGCTTCGAAAGTTGCGGTGATCAGCAATCCACAAATTGGATTTAATAGTGGGCAAAGCTTTACCGCAGGAAACACCTATCAAATACTTAACTGGCAAACCGGTAATGTGGTATTCTCTGGTAGTCCACAGCTTTGGAGTAGCGGGGCAACTCACGATCAATCAGGCGATAAAGGTTGGTGGTTTGATTTTTCAACGGTAACTATACCTGGCAGTTACTATGTGTATGATGTGAATAACAATGTGCGCTCTTATCAATTTGAAATTGATGAAAATGTGTATAGTACAGTGCTTACTACCGCCATGCGCATGTTTTTTTACAACCGATGCAACTTTGCCAAACAAGCTCCTTATGCAGAGCCTGGCTTTACTGATGGGATTGCGTTTAGCAATAGTGGGCAAGATGCCAACTGCCGTTACATTCACGATCAAAACAATCCAGCAACCGAAAAAGATTTAACCGGCGGTTGGTTCGACGCAGGTGACTTTAACAAATACGTTACTTTTGCCGATGGTGCTATGCACGATTTGTTGAGTGCTTATGAAGAAAATCCGCAAGCCTTTGGAGACAATTTTAACATTCCTGAATCCGGCAATGGCATTCCCGATATTTTGGATGAACTCAAATGGGAGTTGGATTGGTTACTAAAAATGAACAATACTGATGGTTCTACCCATATAAAAATGGGTAGCACCGGTTATGGCGAGAATGTTTTAGTGCCGCCAAGTGTCAATACTGACCCGCGTTTTTATGGACCAACTTGTTCATCCGCATCTATTTCAGTAGCAGGTGTTTTTGCGCATGCCGCTTTAGTGATGCAACAAGTGCCGGCTTTAAGCAGTTATGCCCAAACTTTACGCAATAGAGCTGTAACAACCTGGAATTACGTGTTGCCACAACTAAACAACAACACTTTAGATACAGCTTGCGATCTTGGAGAAATTGTATCTGGTGATGCTGATTGGGATATCCCTTTTCAACGAAAAGTTGCTATAAGAACTGCCATTTATTTATATGCTTTAACGGGCAACAACTCTTATAATCAATACATCGTAAATAATATTTATAATGATGCGCCTAACCAAACGGTTAATTATTATTGGGATGTTTATGAGCAACCTTTAAACGATGCGGTATTGTTATATGCTCAATTGCCCAATGCCAACCAAAGTATTGCCAATACCATTACTACGGTTTTCGAAGGTACAGCTTCTAATGCAAGTTATGGATATTATGGTTTTAATACTGCCGATTTATACCGGGCATACATGCCAACCAGTGCTTACCATTGGGGCAGCAGCATTCCAAAAGCGGGTTATGGCATTTTGAATATTATGGCAGCAACAAGTAATGTATATCCAGTAGGCAATTCCAGTTTTAACTTAAAAGCTGCCGAACAGTTACACTATTTTCACGGTGTCAATCCATTGAATTTGGTTTACTTAAGTAATATGGGGAATTATGGAGCAGAAAAATCTTGCAACGAAATTTATCACAATTGGTTTGCACCTGGCACAAATTGGGATAACGCGCAAAACAGTTTGTATGGTCCGGCACCCGGCTATGTGCCTGGTGGCGCTAATAAAAATTTTACGGTTACTAATATTGTGCCGCCTGCCGGTCAGCCCGCTCAAAAAAGTTACTTAGATTTTAACGACGGATGGCCCGAAAGCTCATGGGAAATTACGGAACCAGCAATTTATTATCAGGCGCGTTATGTGCGTTTGTTAGCCAACTATGCTGGTGCTCCGGTTAATTGTCCAGTAGCAGGTACTAGCTGTAATGATGGTGATACCAATACCACGAATGATATAGAAGATGGCAACTGTAATTGTATGGGAACACCAATTTTAACCGGTGGCAATTGCAATCAAATAGAGAATGGAACATTTGATACTAATTTAGATGATTGGTTTGGCTGGAGTTGTACACCAACACCCAGCTTTGGGTTTGCTTATATTGGTGGAATAACTCCGGGTAATAACCCTTGGGATGCCGGCTTTGCCCAAGCCAATATTATTTTAGAGCAAGGAAAACAATATGAAGTAAGTTTTGATGCTTTTGCTACAAATAGTAGAAATATTACGATTAAATTAGGCTTGCCGGTTGCTCCGTTTACTGGTTATCATTTCGAAAATATTAGTTTAGGCACCTCTTCACAAAGTTATTCTTTCACCTTTAATATGGATAATCCGTCAGTTACGCAAGCCAACTTAGAGTTTTTAGTAGGAGGAGCAAATGTTGATGTTATTTTAGATAAGGTAAGCTTAAGCGAAGTGGGATGCATACCAACTAATTGCCCTACAACGTTAAATGTAAATGGCAACATAAACAATATTTTGTATGAAGCAAGCGAAACCCTAA
>CALHDG010000137.1 GCA_938023075.1 uncultured Chitinophagales bacterium
AGTGGTGGTGGCGGTTTTGGTGCCTCACAATCAAATAATTTTTGTTTGGTTAATGGTGCTGCTCCTCGATTAAAGAATGCCGACTACATTTTTGAAATCAATCCAACAATCGCTTCTAACTCTATTGTAATTAATTTTGTAGATGAAACAGAAGGAGCATTAAAGCTACTTGATTTAAGTGGTAAAATATTAAAAGAAATCAATCTTTCTGATAACAAGGTTTTAACTAATTTAAGTATAGATGTTTCTTCTTTTGAAACAGGTGTTTATATGGTACAATTAGTAAACAATCAAGAAGGCATTTTTACGAAGAAATTTTTGAAGCAATAAAAATTTAAGAAAATTTATTGAAACCTGCTTAGGTTAATTTCTAAGCAGGTTTTTTTTATTTTAAGATGATTGAAACGATCCAAAATTAGTTTATTCTTAAACCACCAAATCCGCACTTATAATATTTAAATTAAATTATATATATAATATATTAATAAATTGATTGTCAAATTAATAATCAAAAATTTGGCTACACGTCTAAGCCCAGGCAATTAGCAAACAAGGGGGATACTGTGCAATCCGCTCCGTTTCACTACACAGATTTGCAGCAAGACGGTTTAACATAAAGTTTTCAGTGTGAATTCTTTGTTGTCATAACGGTGGTTGTTGAGTTTATAAGTTATTTCTTATTGTGTAACTTATTTACCATTTCACCCTTATTTTATTCTACTACATAAATATTTCACTATATTTAGTTTTTTTTAAATAGTTTTTATTCAGTAGAATGTGTTTTTATAATAATAATTTTATGAAACAATTAAAATTTCTTTATTCCTACAGTGTTTTTCTTTGTATAACCTTGTTCAGCTTAAGTGATGCTTCTGCTCAAAATGACAACGAGCGTTGCACAACCATGCAGGCACTCCAACAACGTATTGATAGTAACCCGAGATATGGTGCATATTTTGATCAAGCTCATAATATACCAAAAGAGGAAAGAAGTGGTCAAATACCTTGCGATGGCACCAATTCAATTGTTGTGCCCGTTGCTTTTCACTTTGCACCTGGCGTAGTTACTTGTGGTGATAGCGATTGTTTATTAGCTGAGGTACAAGATCAATTAGATGCAATGAATGCCGCTTTTGGTGATAATACTACTGCTTCTGCTGGTCTGGTTGCTGCTTGCCCTGCTGCTTACGACGATGGTGCAGGTAACAGTGTTGTTTCAACAGGCACATGTATTTCTTTCTGTTTGGCTATTCCACCAGAAGGTGGTGCGGCTGGCTTAGATCCCGCTTGCGATCCGCCAATTACAGTTGGTATATTTACTGGTGGCTTTGGTGCTGGTGGTCAAGGTGCTCCTGGTTGGAATGGTATTTTAAATATGTTTATTACAAACGGAGGTTGCTTAGGGGTTGCCGATGGTATACCAGGAGCTGCAAACGGCGATGGAGTTTCAACTTGCGATGTTGCATTTGGTGGAACAGATCCTTCTGCAGGTTGTGGTTTAGATACAGATGGTACCTATGGTTTGGGGGCAACTATGATACACGAAATTGGGCATTATCTGGGTTTATACCATACTTTTCAAGGTGGTTGTGGTGATGAACCTAATGGCCCTGGACCATTTAATGTAGATGATACACCACCCATTTCTGCTCCATTTTACGGTTGCAATACCAATAGCTGTGTAAGCAGTAATTGTGGAACTGGTGTACAAGCCATTGCCAACTTTATGGATTATACAGATGATGCTTGTATGACTATGTTCACAGAAGATCAAGCAGCCGTAATGAACTATTGGGCAAATCAGTTATTTGGTGCCACTGCCAGTCAGTGTTCTGCTCCTTCTCCTACAGAATTGCCCAATGCTTGCGAAAATCAACCTTGTGAGGTTGCGTGTGCAACAGCTGTTACTACACCTATTGCTATAACTGAAGATTTTTGTGGAGAAAGTACTACGATTGCATTTCCAGATCCTGAAGATAATGGTTTGGTTTTAGACGATGCTAGTGATGCAGTTTATACTTGGAGTACCGGTGGTTATTTAAGTGCCGGTGGAACAACGGTAGCTGCACCCAATGTGCTTACTTCTGCCAATTGTGCCATTGAAACAGAAACTTATTATTTAAATGTTGACTGTGCAACTACACCACTAAATCCAACTTTAGATGGTGGTACCTTAGTTATAACCGTTTACCCCGCTCCTCCAATGGATTTAACTACTTTAGTTACCGTTAGTGGTGAAGGTACTTGTAATGAACCGGTTTTAACACCATTAGCTGGTTGCGAAGCTTTTGTAACTATTACTCCAGATGCGGGTAACCCAACGTTTCCTGTAAATAATGGAGATAGTGGTACGGCATCTTACACGGTAACTTTTACACCCGATGCCGCCGGACCAGATTGTTGCTTTGCAGGTGAAGATGCTATAATAATCGATGCCACAATGAATGATGGTGATTTAGAAGGAATTGGCTCAGGTGGTGCTTCACCCTGGTCTTCAACATCAACTAACTTCGGAACAGTTATGTGTGATATAGGCAGTTGTGGAAATGGGGGAGGCTCTATTAACTATGGAGTTGCTCCAAATATGGGAGCTTGGTTAGGTTGGTTTGGAGGCATTGGTGCCCCGGAAACAGGTACTTTATCAGGTGATTTTACAATTCCACCTTGCCCAGCAGGAATGACTACTTTAACCTTTGCATTTGAAAATTCTGCCTGCGGTGATGCTGCAGATTTTATTGAATTACAAGTAGACGGAGTTGCAGAATGGACATATAATACAGATCCGGCAAATTGCGATGCTATTGGAACAATTCAAACAATCTCTATTGATTTAACCGCTTACGCTGATGGTGGAAGTCATACATTATTGTTTACCTCAACCAGTGGCGCAAGTGCGGATGCGACTAACTTTACTATTGATAACATTATGTTGGTTAATGTTGGATGTGATTCTGGTCTTACTTGTGATGTTATAGTAACTGGAGATTATAATTGCACAACTATGGGTGTTCCTTACTGTAATGATCCATGCTATACAGAATACAATCCGAATCCAGGTATGGATGATACACCTGACCAAACATTATGCTTGACTTTAGTAGATTGTACAATGGGTACAAGCACTATGCAAGCTTGTGATGATATGGATCCTTGTACTGAAAATGATATGGAAGAAGTATTAGATTGCGATAATACGGTGGTTTGTGTGCCTTGTACCGGAACGCCTGTAGCAACCTGTACTTTGCCATCTGTAGCTCAAGCTTGCGATGATGGTGACCCTTGTACCGAAAATGATATGGAAGAAGTAGATGCCTGTGATGCTACTGTGGTTTGCGTGCCTTGTGCTGGCGTGCCTGCAGCTCCTTGTACTGGAGATCCGACTTTGCTAGTATTCCAATCTTGTGATGATGGCGATCCTTGTACTATTGACGATGTTGAAGGTATTGATCCTTGCGATGGCGTAACGGTATGTGTACCTTGTTTTAGTGATGCCATACTTCCACCAAGTTGTGATGATCCTGATGCATCTAACTACGATCCGGATGCGACTTGCATTGACAATAGTGTTTGTACCTACGATTCCTATTGTGACAATCCTTGTTATGTAGAGTATGCACCCAATCCGGCGCCAGGAGATACTCCGGATCCAGCGCTTTGCGTTACCGCATTAGGTTGTGCTGATCTAGTTGCTATTGATCCTTCTTGCATAAGCATTGGAGCTTGCGATGATGGCGATCCATGTACGGCAAACGAAGAAGCAACTACTATTTTAACTACTGGTGATGTATGTACAGATTGTGGTTTAAACTCCACTCCGGTAACCCCAGCATGTGGCGATTCAACTGCTGATAATTACGACCCAACAGCAACTTGTATTGATAATACTTTATGTATATATACTTGTGAAGATGCAATTACTGGAACGGTATTTACCGACAATGCAATGTGTCCTCCTCCAGGCTCAGATTTTGGTGGAATTAGTGTTATTATTATTGATGTAGCAACGGGTATGCCGGTTGCCGGTTCTCCTGTTTTTACTGATGCAATGGGTAATTATAATTTACCAGGTCCGTTTCCTTGTGGGCAATATACCGCCGAGTTAGATCCGGCTACTGTGCCAGTTTGTTATGCTAGTTTAGATGGTGAGCTTGGTCCATTACCTTTTAGTGTAAATGGGGATGGTGCAGCAGATGGAGCAGAATTTAGCAATATAGTAATGATACCAACTTTATCTCAATGGGGATTAATGATATTAGCGTTGATTTTGATGAGTTTTGGAGCTATTAAAATTGCAGCATTTAGAAGAGCAAAAGTAATTAGTTAAGAATTGATTAAATACATATAAAATTTTTAAGCCTCTGCGTACCTATGCGGAGGCTTTTTATTCTGGTTCCTGTTTAGGTTCAAAATTACGCACTTCGCACAAAAAAATATCGAATATTGAACACCAATTTTTGAATGATGAAGTTAACAATAAACAATGAACTTTTAGTTGTTATTGAACCCACCTACTTTATAGTGAGTGTTGTTGAATTAGTACATTTATAAAGCGGAGTGCGGTTGGAAGTATAACCCTGATAGTAGCGGTTATGCCGTTTTGCAGCATAGGCTTGCAGCGAGGCAAACGGCATTTGAGCGGATAGCAGGCTGCCCGTTTCTAAATATTTCCTAAAGTCTCGTTTCTAAAAAATTATTTATTTATTTATCAAATTAATCATTCGCATAGTAGAATTTGAACTCTAAAAAATACTATTTTTGAAATATGCCAAAACAAAAAGCGAGTGAACATGTTAAGTTAATCACTTTATCGATTTTGAGTGCGGTGTTGCTTTGCGCGGGTTGGCATCAAAGTGTTGGTCTTATCTTTTTGGGTATTGCATTTGTTCCGCTTCTAATTGTAGAAGATGCTTTTCAGCATAAAACGCTTAGCAGTGCATATGTAATTGGCTTATACGCTTTTCTTGTGTTTTTTGTTTTTATTGGAGGTTCTACTTATTGGTTAATGAGGTACTCTTTGTTTGGTGCTTTTACCATTTGGGGTATACAAGCCGCCTTGTGGACTTTGGTGTTTTGCAGTTTCCACCTCACTAAAAAACACTTTGGAACTGAGGTGGGTTACCTGGCGTTTATAGCCTATTTTATGGCTTTTGAATACTATAATATAAAGGTGCATTTGGGCTGGCCCTGGACTAACCTTGGCAATGGATTGGCAGCTTTTACACCTTGTATACAATGGTACGAATACACCGGTATTGCCGGTGGCACGTTGTGGATATTGTTGTTGAATGTAGGCATGTTTTTACTCGTTAAAAAATACTGGTACAATAAAAGACTAGCGAAAAAGGAATGTTTGGCTTCCCTATTTTTATGGTTATTACCTATCGGAATTTCTTATATTCTTTTGTTATCTAATCAATTTTCAGCAAAACGGGTATATGAACGCATAGTGATTCTTCAACCGAATATTGATAGTTATCAGTATAAGCTAAACGCTTTTAATGAAAAAAATCTTGCAAGCCAAATTGACTATATTAAGCCATTGTTGAATGCTATCGGTCATCAAACTTTTGAATTGATGGCTTTACCGGAAACTGTTTTTCCATATGTAGGTAACATCGATACTAACTTTCAACATCCGGCAGATTTTTTAAAACCTTATGTAAAGGTTGATGGGAAACTTGTTTTTGGTATGTATTTAACAAACAATCAAAACGAAAAATACAATGCAGCCGTGAGTGTTAGTAAAAAAGATGAAGTTAACTATCACATAAAGAATAGGTTGGTGCCGGGCATTGAGTATTTTCCATTGTTGAATACCAATGAAAAAGCGTTTCATAAAAAATATTATTCAAAGCCTGATAAAGCAATGATGGCTAATGAAAATTTGGCTTATCCTACAGCTATTTGTTACGAAAGTGTATTTGGAGCAGATTTGGCTATGCAAAATCGCACAAAAAATAAAGCCAACTTAATATTAACTAATGATGGCTGGTTTGATCATACCACATTAATTCAACAGCATTTAAACATTGCGAAATTAAGAGCCATTGAAAACAGACGATATGTTGTTCGAGCAGCTAATTCTGGTATTTCTGCGGTTGTTAATCATTATGGCACAGTTGAAAAACATCTACCAAATATAGAAGCTGGCATATTAGAATATAAGGTTCCCATAGAATTTCATCAAACTACTTTTTATCAAAAATATCCAGATATTCTATACCGCATTTTTTCACTAATCGCTATCATTTTACTTTTGTATACCTTAGTGGCGCAATTTACGCATAACTTTAAATTTAAAAAACTTGGATTTAGATAGTATATTACAACAAGCAAAACCTATTGTACAACAAGCAGCTAGGTACATACAACAAATGGCGTTGAAAAAAGACACCCTTGCCGTAGAAGAAAAATTTAAAAATAACCTGGTTAGTGAGGTTGACCGTGAGGCAGAAATAATTTTGGTAGACGGCTTAAGTGAGCTTATCGATAATGCCGGTTTTTTAACAGAAGAACAAACTGTTGAACAGACAAAACAAGAATGGCTTTGGGTAATTGATCCTTTAGATGGAACTACTAATTTTTTAAGAGGTGTGCCTGCTTATGCCGTATCGGTAGCTTTAATGCAACACGATACCGTTGTATTAGGCTTAATATTTGATTGTGTTCAAAACCATTTATATACTGCCATTAAAGGTGAAGGAGCTTTTAAAAATAACATACCTATTCGGGTAAATGAAAATACCGTGTTTGAGCAATCTTTTATTGCAACGGGTTTTCCTTACTACGATTTTAGCAAAGCCCAAGCCTATTTGAAAGTGTTTGAGTATATTATGTACAACACCTTAGGCATGCGCCGGTTGGGTTCGGCAGCTTTGGATTTATGCCACGTAGCCACCGGTATGTACGATGCCTATTTCGAGTATAGTTTGCACCCTTACGATGTAGCTGCCGGAGCCTTGTTGGTGCAAGAAGCTGGAGGGAATGTAACCGATTTTGCCGGACAGGATGGCTATATTTATAATCAGCAGATCATTGCTGGTAATCAGGCTATTCATACTAAAATATTGGAGTTGATACGAATGCATTTTGAAGTATGAACTTATTGATTATTTGAGAATTGTTAGATTTTTTAATTTAAACATCAAAAAAAATTGCCACTACAGTGATGACTTTCTCAGCTTTGTTGAGCTTAAGTATTTCATTCCAATACCTTAAACATCTTCAACGAATCTCCATTTTGTGCATACAGCAATCCCCTAAAACCATCGGCTAATTGAATGGATTTGATTTGCTTGACCGGAGAAGGCAATGGGGCGGATGGAAGGTTTTGAAGTTGAAAAGTATTGCCGGTATTGATTAAAACAGAACCATTGTCGGCATCATAACGACCCATCTGTACATTACAATCGTAGTAATTACCACCGGGTAACATATCCAACAAGCCATCGTTGTTGACGTCTTTGGCTAAGGCGGTATAGTAACTGGTGTATTGTATTTCTTTAGGTAAAGCTTGTTCCATAAAACTTCCATCAGCTTGCCCCAACCAAAGGGTGTTTGCCAAATGGTTGGCTTCGAAAATAACTGAACTGTCAAGTTTGTCTTTTCCAAATAAATCAGTGAGGGAGGCTTGAGCAAAGTCTTTAGCATAAATGAATTTTTTCTTTAAAGAGGGAATTTGTTTTTGCAGCTCCATTAAACTGCTAAAGGGAATTTCACGACCACCAACATAATAAGTGAGCACCTGCTCTTGATGTCCGTTGCCGTCAAAATCATTAAAGTATAATCGGATGGGTTTTTCCTGGCTTGCCTTTAGTCGGGAATTTAAGCCTAAGTTTCCGGCAAAAATATCCGGGTGATCATCATTATTGAAATCGGCAATGGTGAGCGAATTCCACCAACCTTTTTGATTAGAGATGTTTTTAATTTTATAAGATGTATCGGTGTTGACCAACAGTTTTATTTCAGCCCATTCGCTGGCAATTAACAAATCAGCACGACCGTCTTTATTCCAATCGAAAAATTGCGCATCTTTTACAAACCCTAAAACCTTAGGGTTTTCTAAGTAATCGTTGGTTTTATCATCAAAATTTCCTTTGCCATTGTTGATTAAAATGTAGGAGTTGGGGATGTTGCCATAAGTTCTCGGTACGGCTCGTCCACCTAAAAAAATATCCTGAAAGCCATCACCATCAATATCTGCCGAGCGAATACAGCTTGCGACTAAAGCAATGTCTTGGAAATGAGCATTTGATTTTTTAAGCAAACCGTTTTGATTGATATAGGTTAATACAGTTGAAAACTCTGAAGTGAGTTGGTACTCGTTTCCGCCGGTGGCAATAATCAAATCTTGATCATCATCATTATCAATATCAAGAAATAGAGCATCTACTTCTTCATAAATACTGTCTTGCGGTTCGCCAATTAAAGGCATTTGTTGAAAGCCATTATGGGTTTGCACATAAAGTGCAGCGTGTTTTCTTTTAGAAGAGCCGATATAAAAATCTTCTAAGCTGTCCCTATTTACATCGGCAACTGCAAGAGCCGGACCTTCGGAAGAGGCGCTGAATGGAATTAAAGGTTCCCGGTTAAATTCAACAAATGGATTTTCTTTGTGTATATATTTGATGTTCATTTTAGTGGTGATGTCTTCTAAATAGTTGCTTGGCTTTTTAGTTTTGTAGATGTAATTTTCAAGCGCCTTTTTGTACTGAAATTGAATTTCAAAATTTCCTTCTTCATAATTAATTAGTTCAGTTTTGTTATCATGCCAAATAATTCGAATTAGATTAAGCTCAGCAATCGGAATTAAAACATCATCAATCATGGAAGATTGAAAACCTTTTGTAGAATGATAGTTGATAGTTTTTTGATGATTGTGATAATAGGCAATGATGATAGAACCAATTCCAAATTTGTTTTGCTGTGGACCTAACAATTTGATATGAAGGCTTCTGTTTTCAACTGAATTATTTTTATATACGAAAGCTTTATCACCAATGTTGTTGGTTACAATGTCGTAATCGCCATCATTATCTAAATCAGCATAAATGGCTGAGTTGGAATATGATATTTTATGATTTGCGATATGTTGTTTAGCATCTTTAAAAATCAAATTTTCATTATTGAGGTAAAATTTATTTTTTATTTTGATTTCTGGAATCTTATCAATCGCACTTAAATCGTCTTTCTTCACTTGGTCAAACTGAATTTTATATTGCAGATCATCACCAGAAATAAAGTTGATGTAATCAATATCATTCATTCGTTTTGGTATGCCGTTGGTGATGAAAATATCCTTATGTCCATCCATATCCATATCAAAAATTAAGGGACTCCAACTCCAATCGGTTGCGTGAACACCGACGTAAGCACCAATTTCTTTAAAGGTATTATTGCCTTGATTTAACTGTAAAGCATTCCGTGCATATTGATGATTATAACCATAACCCAATTTGAAATTAAAAATATCTAATGCATCTTCTCCTTCTGATTGTTTCAAAATCCTGGCATCTTCGGGCAGCATATCTAATGAAATAATATCTTGAAAACCATCATTGTTCAGATCGGCAATATCAACACCCATGGAAAAACGACTGGTGTGTTTTATTTGGTTTTGCAGCTCTTCGTTAAATGTTCCATCACCTTGATTAATATATAAATAATCGTTTTCGTGAAAATCGTTACCCACATAAATGTCGGGAAAGCCATCGTTATTCACATCGCCAAATGCCAAACCTAAACCGTAGCCAATTACCGCTGAATGAATACCTGCTGCTTGGGTAACATCAGTGAAAATATTCCCATCATTTCTAAATAATTTATCGCCTGAAATGGAATCGGTTTCGTTGATGAAGTTTGACCGTTTCCCAAAAGTGCCATTGTGGTGTAAAGAATGATTCATCAAATACATATCTAAATCACCATCTTTATCATAATCAAAAAAACCGGCTTGGGTAGATAAGCCTTTGAAATCTAAACCGTATTGTTCAGCTTGTTCTTCGTATTGTGGAATGCCATCTTCATCCAATCCTTTAGAAATAAATAATTTATTGGTGCAATCTAAATTCCGGTAAGCACCTACTTGGCATAGATAAATATCTAAAAAACCATCACCATTCACATCGGCTAAAGCAACGCCATTAGTCCAACTGTTTGGTCCGCCGTCTACTGTAGTTTTAATTTCTTCAAATTGTAAGTTGCCTTTGTTGAGGTAGATTTTTTCCGCCTCTAAATTGGAACTAAACACCAGATCGGCGAAGCCATCGTTGTTTAAATCGCCGGCACCCAAGCCGCCACCATTGTAGTAATACATATAGTTGAAAATGTTGAGTTCTACATTTACCGGCAGGTTGTTGGCGAAGTTGATGTTGGTTTGGGTGGATGGGAGGAGGGTGAATAGTGATTCAACAGATTCTTCAACACAGCTACAGCATAGCAAACCAATAAAACAAATAGCTACCCATAATTTTGGACTCTTTTTCAATTGTTATTCTATTGCTTTGTTAAAAAAATGCTAATATAGGGAAAGCTTGCATCTTGAGATCAGTTGATGAGGATTAGGATGGAAGTATCAATAAAAATGAGACAACAAATGTTTGATGCTTGCCAACCCAATAGTATAAAGAGCTATAAATGAAACATAGAATAAAGAAACCAGATTATAAATTAACCTATTATTACAAACGAACAACACTTTTGGCATCATACAGACCAAATATTGAGAAATTCTTTAAAAGGGATAATAAACTTTAAAAGAATTTCATTAAAAGAAAGATCGCCAATATTATACTAAGTTTGTGTAATATTATATGGCATAAGGTTTTGAAAAGACTTGATTTGCATTTCAACATATTTTGCAGATAAAGATTTATAGGGTAAAACCAAAACCTAATTTAGGATAAAACCACCGGTTTCGAATAGTTAAATCATAAACTTTCATTTTTTCATTGCTGTGTAAATTTGGTAAAATTAACCCATCAGCTTCAACTGTTCTTTTATAGAGTATGGCTTTACTCCAAAAATTAAAGGTAAAACCCAACTCAAAAAAATGATTGGTTGTAACGAAGTAACGACAGGAGACTGTTGGATTAATGGATAGGTTTAAACTTTTTAAATTTTCAATTTCGGTATGGTAAGCTTTGCCCAAAATAACATTACCATATTCATTTGGGAAACGAATCTCCCTCTCATTAAATCGGCCAATTTCAATATCATTATCTACTGCAATATTTTTATTAAAAGGGTAGCTGAAATTAAGGCTTAATTCAGCCAGCCACTTTTCGTTGAATTGATTTGAAAAAGATAAGCCTAAACCTATTAAATCCAATTGCAGCGTTCGTTCAATTTCTTTACTCCAAATTGGCAATAGGTCTTTAAATGATTCGGTATAATCATAAGGTGATATTTCTTTCGATTCGAAATTAAGATTTAGTTTGTGATAAAAGAAAGAAGCACCTAGCTTGATTTTATAATTTATAAGATAGTCTACCTGTCCAGTCACTTCAAAATTACTTCCACCATACTTTTCTACATCATACTCTGGCAAAGATTTGTTGACAAAGCTAATTTGATTGTAAGGTTTAATGAAAGCAGCTGTTTTTAAAGTAAATTGAACCTCATGTTGAGCAAAAAAAACAAAAGGCAACAATATTTTTAAACTCACAAGCATGTATTTTTTCATAGAAAATTTATTTAAAAGTATAGCCAAAGCCTATTTTAGGATGAAAGCTCTTATTATTAAGTATTGCACGAAACGACCTCTCCCATACCACTTCAACTTCAGGTGAAGAGTTGTCTTCGGGTAAAAATGTATCTACCAAAAGTAGATATTTTGAACTGTTTCTCCAAAACTTAAGTTCATAAGAAAAATTTAGGTAGGTATTCTTGTTAATGTATATCCTTAAATTCAGCTCTGGGTAAAGCTGGGATAAATAATCAGAATTGTTTGTTGACATGCGGTCACTTATATGATAGAAAACAGTTGGAGCACTACCAACAGTGCGTATATTATAACTGGTTTCTGTGTCTAAAGCCAGATTATCATCAGTAGTTATTTTTCGAAATGGGTAATATCGGAAATGAACTAATGCAGAAAATTCAAATTGCTTAAACTTAAATTGATAACCCACACCTGCATCAAAACCAAGCATTTTTAAACTTCTTTCCCGCTCAAATACTACATATTTTTGGGTAAGATGTAGAGCATCAAATTCCCAACTTAAACTATTGTAAATAAGGTTAAGCCGATATTGCCATGCCTTCGGTTTATTTTTATTTAGTGTAAGCCCTAGTTGATAGTTCTGTTTGTTTTGGTAAGTAAATAACAAACTTTCAGTTTTTTTAATATCAAAATTAAATTGATTAAAAGGCTTTATTAAATAATTGCCGTGCACACTAATCTGGTATTTTTTAGATTGAGCTTGCATATTTTTAATACCAATACACAAAAATAATAACATTAAAAAAATCTGAAAGTTTGTTGTTTTCATAAAACTGTTTATTTAATCAGTACAAAAGTCTAATATTATTTGCTTGTCTAAAGTTACACCATTATCTTTAAATTTGTGAATAGAAACTATTGGAACAGTATTATTATCTACCCGATGATTCCTTTGGAAGTCCTTTGTTTCCTTGCAACTTTTATAATTACAATTATTACAATCAGCATCATCAAATGCTGGATCAGGATTAGTACAATCACTGTCTGTCCATGTTAGGTGTATCTCTACATCGATTTCACCACTTTCAGTCTCCCACATACTTCCATTCCATCTTTTACCTGTAGTTTTAGAGCCTACATGAGTTCCTAAAATATCATCTTTATACCAAACTTCACATTTCATTCCTCGAAGACCAACAGGAGCAGTACCTGTAACTAGCGGGTAGGTCCATATTGTTTTACTAGCTTCACGGCCTACACAAGTGCTCGATGTAGATATAGTAAAAGTTTGATCGGGTATTGTTAAAGGATGTATATTTCCTCCGTCATCTACAGCAGAGCCCGTTATCGTAATTGTAAAAGAAGTGCCAGCACTACCTGAATATAAATGAGTTACAAGTGGATCAAGATCGTTAATTGTTTGTACAGCACTACCATCTCCCCAATTAATTTCAAATAGACTATTTTTTCGATATGATTGTTCGGGAAATGACTCACCAGAGTCGCAATCATATGGAACAGCTTCATTTAGTAATTGTAGATTAGCAATAAAAGGATCGCAGGAATCTCCCGAAGTATTGGCGTTTGAATTATATGTTTCACACTCTGCTAAAGCATCATCATCGTTTCCTGTACCACCACCGCCTGTATCTGTATTTCCACAGTGTTGTTCTAAGGTTCCTTGATAAATGATTTTATTGTTACTAAACAAAGTACCAGATGAATAAAATAATTCAGGATGGATTTTACCTTCCAATCCTTTTTCCAATTGCCTGACTTTCATTACCTCACTAACACAGGAAGTTTTCAATACTTGTCCTTGAGCCATGAAAATATAAACATCAGAGCCAACACCAACCTCATAATATTCATTAAGTATTGATTTTCTAATGTCATCTTTTATAAAACCTCTGCTGAACTGTTCATTTGTTCTTCTAAATGCATTTCTACTGTAAAATTCGTTTTCATCCTTTTCAATTACTGGTCTTAATGAGTTGTATCCTTTTTCAAAACATGCCATCACTTCATCTGGTGAATCTGATTCATTTACTCTTTCCTCCAAACCCTTGTAGTAAAGCCTCATGTCTTCTAAAGTACTAAAGGTCAATCTACCATCAACAACTTTGGCTCTTACATTAGGCATTAAACATTTCCTATCACCAAATTTGTAATTGTCTGATTCTATTAATGCATTAGCTTCATCAGGTACTGTTAAATGATCGTCTTCACAAGAAATCCATAAAATACAAGATAAAATCAAAATCAATGGAATGAACAATTTAATAAATTTTGAATGCTGTTTGTTTTTTTTTGTGTTTAACATAAATATGTCTTTAAAGTTAAAAAATAAATCTTAGAAAATCTATTTTGCAAATCACTGTGGGCATTTAACAACATTTTGATTGATTGATATAAGTTGATTCAAATAAGAAGTAAATGCTAGTAAGTTTCAAAAAGAGTTTCAAAAATTCTTATCAGTTGCAAAACTAAACTAAACTAAATTAATAATCAAGTGATAATGAAAGATATATTTACGTTTTAATTATAAATAATTGATTTAGAATAGTATAGTGCTCTTGAATTATATTCAATTGCAACGAGGGTGATAGAAAAGGGCTTTTGCAAACCACATAGGTAAAGCTGGTTTGAGTATACAATAGGATTAAATATCATTCCTGAGTCATCCTTCTTTGCAACGAAGATGGCTGAGAAGTATGTTTGTATTACACAAAAAAACTACCAGGATGAGCGAGAAATACCCAAAACTGGCGGAAGCCTTCCGAAAGAAAGACTTGTAACTAAACAATAAAGTAAGTGTGCAACTTGCTGAAACTAATTGATAGACTGAAACCAACAACCAAACTAAAAAAGGTCATTCCAGTAAATAGAATGACCTTTTTTAATTTCTTTTAAAATAATAAAATTAATACCCCGGATTTTGAACTAAATTAGGATTAGAAGCCAACGAAGCCGCCGGTATTGGAAACAACAATCGTTCTGAACTGGAAGCGGGCTTTTCTTCCCACGCTTCAAGGTATTTGCCAAATCTTAGTAGGTCTGTTCTTCTATGACCCTCCCAATACAATTCTCTTCCTCTTTCTGCTAATAGTGCCTCTTCAGTTAAGGCATCTAAAGTACTGGCTCCTCTGGCTTCTCTTAAGGTATTCACCATTTCTAAGGCTTGTCCGGTATCACCGGTTCTCATTAAAGCTTCTGCTTTCATCAACCACACATCGGCAAAACGATAATATACATAATCGTTGTCAGCGTTGTCTCCTCCAACATAATCAATGGGGTACTTCACTACTCTTACCCCGGTAACTTCTAAATTATCTCCGCTTTCTGTAAGCGCAACTTCGGGAGTAAAAATGAGCGGATTTTCTTTTCTATCAGTTAATGGATTTCCATCTTTATCAAACTGCTGACCGGCTAAAAAACCGGCATTGATCCCACCAATTTCAGTCATACCTGGATAGTCTTGTCTTTTTCTTAAATCATCGTCTTCAAAGGAGTTGTAAAAATCACCAAGCGTGGTAAAACCATTCCAACCAGATGGGTCTTGGTTGTAGTGCAAAGTACACATCCATCTCGACCTTACATTTCCTGAATTTGAGCCACCAATATTTTCTGCAGTCCATATATTCTCCGTAGATTTTTGATCATTATCCCATGCAAAATTATCAAAGTAGTTTTCAGCTACGGAATACTTCCCACTTTCAATAATTTCATCAGCTAATGCTATAACTGCATTCATATCCGCCGCCTCAAAAGAAGGAGACGCTCTGTTTAAATACATGCCTTTATTTAGAAGGGTTTTAATTTTTAATACTTTAGCAGCATCGGCATTAGCCCGGTTGGTTGGTCCGTCCGGTAAATCACTCATAATAGCATCTACTTCAGCAAGTATCAAATCAATAGCTTCTTGTGCGGAAAGAACAGACGCATCATCTAACAATGAAGTACCTTCTTGCCGATAGGGAACTTGCCCCCAACCATCTAATACCGAGTTTAAAACAAATGCTCTGATTAATCTGGATTCAGCCGCTTGTTCAGGAGATGGATCAAATTGAAGCAAATTGGTTGTCGCAAAAACGATTTGTAAAAGCTCACTAAAGGTACTTCCTAAAAAGGCATGATCTGCATCCCAGGAATGATTATGTAAGGTTCTCCAAATACCATTATCATCCCAATCCGGTCCTCTGGTTGGTCCCATGGTTTCATCGGAGGTATGTTGTTGGGCAGCCCAAAATCTTGATTGATCTTGATAAGGTAACCGCATGGCATCGTAAGCTCCTTGCAACAAAGCCCCGGCATCAGGAGATTCTGTTTCGGGTAAATCTTCTCTAAGTTTTTCTTCAAGGTCTGTACAAGAAACGAGACCCAAAATCATAAAAATAATTAAATAATTTATATATTTCATAATTGCTTAATCCTTTTTTTTAAAATGAGACATTAATACCAAACAATACCGATCGGGCAGATGGATATGGAATATATTCGATACCTGCCGAAGGTACACCATTCCGTAAATTAACGGTATTGATTTCTGGATCAAAACCTGAATAATTCGTGAAGATCAACAAGTTTTGTCCGGTTAATGATAATTGAACACCTTTAAGACCGGTAATAGAACCAATATTATAAGAGAGCGTTGCATTCGCTAACTTTAAGAAATCTCCATCTTCTAAATACCTGGAAGAAGAAGCAATTGGATTTGCTGTACTCTCTAAAGTTCCACCGCTGTTAATTAAGGCGGCATCAATATTTCTATTGCCTAAATTACCAATTGGAATTACCGACATAGCTGTATTATTAAACAACTGGTGACCAAATGCTCCATTCCAATTCATATTAAAACTAAAGTCGCTAACCTCTAAGCCAACTGAAGCACCAAGCACAACATCTGCATTCGGATCGCCAAGTGCAATCAACTCACCATCGTTGGTGTAGGTGCTTGTTCCCGCGTCTCCATCCAAACCAGTATATTCTCTAACAAAAAATGTATTCAATGGCATACCATTTACGTGCTTTTGGATAAAGGCACCAGAAGATCCTTGCCCAAATAAGTTGCCTGTTAAAATATCAGGTCCGGTATAGTTTCTTAATTCATTGTTTAAAAATGCCATGTTAGTACCAATATTCAATGACATATTTTGATTTTGGATCAAAAATGCTTTTAAACCTAACTCAACACCAGAATTTAATAACTCTCCGTCAATGTTTTTCCATGCTCTAATTGGTGGTCCTGGCTCTTGTACAAATGGGTCGAGCAATAAGTTATTGGTGGTTCTGTTATAATATTCCAGCGTTCCTGATAATTTATAATCAAATAAAGCAAAGTCTAATCCTATATTTATAGTGGTTGATTCTTCCCACTGCAAATCAGGATTGCCAATGTTTTCTTGTGAAATTCCACTATTAGGATTTAACCCAAATCGATCTATAGAAGAACCTGCTGGAAACTCTTGATTACCAGTAACACCCCATCCTGCTCGAAGTGCTAAATCATCAAATGCGCCATCCGCAAGAGATCCTTCATTAATAATATTCCACCTTGCTGCAAATGATGGAAAAACACCATAGCGGTTATTTTCACCAAATCTGGTAGAACCATCAGCTCTAACCGTACCAGTAACATCAAAACGTTCACCAATACCTACTGTAGCTCTAACAAAAAAAGATTGTAACTCAGTAATAGGCTCCGCAAATGAAAGAGCGGCTCTATTATCATTATTAGAATTTTGAAGAATGTTCGTTAAATCAAAGTCTTCGGTTACATTATCGAATCCTATCCCAGTAAAACTTTGACCCTTAAAATTAAAATTTTGATATTCATAACCCCCTAATAAACCTAAAGCAATATCATCTCCTATATCTTTATTAAAGTTTAAAGTATGTGAATGTAAATTAGTAGATAAGGTATTGGTAGAGGTGCCTGCCAAACCTAAGCCTTCTATGCCTTCTAAATTTAAATCTTTTGTAATACTTCCTCGTATGGTACCAACACCATAATTTACACCAAACCTGTACCGGTAAGTTAATCCTTCTACTATATTTACGTATGGAGAAATTGAACCTAAAATAGTGGTTGTATTCGCTGTTTCAGAATATGCTTTTAACATATGAATTGGATTAATGGTAGTTGCACCAACTCCAGGGTTGTTTAAACCAGTGGTAAACTCCCCATCGGTCATCAATGGAATAGTTGGGTTCCACTGCAATGCTTGTCCAATTAAATTACCTCTGAAACCAGCACTTGTTCCAATTGGAGCAATATCTTCAGTAGTGTGAGAGGGTGTAATATAAACATCAATGCCAGCTCGGTCATTAAAAAGTTCATATTGAGCATTTAAAGTACCAGAATATCTTTTAATACTGCTTCCGTCAATTATTCCTTTAATATCCTGATAACCTCCAGAGAATCTTACCCTGTGATCGTTTCCACCTGTACCAACAGAGATATTGTAATTTTGTATAGTTCCATTTCTTAAAATAGCATCAAAAGCATCAACTGATGATCCGCCGTCTCCTTGAAGATTTCCTTCATCGTCTGTTAGATTATAAGTACTTAAAGCACTTCTATATTCATCACCACTTAATACATCATATTTTTTTAAGATAGAACTGGTGCCGAAATTAGCATTGAAGTTAACCTGCACTTCACCTGGTCTTGCTTTTTTTGTGGTGATCAATACTACTCCATTAGATGCCCTTGAACCATAAATAGCTGCTGAAGAAGCATCTTTCAAAACCTCAATGGAAGCAACGTCAGCAGGATTTAAAAAGTTTAATGGATTGGAGTTTGCCGCTGTTCCTATATCACCCGTTGGACTAAAAGTAGGTTTCGCTGTTCTTCCATCTAAAGGCACACCATCCACTACATACAATGGATCGGCACCCGCTCTGATAGAATTATTACCCCTGATTTTTACAGTAGCCAAGCCACCCGGCTGACCAGAATTGTTGACCATATTTACCCCTGGGATACGACCTTGTAGCAACTGATCGGATGATACAACCACACCTTGATTAAAATCTTTGGGTTTCAAACTGGCTACAGAGCCTGTCACATCTCTTTTTTTAACAGCCCCATAACCAATCACCACCACTTCATCCAAAATAGAACCTTGTGCTAAAGCAACATTAACTACTTTACCCCTGGCATCAATGGTTTGGGTTTCATAACCAATGTAAGACACTTCTAGTTGGTTTTGATCTTCTATTAAGGTAATGCTGAAATTACCATCAATATCGGTTGTTGCCCCTAAGGTAGTACCCGGCACAACAATGTTTACTCCAATTAAGGCTTCACCGCTTTTGGAGTCGGTCACTTTACCCGTAACCGTGCGCTGCCCGTAAGCCAAAGCCGTAAAAAAAATCATGCAAACGATTATGCATAATTTAAATGTAAAATGTTTCATGCTAACTATTATTTTGTATGATTAATTTATAAACTAATAATAGATGCTTTTTTAAATACACTAGACTAAACAATGTTACAAAAAATGTCGCATAAATGTTAAGGTTATCTTAAAATTTTTTAATAATAGCTTAGGTTATGCTTTGGTTTTTAATTGTAAAATAACTTAAGTTTCGGTAGTAAAATAATTGCTGTTCCAATGGAAACTGTTCCATTATGTGAGCAAAAGCGTGGCCACTTTACTGCAACAAGTGAACAGGTTCACTTAGATGGTTTTATACTTTGTATGTTGAATTAGGTTAACTTAACCTTATAGAGTACTTCAATTTCCATAAATAATTTATATTCAATTTATTATGAAATAAATACTACTACCGAAACTTAAGTAAAATAATATTCCGCTTACATGCTGGTCATACTTAGTTGTTCGCAATTCGCAGATAGTTTATCCTCATCGCTTCATTTTATAGATGATCGTTTTTTATATAAAGTACCCTAATCAAGACTGAAGCTAATGAAAAACGCTTATCTTTACCCAATAGTTATGACATACATTAAACTCGCATTTCGTAACATCTTCCGCAACCCTTTGAGAACTTTCATTACTGCGGCAGCCGTTTTTTTTGCCGTTATCTTTTGTATGTTGATGCGCTCCGTTCAATATGGTACTTATGAAAATATGGTGCAAAATGTAGTCGGTTTTTACAATGGCTATGTAAAAGTAAATCAACAAGGTTTTTGGCAAGAAAAATCATTAGATAACACTTTAGTAGATACTCCGGAGCTTAGAGAACGGCTTTTAGATCATCCGAACATAAAAGCAGTGGTGCCTCGTTTAGAAACCTTTGCGCTTGCTGCCGCTGGCGAATTGACCAAAGGTGTAATTGTTACCGGTGTAGACCCGCAAGCAGAGCAAAACGTGGTGGACATTGAAGCCAAAATTAAACAAGGTACTTATTTCAAAAGCGAGGAAGCAGCTGTTATTATTACCGATGGCTTAGCAGAATTTTTAAAAATAGAAGTGGGCGACACTATGGTGTTGCTAGGGCAAGGCTATCAGTCGGTAAGTGCAGCAGGTAAATATCCGGTTAAAGCAATTATGCGTTTGGGCGTACCCGATTTAAATAATGCCATGGTGTTTATGCCTATAAAAGCTTGCCAGTATATGTATGCTGCTGAAAACCGGCTAACCTCTATCATTCCAATTGTAAACAACGTAAATCAGTTAGATAAAACGGTTGCTCAATTAAAGCAACTGAACAAGGATACACAAAACCTTGAGGAAAACTATGAAGTGATGAGTTGGCAAGAAATGCTCCCACAGTTGGTTCAATTAATTCAAGCCGATAATGCCGGTGGTATCATTATGATATCTATACTTTATGTAGTAATTGGTTTCGGTATTTTCGGTACTATTTTAATGATGACTACCGAACGTCTCTACGAATTCGGCGTGCTCATTTCCGTAGGGATGAAACGTTGGAAACTCATTATCGTCGTGCTGCTCGAATCATTGTTTATCAACTTTTTAGGCGTTATTGCCGGTATGCTGGCGGGCATTCCCATATTGGGTTATTTTTATAACAACCCCATTCGTTTAAGCGGTAATTTAGATGATTTTGCAGAGCAATATAATATTGAGCCGGTCTTGAACTTCTCACTCGACCCTGCCGTATTTTACTGGCAAGGTATCATCGTATTTATAATTGCACTGATCGTTTCAGTTTATCCCATCTTAAAAATATCTAAACTTAATTTAATTAGTGCTTTGCGAGGATAATTAATGAAAAAGAAACATCGCTTTATATCTCTCATGTCCGATTTTGGTTTTAAAACCGTGTTTGCTGATGAAAATGATACGCTTTTTTTAAGAACTGCTTTACAAGCGGTTATTCAACTCGAGCATCCTATAAAACACATTCAATTTTTAAATAATGAAGTTACACCTGCATCAAAAACTTCAAGAGGCGGACGATACGATTTAATTTGTATTGACGAAATGAACAACAACTTTATTGTGGAGATGCAATTGGCACACTTCAAAAACTATGTAAATCGATCAAAATTTTACGCCCTCAATCGCTTTGATGCACTGCTCCAAAAAGGAGATTATAAATTCAATAATCCATTGCCACCCATTTATATCATCAGCTTTCTTGGTAAAAATATATTTCCTCAATCAAAAGAATATTATCATTTTTCGAGGCTAAGGAATGCTACAAAAATAAATTTACCATCTTCAGTGATTCTTTTTCTCCCTGACTTCGTTGAAAAGCCTCGTCTTAGCTTAGGCTAAGCCTACGTTTTTCGCCTCGCCAGGAAAAAAAATAATCTACTCCATATTGATAAATTTATTTTCTCCGCATTCCTAAAAAATCAAATTGGCGAAACTTTAGACGATCAAATTACTCATGTTTTCATAGAAATCGCTAAATTTGAAAAAACTAAAGAACAATTAATAACGGACTTAGATAAATTATTGTACTTGATGAAAAATTCACAAAAAATTAATATATTAGATGAAATTCCAGGAGAACTTTCAACTGAATGGATTAGAAAGGCGGTTGAAAAATTAGATTCTACCAAACTCACTCCTCGTGAACGAGAGCAATATATGCGCATGATTGTGCACAATGCAGCCATCGTTGAAGAAAAAGAAGAAACCGAAAAAAAATGGGAAACCTTAATTGAAGAAACCAAAAAAGAATTCAAAAAAGAAAAATTAACAGCCGCAAAAGAATTGAAAGCTACAGGACTTAATATAGCAACTATAGCCAACATCCTAAAATTAAAAATAGAAGATGTTGAAAATTTATAACAAGTTAAATATCAAGTAGACAATATTTTGATTCTTTTTTTGAAGCGAAACCATATAACACGTACAAACCTCAGTCCCGCTTTCCGTTCAAATGCTGTTTACCAACACACCAAAAGCGACCCTGCAAAACAGCATGACCACTCCAATCGGGGCTATTTTAAAAACTTCACTCCCTCGTACTTTCATAAAGCTTTTTCAAAATTTATTTTTATAGAATTTCTTAATAGATGAAAAAGAAAGATCGCTTTATTTCGCTCATGTCCGATTTTGGTTTTAAAACCGTGTTTGCTGATGAAAACGATACGCTTTTTTTAAGAACTGCTTTACAAGCGGTTATTCAACTCGAGCATCCTATAAAACATATACAATTTTTAAATAATGAGGTTACCCCTGCATCAAAATCTTCAAGAGGCGGACGATACGATTTGATTTGTATTGATGAAATGAACAACAACTTTATTGTGGAGATGCAATTGGCACACTTCAAAAACTATGTACATCGATCAAAATTTTACGCCCTCAATCGCTTTGATACACTGCTCCAAAAAGGAGATTATAAATTCAATAATCCATTGCCACCCATTTATATCATCAGCTTTCTTGGTAAAAATATATTTCCTCAATCAAAAGAATATTATCATTTTTCGAGACTAAAAAATCAAATAGGCGAAACTTTAGACGATCAAATTACCCATGTTTTCATAGAAATCGCTAAATTTGAGAAAACTAAAGAACAGTTAATAACTGACTTAGATAAATTATTGTACTTGATGAAAAATTCACAAAAAATTAATATATTAGATGAAATTCCAGGAGAACTTTCAACTGAATGGATTAGAAAAGCGGTTGAAAAATTAGATTCTACCAAACTCACTCCTCGTGAACGAGAGCAATACATGCGCATGATTGTGCACAATGCAGCCATCGTTGAAGAAAAAGAAGAAACCGAAAAGAAATGGGAAGAAGCCATGCAAGAAGCCGTTACAAAGGCCAAAGCAGAAACCGAAATTAAAGTTGAAGAGGAATTTAAAAAAGAAAAATTAACTGCCGCAAAAGAATTGAAAGCAACAGGGCTTGATACAGCTACTATAGCCAACATCCTAAAATTAAAAATAGAAGATGTTGAAAATTTATAACAAGTTAAATACAAAGTAAACAATATTTTGATTCTTTTTTTGAAGCGAAACCATATAACACGCACAAACCTCAGTCCCGCTTTCCGTTCAAATGCTGTTTGCCAACACACCAAAAGCCACCCTGCAAAACAGCATAACCACTCCAATCGGGGCTATTTTATAAGTTTCGCGGCTTCGAACTTTCGGCAACTTTTTAATAATTGATAATTAATTAATTTTATGTGGACAATAGCAAAAATAGCATGGCGCAACATATGGAGAAACAAGCTTCGCAGCTTTGCCGTTTTCGCCTCGGTGGCTTTAGGCTTATGGGCAGGTATTTTTGCAACATCCTTGGCAAATGGCTTAAATGAACAACGCATTAGTAATGTGATTGATAATCAATTATCCCATTTTCAAATACACGCCCCCGGTTTTCGCGATAATTTTGAAATCAATAAAGTCATCACCAATACTGAAAGCATCCAACAAAAATTAGACAGTAATCCAAAAGTAAAAGCCTATACTACCCGAACGATGGTTTCGGGTATGGTTAGCTCTGCATCGAGCAGCAAAGGGGTTCAAATAAAAGGCATCATACCCGAAAACGAAAACGCTGTAGTCAACCTTGAAAAATTTATGGTAGAAGGCGAATATTTTGGTAAAGCCGGCAGAACGCCTTCCATTATTCTTGGTAAAACTTTGGCGGATAAACTCAACGTTAAAGTTCGTAAAAAATTAATTCTCAAATTTCAAGATGGCAATAATGAAGTAATTGCGGCGGCTTTTAAAGTAAAGGGATTATACAAAACGGTAGATACACGCAACGATGAAATGACGGTGTTTATTGAGCAACCTAAATTAAACGAACTACTCGGCTTTTCTGATGAAGTACATGAAGTAGCCATTCTATTAAATGATATTAATAACATAGAAACGATTAGCCCTGATTTGAAAGCCGCTTTCCCCAACTTATTGGTAGAAAGTTGGAAAGAAGTTTTTCCCGGTTTAGATACCGCCGACCAATTGCAGGAACAAACCAGTATGTTGTTATTATATATTATTATGCTGGCATTGTGTTTCGGTATTTTAAATACCATGTTAATGGTGGTGTTAGAAAGGGTACGCGAATTTGGCATGCTAATGGCAGTTGGTATGAACAAACTCAAAGTATTTTTTATGGTGATGTTCGAAACCATTTTTTTAATGCTAACAGCCACACCGGTTGGTTTGGCTATGGCGTGGTTAACCGTTTGGTATTTTAGTAAGTTTGGCTTAGATTTTAGTGGACAATCCGAAGGCTTTGAAAGCATGGGTATTGACCCTATTGTTTATCCCGTTTTAACCTACGATTATTACCCGAAAGTAATTATGTTAGTTGTAGCTGCCGCCATTTTAAGTGCTATTTATCCGGCGATAAGAGCAGTGCGATTAAATCCGGCAGAATCCATCAGAAAATTATAAAATAAAAAACCACAAGAACGAAAAGACGTGAAAGAAATCATAAGTATACAAAATTTAGAAAAAATTTATAACCCAACTAAAGTCGCCGTTCACGCATTACGTGGTGTTAACCTTTCAGTTAACGAAGGAGAATTTGCGGCTATTGTCGGTCCTTCAGGTTCAGGTAAAAGTACTTTCTTAAATTTAATTGGTGGTTTAGATAATCCTACCTCGGGCAAAGTAATTATTGGTGGAAATGATATTTCAAAACTCTCTGCCAACCAACTCATTGAATTTCGCTTACAGCATATTGGTTTTGTTTTTCAAGCCTATAACCTCATACCGGTTTTAACTAGTAAAGAAAATGTAGAGTTTATTATGTTGATGCAAAACCGTAGCATAAAAGAGCGCGAAGAACGTGCCATCAGTTTATTAAAAGCCGTAGGTTTAGAAAAAGAAATTGATCGCCGACCGGTTGAACTTTCTGGTGGGCAACAACAACGGGTGGCTGTAGCAAGAGCCTTAGCTTCTAAACCCGATTTTGTTTTAGCAGATGAACCAACGGCTAATTTAGATTCCAAATCTGCCGAAAACCTCTTAGACATTATGGAGCGGCTCAACCAAGAAGAAGGCATTACTTTCCTATTCTCAACACACGATGCCCGCGTGGTCAAACGCGCCCGAAGAGTAGTTACCTTAGAAGATGGCTTGATTGCGAGTGATGAAAGTAGAAGTTAAAACGAAGTTTAAGGTTTAATTCGCACAACCAAAAACCCATTTAAAAGTCTAACTCTGTTTGTATTATAAGTTACCGCTGTATTGTCTTGAACTACTGCTTTAGATTCTATAAGGTCAGCTACTGTAACCATTTCAGAACTTGTATGAACATTTAAAAAATTCTCAGTAATGTAAGCATTGCTGCCCTTTGCCAAGCTCTATAAACAAATTGTTATTGTAAAAATAAAATTATTATCTATGCTTAATTTTTATCTTGAAAATTGGCTTCGAATTATTATAGAAAATTGTTATAACTATTTGAAAAACAAGAATTTACTTTAAAAAGAAGTGCCTGTGAATTATTAAAAAACGAACATATTGAGTTTGTATCAATCATATGCTTCTCATACTTTTGTTTTTTAACTAAAAAAAAATTGAAATGAAGAAGTCTTTTTTTACCATTATCCTTTTCTCTTTTACTTATTTATTCTCTTATAGCAATCAACTGAACAATGAAAATGAAACCAAGACTAAGCAACACAAAACCATGGTTCGCTTCACAGATTTTCCTTGTTATGCAGTATCGGAAGATAACGGACCACCCAATGTATTTTTTGAATATGACCCAAGTACCAACTCTTGGATTTCTATAGGTATTACCGGCACCGAAAGCATAGAAGCCTTAGCTACCGATCCGGTTAATGAAATTGTTTTTGCAGTTGACGGAGGTACTTTTGGGTTTATTGATCAAAATACGGCTAAGTTTACAGCCATTGGTGAAATAGGTTTCGGTAATGGCGATTTCGGACAGATTAGTTTAGATGATATTGACGGTTTAACTTATGATTTCAAGAATCAAATAATGTATGCAACCCACCGGATTAGTGGTGCCGGACCTGGAACTAACGATCTGCTCTTTCTCATTGACATAGCAACTGGTAGTGTTGTTCGTTCTGCTATGATCAATTCTAATGGTAACTTTGCAGATTATGCAGTAATACAAGAAACAATTGACGAGGAGTATGGAAATGACATTTACGATGTGGAAGATATTGCCTGGAATCCATATACCGGACAATTATTTTCAATAATTAATCAAAATAGTTCTGGAGTTGTTGCAGAATTAGAGTCCTCTACAGGTAAAATTAACGCCGTTGTACGGGATTTAAGTATAGAGTCATCTGGAGGACTTGGTGTATCCTATCTTGGTGAGTTATTTGCTAATACAAAGGTTTCCAACGGACAAATGTGTATAATTAATGTATTTGCCTATGGTTATGGGTTTGAAAATCCATTTTGTTATGACTTTGATAGTAAGGTAGAAGCCTTTGATTGTTCAACTGCTTTTAATGATTTAGCTTTAAGCCTTGAGCTAGATCCAACCACGCAGCAACCCATTACAGGAGGCAGTGAAATAACTTTTACTATAACCATTCAAAATCAAGGAGATATTGACAATACGAATATTACCTTAACAAATTATACACCGCAAGGCTTAACTTTATCAGATGCTAATTGGACTGAATTGTCAAATGGAACCGCTATCTTAAATGTAGATCATCAACTTAAATCAGGCACTGATTTTGAAATACCGGTTACCTTTTTAATTAATTCAGATTATATTGGTACTGCATTTAATGCTGTAGAAATTACTTCTACTTTTAATTATGATATAACCGATGATTTAGGAAACCCAATTCCATTACCTGATGTGGATTCTAATCCTGATGATAATAGCACCAACGACTGTTTAAATTGTGATATCGATATTCCTGATCTAGTTTATGAAGATGATTTTGGTATAGTCAATTTTTCTGTAGAGCAAGTAGATAATTTAGCATATATGATGATAGATATGAAACCGGAAAACTGCAATGCTTTAGGTTCTGCTACCATACAAATCTTATCAGGAGGAATGCCTCCCTTTACACACAAATGGGTAAACATTGCAGGCGAAACCGTTCATAATCAAACTACAAATTATCCACAACACCAAATACCCAACCTTAAATCTGGAGGATATTACGTTACTATTACGGATGCAATAAATCAGGCAAATACTTTCTCAACTATTGTACCATTTATAGCCCCTTTAGAGGGCAATGCAAATTGCATCAATACTTGTCCGGAATATGTTATTGTTCCAACGGGTTCAGCCTCTGGTAATTTTATGGCAGAAGAAATATTGGAAATTAAAGGTTATGTTGAAAAGATAAATAATGCTCTATTTGATATTTGTGAATAGTAGTTTCACAATTTTTGGTTGACATTGGTAGATAGACTTTGTCTGCAAGGTACACGTAATGGTTATGCGTACCTTGCTTTTTTATGAACAATAAAATATCAAATACAATCAAACAATGTATTTATTAAATTAATAACTCAAATTTTGCTAGTAAGTTGGGCAAGTTTATCCAAACATTAAAAGTAGTTGACACTTTATTGGTTCCCTTTTTAAGGTTTAAAACCTCGCACTTCAGTGCGACAAATTCTATTTCAAGTTTCTGTATCTTTCCTCCTCCTCCTGGTTAAAATATACCGAATGCGTCATGCTGCGATTCATTTATCCCGTTATTCGGGATTGCGCAGCTTTGAAGGCGCAGTATCTTCCTTTACTAAACATGAAGATACTGCGCAATCTGTTCCGTTTTACTATACAGATTCGCAGCATGACGGACTGTTGGAAAACCCCGTCAGAATCTTTTTTACAGAAATGACTTCAAGTCGTTTTCTCACGAACCCACCTACTACAAAGTAGGTGGTTGTTGAGTAAAATTCTCAATAAGAAGACACAATCGAAAACTCCGGAAACTCCTTATGCCCATTGCCGTTATCTCAGAAAATGTGGAGAGCAACGGAACATTTATCTGAGATAGCTACTAAGGTTTTCCCCTAATTTAAAAGTTTAGCAGGGTGTTTTTAGGAGAGATGCTCCCGAAACTTCGGGATTCCGCAAGCTCCACAGATTTCCGGTATAACGTTTGTTACTGTACTCAATTGTTCAAAATCACTAAAAGTTAAAATTCTCATCGTATTAATTTTGCAAAGCATAATGAAATGATAATCAGTACTTTAACGTATTAAAAATACTATCGGAACATCAGTGAATAATCTTTCACAAAAAAATGCATAATTTGGATGCTGTTATAACAAGCTCATTAACAATTACATGATCAATAAATTATTAGTAGCCAACAGAGGCGAAATTGCCATCCGGGTTTTCAGAGCGGCATCAGAATTAAATATTAAAACGGTAGCCATATATACCTATGAAGACCGGTTTTCATTACACCGTTACAAAGCTGACCAAGCCTTTCAAATTGGGGAAGATAACGACCCTTTAAAACCTTATTTAAATATTGAGGAGATTATTCAAATAGCGATTGATAACGAAGTAGATGCCATTCATCCGGGTTATGGTTTTTTGTCAGAAAACCCGGCATTTGCCAGAGCTTGTATGGCAGCTAATATTATTTGGATTGGTCCTTCACCAGAAGTAATGGAAAATTTGGGCAATAAATTGGCTGCCAAAAAAATAGCGGCTAAAGCAAACGTGCCAATCGTTGAAGCCTCACCCGAACCTTTAGTAAATGTAGAAGCGGTGAAAGCGGTTGCCGAAAAAATTGCTTATCCAATTATGATAAAAGCCGCAACCGGCGGCGGCGGTAGAGGCATGCGAGTAGTCCATCATGAAAAGGATTTAAACAACGCTTATCTCGAAGCTACTAGCGAAGCCAAAACCGCTTTTGGTGACGACCGTGTTTTTGTAGAAAAATATATTGATGACCCCAAACACATCGAAGTACAAATTCTGGGCGATACGCATGGCAACTTGGTGCATTTGTTTGAGCGGGATTGTTCTGTTCAACGCAGGTTTCAAAAGGTGGTGGAAGTTGCACCAAGTGTAGGTTTACAAAAAGCGACTTGCGAAAGTTTATATGAACATGCGGTTAATATTTGCAAGCAGGTAAATTATGTAAATGCAGGTACGGTAGAGTTTCTGGTAGATAAAGATGAAAAAATCTATTTTATAGAAGTGAACACCCGCATACAAGTGGAACATACCATTACCGAAGTAATTACCGGTATTGATTTGGTGCGCGCTCAAATTTTAATTGCTGCTGGAGAAAACTTAGAAGACGAAATGTTGGGTATCGGCAAACAGCAAGATATACAATACAGAGGTTATGCCATTCAATGCAGAATTACTACCGAAGACCCTACCAATAACTTTAAACCCGATTATGGCAGGTTAGTTGCCTACCGAAGTGCTAGCGGTTTTGGTATTCGATTGGATGCCGGAAATGCTTATGCTGGAGCAATTGTTTCTCCTTTTTTTGATAGTATGTTGGTGAAAATTACTGGTTGGGGACATCGCTTTGAAGATGCCGCCGACCGCTTACACCGGGCTTTGCGGGAGTTTAGAATTAGAGGTGTAAAAAACAACATCTCCTTCTTATTAAATTTATTGAAGGATGATAATTTTAGAAAAGGAAACGTAACCGTCAACTATTTAAGCCATCATACAGAGTTAATGCAAAGTGCTGGTTGGCGAAATAGAGGAACCCGTATTTTGCGTTTTCTGGCAGATGTAATTGTTAATGGAAATGAAGATGTAAAACGGGTAGATGAAACGATTGAGCTAAGAACGCCAAGAATTCCCGAAGTAAATACAGCCAAACTTCAAAGAGGAACAAAAGACATCTTACAAGAAAAAGGAAGAGCGGCTTTAATTGATTGGGTTAAAGAACAAGACACTATATTATATACCGACACTACTTTTCGAGATGCCCACCAATCTTTACTCGCCACCCGTATGCGTACTTTCGATTTGTTGAAAATAGCCAAACCATTTGCTATAAAACATGGGCACGATTTATTTTCGATGGAAGTTTGGGGCGGAGCAACCTTTGATGTTTGTATGCGTTTTTTAAAAGAATCGCCATGGAAACGCTTAGTCAAATTAAGAGAAGAATTACCTAACGTCTTGTTGCAAATGTTATTACGTGGTTCCAATGGGGTAGGATATAAGGCTTATCCGGATAATGTAATTGAAGCCTTTATTTTGCAATCCGCCGAAAATGGAATAGATGTTTTTCGGGTTTTTGATTCTTTAAATTGGGTTGAAGGGATGCGTATGTCAATAGAGACCATTGATAAAAAAACCAATGCTATTGCCGAAGCATGTGTTTGTTATACAGGAGACGTATTATCTAAAAATAACAATCGATTTAACTTAGAATATTATACCGATTTAGCTAAACAATTAGAAGATGCGGGGGCACATATGCTGGCTATAAAAGATATGGCAGGCTTGCTTAAACCCCAAGCTGCTGCTTACTTAATCAACGGTTTAAAAGATGCTGTTGACCTGCCAATTCATTTACACACCCACGATACGGCTGCCATACAATGCAGCACTTATGTAGAAGCCATTAATAGTGGTGTGGATGTAATTGATGTAGCCCTGAGTGCTATGTCGGGTTTAACTTCTCAACCTAATTTTAATAGTATGGTGGCTATGTTAGATGGGCATAAACGCAACCGTAAAATTGACTTGCACTCTCTTAATCAATTTTCAGATTATTGGGAAGATGTACGCACTTATTATTATCCTTTCGAAACGGAATTGAAGGCGGGTACTGCTGAAGTATATCATCATGAAATTCCGGGTGGGCAGTATTCTAATTTACGACCACAAGCAAGAGGTTTGGGGTTAGAAGACCAATTTGATACCATCAAACAAAATTACAAAGCCGTAAATGATATGCTGGGTGGCATTGTAAAAGTTACGCCATCTTCAAAAGTTGTGGGCGATATGGCAATGTTTATGACGTCTAATAATTATAAGATAGAAGATTTATTAGATACTGAAAAAAGCATTGATTTCCCGGATAGTTTTAAATCGTTAATGCGCGGCGACCTTGGGCAATGGAGTAATCCTTGGCCCCACAATTTGCAAAAAATAGTTTTAAAAGATGAACAACCTTACACTACACGTCCGAATGCTCATTTACCACAAGTGAATTTGGAAGAAGGCTTCAAAAAATTTAAAGCTGAAAAAGAAGGTTTTGAAGATTACACCGATTTCTTATCATCTTTATTATATCCGAAAGTATTTGAAAATTTTTATCATCATTGGTTGAGTTATGGTGATGTAAGTAAAATACCTACTAAAGCTTTTTTTTATGGTTTGAAAAGAGGGGAGGAGATTACAGTTAGTATTGCTGTTGGTAAAAATATCATTATTGAATATTTGAATACCAGCAAGGAAGATGAAAATGGTGACCGTATGGTCATGTTTAGAATTAATGGTGATATCCGCTCCGTAAAAGTAAATGATAAGAATTTAACAGCAACCGTAAGTAAAGCCGTAAAAGCACAACTGCCTAACGAAATTGGTTCTCCTTTACAGGGCAGTTTGTCTCAAATTTTAGTTAAAGAAGGCGATGCGGTAAAAGAAGGACATCCGCTATTTATTATTGAAGCGATGAAAATGGAAAATACCGTTACCGCTCCAATGGCAGGTACGGTAAAGAAAATCTATCTTTCTGAAAAAACATTGGTGGCGCAGGATGATTTAGTAGTTGAAATTAAGGATAAATAGAATTTTATGTGCTGTATTGCTAACATGATTAGTGCACTTTAAATTAAATAAACAGGTTTATCGTAATATTATATTATTGCATTTTAACTTACGAAAAAATAAATGAACTTTTGGTGATTTTTTGTTGTAGGATTTCTTCCTTTGGTTGAAATAAAAGGAGCTTGTTGCCTCGAACGAAGTGAGAGGTCTTGCAATATTAAACTATAGGGGTTTTAAGTGATTTTGACAGGATTTGCCTCAATCTCACCAAATTAAATTCAAAATTTTAGTGTCACCTTCTATACTCAAATTGGTATGGCAACATTGCACGCAAGGCAGCCAATGGGTATTCGACTTGCTCAATGCGAAACATGCCTTTAAAGTCAACTTTTCTTAATCCTTGCCTTCTTTCTTTCTTGTTGAGCTTATTGTTTAGTTGGGTTTTCTGATTGTGGGCTTTAATCTTCTTGCCATCCCAAACACTTTCTTCTGTTTTTATATCGGTAGGTTAATACCGGGTCTTACGGTTCTTGGTAATCTTAATCTTTAATGTGTAAGTACCGTCTTTATTTAAGTGGCGTGTCCATAATATCGGGTTTAATTGATGCCATATTAAAATCATTTGTTCGTAAGCAAAGATAGTTTTTAGAAAAACATTTTTTACTACAATAGGCAATTGTTTGCATATATTTACAATGTGAAAGTTGCAGAAAACGTGGTGTTTATAGTAATTTAAAGAAAAATGACATACCTTGTAGAAGAAGTTGTTTTTTGTAAAAATGTAAATTCATTCCAATCGCTTTAAAATATAGAACACCCTTGATAATTTCATAAGAAAACAAAAAAAGGGATAAACCTTTCTAAAAAGTTTATCCCTTGTAATCAATGGCTACGCGGTATCTTTATATTATATCAGTTCACCGTTCTACCTTTGGCAGTGCGTGAGCGAACATATAAATTTTTCGTTTTCTTTAAATCGATCAGTAAAAAAGCATCGGCACTACTGGCGTTGGTAGAATATTGTTCACCGTTGTAAGTCACTATTCCATTTTTGCCGTTCCATTCCGAGGCGAGTAAGTAAAATCGTTTTTGTTTTTCGGGGTTAGCACCAAAGGTTAAAAAGTGATCATCATCATCATCAAAGCAAATGCCGTAACGGTTATCTTTAGCTTGCCAAATGGCAACACCCGGTGTGCCTGCTTTTATAACTACTTCCTCCACTTGTTTGCCGTTTTTTATTTTTACCGTACCGTTTACAATTTGGGTTTCGCTATCGGCAGCGTTTCGGTATAATACAATATCTTTTGATGTATAAAACTGAATTTGCTCTATTTCCGGCTTTCCCCAATTGTGCTTTTCTTGTAAATAACCCGAATAAGGCACTAAATTTTTAGTACAAGAACTTAGTGCGAAAAGTATAACACATAATCCAATTAATAGTCTCATTGTATTTTAAATAATTATGATTCTATGACCGCATGAAACAAGTCATCGTTTAACGAAGGCTTTAATTTTTTTGAACTTTTAATAGTTTAATCTTGTTAACAAAAGTTTATAATTACATTTGCTTTTTAATATTTTGATAAGATGAACAGATACACCGTAACTTCTGCTTTGCCCTATGCCAATGGACCTTTACATATTGGTCATATTGCCGGTGCTTATTTACCGGCTGATATTTTTGTGCGCTATCTTCGGATGAAGGGAGCCGATGTTGCTTACATTTGTGGTTCGGACGAACATGGTGCTGCGATTACTTTACAGGCTAAAAAAGAAGGTATCCACCCTAAAGATATTATTGACAAATATCACGAACTAAACAAACAAACCTTTCAACAGTTTTTAATTAGTTTTGATATTTATCATCGTACTTCGGAAGCGATTCATTATGAAACGGCTTCCGATTATTTTAAAACCTTGTACGACAAAGGGGTTTTTGAAGAAAAGACTACGGAACAATATTATGATGAAGCCTACAATCAATTTTTAGCAGATCGATACATTAAAGGAACTTGCCCAAAATGTAACAATGAAAATGCTTATGGCGATCAATGTGAAAAATGTGGCAGTACTTTAAGTCCTTTAGAATTAATTAATCCGGTTTCTACTTTAAGTGGAAAAACACCGGTTTTAAAAACCACTACCCATTGGTATTTGCCCTTACAAAATGATACCAATTGGTTAAAAAACTATATTAACGAAGGCACCGTAAATGGCAAAACTCACCACCAAGCCAAGGCGTGGAAAAAAAATGTATTAGGGCAATGCAACAGTTGGTTAAACGATGGCTTGCGTGCTCGTGCCATTACCCGAGATTTAGATTGGGGCATACCCGTGCCACTGCCTGAAGCAGCAGGTAAAGTTTTATATGTTTGGTTAGATGCGCCTATTGGGTACATTTCTGCCACTAAACAATGGGCTTTAGATAATGGCAAAAATTGGAAAGATTATTGGCAGGATGAAAACACCAAACTCTATCATTTTATCGGTAAAGATAATATTGTTTTTCATACCATTATTTTTCCTGCCTTATTAAAATATCACGGTGATTATATTTTACCAGAAAACGTACCGGCAAACGAATTTATGAATTTAGAAGGGGATAAGATGAGCACTTCGCGGCAATGGTCGGTTCGTTTAGATGAGTATTTAAAAAAATATCCAAACAAAGTTGATGAGATGCGCTACGTACTTGCCAGCAATTTCCCCGAAACGAAAGACAGCGAGTTTACCTGGAAAAATTATCAGGATACGATTAATAATGAGTTGGTTGCCACCTTTGGTAATTTTGTAAACCGCGTGTTGGTATTAACCAATAAATATTACGATGGGGTAGTGCCGCAAATAGACGAAAGCATTCAGGTAAATAGTGGGGAACGCCTTGGTGATCTGCAAAATTATGAAACGATTATACAAAGCATTTCAAACAAAGTAAACAATTACGGCGCGTTAATAGAACAATTTAAGTTTAGAGAAGCCTTAAGTCAATTGATTGACATTGCCTCTTATGGTAACAGCTTTTTACAATTTAATGAACCCTGGAAATTAGTAAAAACCGATGCTGTAAAAGTAGAAAGCATTATGAACATCGCTATAAAAATTACAACCGTTTTGGCAGGCATTTGCGAACCCTATTTACCGGCTACCTCTCAAAAGATGAAAGCCTTATTAAACGTAGATAATCTTGTTTTTAATTTTGAAGATTTGGAAAGTGCTATTAAAGAAGTGGTCTCTGTCGGTCATACTATTAATAAGGCAAGTATTTTATTTGAAAAAATTGAAGATGACATGATCAACAAAGAACTTCATAATTTAAAAGCAGCTTCTAACCAAACCGGCAAAGAAATGATAACATTAAAAGAGACGATTCAATATGATGATTTTGCTAAATTAGATTTCAGAATTGGTACCATTACCGCTGCGGAAAAAGTGCCCAAAGCCGATAAGCTACTTCAACTGCAGGTAGATATGGGCTTTGAAACACGCACCATTGTTTCGGGCATTGCACAACATTTTGAACCCAATGATATTATTGGACAGCAAGTAACAGTAGTAGTGAATTTGGCACCGCGAAAGTTGCGTGGAGTAGAATCACAAGGGATGATTTTAATGGCAGAAGATGAAAATGGACTATTGGTTTTTCAGGCACCAGCGGCTACAGTGGCTAATGGTTCTTTGGTTAGTTGATTGATAAAAAAATCAAATGGAAAGAAGTAAAATGATTTATGGAAAACACCTAATGCTGCGAATTGCAAAGATAAAAAAGCATGAAAGTTTAAATGATGAAGAAGCCATTTTTGCCTTTTTAAAATCACTTGTTGCACGTTTGGGCATGCGGGTTCTTGCCGGTCCGGTAGTAGGTAATGACGATAGTGGAGCATTGAAAGAAGGTTGTTCAGGAATAATATTATTATACGAATCGCACGCCGCTATTCATACCTACACCAAACAAAAAGAAGCCTTTATCGATATTTTTTCTTGTAAAGATTTTGAGACTACAACGGTTTTCAAGGTGATTACAGCAACTTTCGGAGACTTCACTATATTAGAAGAACAGGTTTTAAGCAGAGGGCACCATTGGAATGAAAATTTAGATGCTGAGTATGAAGCGTGGACATCAAAAAAATGAACTTTGTTATTTGAATTCAGCAGGGATGCCTATTCAACTTTTACATTGCATTAATTTTGTTTTTGATTGGTAAGTTGTAGCTATGTTAATAACAAATCATACCGCCTACAAAAATACGATTCAATTATCTTATTTCTTCACCTCTTTTTCTAAAAGCAATTCTAAATCAGCTAATAGAACCTGTAGATGCTGCTCTTTGGTATCCCACAATATTTCTGGATTAATCTGGTAATAGTCGTGAACCAAAATATGTCTTAAACCCTGAATTTTTGACCATTCAATATGGTTGTATTTTTCTTTTAAATCAGAAGTGATATGATAGGCTGCTTCTCCAATTACTTCAAAATTTTTAACAACAGCATCTTGAACCAAATCATTTTTGAGGAAATCATCTATGTACAATTCTTCGGTGTATCGAAAAATCTTATTAATACTCTCCACCATATGCCCAATTCTTTCAATATCTGGTGGTTTAGTTGCCATAAATAAGTAATCTTTCTTTTCTTATTTTTTGGCTGAATGATTTTAATTCTCTGCCTTCTTCTACAATGTCAACCAATCTACCTGTTAATTGCTTAAGGTCTTGCTTCATTTCAACCAAATCGAACAAGGTTACCTTGCTGTTTTTTTTAAATACCACCATTAAATCAATATCGCTTTCATTGCTAAAATCTACAATTCTTGCAAACGAACCAAATACCCAAGCCTTTTCAACTTTAGTATCTAAAAAAAAGCCTTTTAAAGATTTAAGTATTTTTGATCTACTTTGTTCTTGCTGTACTGATTTTTTTGTAGCTTTAATAAGTGCAACATCATTCTTGTTTACAGAAGTTTTGCTGATATGTTTTAATGTTGATTGAAGATCTTTCATATCGCCTCTTTTTTCAAAGATAATTAAATTTTTAGTAGATGGTAAGATGCCTTGTCTGTATTTGCAAATCGTAGCACGAGTAAATAGTTATTATTAGATATATAAGTCGCTAATCTCACCGGATTAGTTTTAAGTCCATTAATATTTCCGCACCTTAATCAGCCTGAATAGCATCCCATTATCTTGTTCATATTGCTCTTTAGGAACGATGAGAAAATAAATTTATCAACTCTGATAAAGTCATTTTTTGATAGACGAGTTGAAAAACGTAGGCTTAGTGGGTCTAAGACGAGGCTTTTCAAGGAAGTATATCGGAAAATGGCAAAGTCAGATGGTAAATTTATTTTTTTATCGTTCCTTAGCTAAATCACTTATATTCAAGATTGACTTTCCGAATTTGCCAAGTCTGTCTGCCCTATTTAGCATAGCTGACAAACTGTTTAGAGTTTAGAGTGCTTAGTTCTGTAATTTTTTTTTTAAGAAAAAACCCAATTCAGATAGTTTTGCAAACACTTGGTGAGAAAGTAAAACAAATAAATGCCTTATCAATCAACTCTGCATCATATACAACAAATAATTTCATTAACGTTCTACAACAAGCTTGCTAAATATTAGTGCTGATAAATCTCACATAAGTGAAGTTGTTTTGTATAATAATATGGGGCAGCTTGTTGTAAGCCAAGCCTTTGATAATAGGCAAGATATTAAAATTAATCTCGAAAATTTGGCTTTTGGTTTATACGTAACTGTTGTAAATATTAATGGTCGATTATCTCCACATAAAGTTTTTAACTCAAATTGATAAGAGCAAAACATCAAGACAAACAAAACGTAATAAGCAGAATCTAAAAAAGATAAAACACGACATCTTAGCCAAGATTTTTCATACTGACTATCATAAGGAATAATTTTATAACTGCTCATTTGCGTACATTTTATTTTTAACTACTGATTTTTATTTCTTCTTAATTTAATATATACTAAAAATACTTTTATGTAATCAAATATTCAACCAGTAACTAAGTTTCAAATTAATAGACCGGAAACTTGGCGCAAAGCCTGTGGCTTGATAATTATCATTATACACCAAATACAAATCGGATAAGGGAGCAAAACGCCATTGTAAGCGGGAGTTAATGCCAAAGTTATCTTGCTGATTGCTGTATTGAATTAAGGTAGTCCAAAATAAGGCTTTGTTAAAGGTGACATCAATGCGGGGAGTAAGCAACCATAAATTAGCATCGGGATGCGGGTTGGGCAAACGAATACCATCGTAGTTGAGGTTGATACCAAACTGCGCCCAAGGTTGAATGCGGTAAGCGATGTTGGCTCCAATAGAATAAATGTTACCATTAAAAAATTGACCTACTGTTGCCCTACCCCGGTAAGTTAATAACTTAGCATTGTTCGACCGGTATCGTATATTAAATTGGTTGAAGGCATAACTTTCATTGCCAGATAATGGCACGGCTCCGTCGGTATCAGTAGGGTCAAATTCATCGGTTAAAAAAATAAATTGATTAACATAAGAAGCCGCTAACCTGGCTTGGTTGGTAAATTCGGTTTGCCATTCTGCCTGTATAAAATGGTCGGAATATTTAAAATTTAAAGTTGGTCGCCAATAATTAATATACAATAAATTGGCACTATGCCGGTTAATTATGGTTCTGTTTTTAGGTATGATAAAACGCTCCACATAATGCCCTGTTTTAAAAATATCCGTTCTGGGCACAAAACCTAAATCAGCTGTAAAATCCTGGTCTACATAATTCCAATCGGAAATAAAAACCCAATTATTTTTATTGTACAACACAATGCCTTGTGTGGAGTAATTGCCTCTAGTATCGTTGGGCTGTAGAGACTTGTGCACATAAAATCGACCTGCCCAAGTGTTATCTGCCGAAGCTAAATTATAGTCCAATCCGATTACCCGATTGAATTCTTCCTCTTCTTCTAAAAAATCGTAGTCACCAAAAGTTTGCCTATTTACCATAAACAAACCGATGTTAGACCGGCTGGCAATTTTACGTTGTATCGCAAACATCGCATTGTTGTTAGAGGCAATCTCATTCAGCTCATCCGCAGCAGTTTGAATATTTAAAACGCCCAATCGCCAATTTTGGTTGAGCTTTCCACTAAGGCGAGCACCGGCAATAATCGGATTTTGAATCAGGTTGTCCGCCGTGTCTCTTGCTAAACCAATTCGGCGCGAAAAAAAGGGTTTGGCTTCATTAAAGTAATTTCCAAAAGAAGCAAACAAATCGCTGTTGTCAATAAAAAATTGCCGGCGTTCTGGTAAAATCAATTCAAAGCGGGTAAGGTTGGTGAAGATGTCATCAACTTCCACATTACTAAAATCGGGGTTAATGGTTAAATCTAAATTTAAACCACTGCCAATTGCAATTTTGGCATCGCCCCCAAACAAAAATTCAAAGTCAGTTTCATTGGGGGTTTCTTCAAAATCTTTTTGTATTAAAGTGTTGATGTAAGGAATGAATGCATAAGGCGTTCTGGATTTTCCCAATGGTTTTTCAAAAACCAACTCGCCCATAAAAGCCAAGCTACCGAGTAATTGCGTTTGTGGTATCCGGTTCCAAGTACTAAACTCATTGGTTTGTAAGTTAAAGCGGTACGGTCTAAATCGCCATTTTGTACTGCCTTCTTCAAACTTTAAAGAGTAGAAAGGGATTGCCATTTCAACCGTATAATAAGTATCATAAATTTTGCTTTCTGCCTTCCATTTCACATCCCACGAACCGTTGAAACTATTGCGTGTTGAACCACCATTAGATACCAACAACTCCCTTCTTACACCATAAGGCGTTACGCCAAAAGCAAAAGCATTGGTGCCATCGTTAAAGGTGTCGAATAAGAGGGTAACGTTATCATTTACGGGTCCACCAAAATCTCGCCTTAGTGATGCCACCACAAAATTGTTATCTGGCGCATCGGCTTTTATAGCCACATATAAAGTCGTTTCATTGTATAGAATTTTTATTTCGGTTTGATGCGCTGCTTGTACAGAATCTTTGGGTAGATATTGCCAGAACTCTTTGGCTACATCAGCTGTTTGCCAAACCGCTTCGTTTAATTCTCCATCTAATTGAATTTCGGAAGTTATGAATTTAGCAGTTAGTTGTTTAGAGGTAGTTTGGGCTTTTAGTGAAATGCCTGATAAAACGGTAAGAAAAACTATTAGAACGAACTTTATATTCATTGGGATTTGCATATTTTATACTTATGATGTAATTGAGTGAACGATTGCATATTCAGCAGATTAAACAATATATTACATTCTACAAACTATAATGGTTCTTTATATTTATTTTTTCAGCAATGAAGTTATAAAAAATTGAGAGACAACATAGAACTATTTTAACTTGAACAAAAAAATGTTAGACCAATGAATATAGTGACATCAGAAAAGATTAATGAAGTGCTTGATTTTACTACTCTGATCAATGCTTTGGAAGCCGGTTTTAGTGGTGATGTATTGGTGCCGCAACGGATGCATATTGAGTATAGCAATAGAGAAAATGCCAGAGAAAACACTTTGTTGTTAATGCCGGCGATACAATTGGGCAAGTATGCTGGAGTGAAAATTGTAACGGTTGCTCCAGAAAACCATCAAGAAGAACTTGCTACTATACAAGGAATTTATTATTTAATGGATGCGGTTACCGGCGTACCAAAAGCATTTTTTGATGCATCAGCCATCACCAATTGGCGAACGGCAGCTGCATCGGCATTGGCTTCACGATTCCTTTCACAGGATAATTCAAGTACCTTTATGATGATTGGGACCGGTGCTTTGGCTCCTTTTATGATTCGAGCGCATGCCACCGTAAGACCTATAAAACAGTTAAAAATTTTCGGACGTACTAGCCATAAAGCGGAAGCTTTAGCTTCGACATTTAAAGATGAATTCGACTCTGTTGAGGTTGTTACTGATATAGAAACAGGAATTCAAGCGGCTGATATTATTTGTGCCGCAACCTCAAGCGAAAAGCCGCTTATTAAAGGCAGTTTACTAAAAGCCGGACAACACATTGACTTAGTAGGAGCCTACAAACCTACAACGAGAGAGGCGGATGATGAAGTGATATTAAGAAGCAACCTATTTGTAGATCATATGAATTCTGCATTGCATGAGGCAGGTGATGTGGTTATCCCGATTCATTCTGGCATTATTGACAAAAGCCATATTCGCGGAGATTTATTTCAACTTTGCAAAGGATTAGTGAAGGGCAGAACAAATCAAGAAGAGATCACTGTTTTTAAATCAGTAGGTCATGCTTTAGAAGATATTGAAACCGCTATTTTGTTGTATGAGCATTTGTTTGGTACTTGATTTTTTCTTGAAATCTCTTGAGATAAATTTAGAAGATAAAAGTTAAATATCTTAGTAGAACAATCCAAAAACGTATTTTAGTTGATATCACCTTTTGTACCAACGAATAAGAAAGATCAAAGAAACTAATTTACCTATTGGTATTTTATTTTCATTTCTTCAACTCTTTCAATCATATCTTCAACGGTATCTTTTAATTCGCTCCCCATTTTTAAAAATTCATCGGGGTAGTCGTCTTTTAAGCAGTGCATTAGGGTGTACCAAATGGGTTTGTATCTTTGTTTTAGGTTTGATATTCTATTTTCATCAAAATAATTTTTTACCACATAGTATTGCTGGTAACTAAGCAACAGCAATGGATAATCTGCTATTAAATGATGAAATTTGTCAAGTGATTCAACGTTAGCCATTTGTTTTTTTGCTATTGAAAGGGAGTCTTCAATCTTTCCATCTTCAAGTAAGCAAAACATTATTTTTAGCGGTCGTTTAGCTTTAGTTCTATAAGACTGCTTTTCATCAAACTGTAATGAGTAAAAACTCTCATACACTTTAACTAACCAAATTACACTATCTTTATTTGCTAAAGTAGAATTCCGCATCAAATACCAAATATTTAAAAAACGGTCTCTGATAAAATACAGTTTCTTTCTGGTGCTGCTGTTCTTAGCACAAACGATTTGATTTTCAATCAATGCATTTAATTGCGATGAAACTTCATTGCTTTCCATGCGAGTTCCATCAGCAATCTCCTTTACAAAAGTACCGTCCCAAGCTTTAGCTAAAAAATCAATAATCTTTCTTTGCTTATTTTTTAGCGTTTTTATTTTATCAAGATTATATGGAGTTACTCTTTCCAACACTTCCCCCAAATCTTCCATTAAACTACTATTTTTATTTTTTAATAAGATGTCAAAAAAAATAATCAAATTTCTGATGTTCCCTCCCGACAACTGTCTTAAAGTTTCCAATTTGTGCTGCTTATATTTTATTACTTTTTCTTCATTTTCAATTTTATTTATCTTACTATCAAATAGTTGTTTAGTTTCTTCACGTGTTAAACCTTGCAATTTTATCTCTGCAAAGTGATCATAAAAAGCTTTATCATATCTAAAATTGTGTTCCATAGCATTGGCACTCGCACCTATAATCCGCAAGTTGTTGTTGGTTATCATTATTTCCCTCAATCGCCGGTTTTCTTTTTCAGGAATGTTTTTTAAAATTTCATCAAAGTTGTCAATCAATAGTATCAGCTTTTTCTTTTCTTGATTTAGCGTGTCGTTCAGCATTTTAAATGCTTCCTCTTCGGTTGCCTCATTTATTTCCAAGTCTTCCAATTGCTGGTTCAAATCTTCAAATAATTCAGGATGCTTTTCACCCAAATACGCTGCTGTATTTAACCATAAATCATATAGTTCGGTAACATTATTTTGTTCTTCCGGGTAAGCCACAGGTATCAACCATTTACTCAATTTTTTATCTTGTTGAACAGCAATCTTAATTTTGGCTAATAACATAGTTTTACCCATGCCCCGTTCTCCAACAATAAAATAATCTTGCTCAGGAAATTGCATAGTAGATGTTTTCAAATCTTCCCAAATGGCTTCAAATTCTTTGGTTCTAACTACAAACTCTTCATTGATTTCTGTTGCAGATTTTAAGCCTGTATTGTATATGCGCGATGTGATGTTATTTATTACCATACTTTAACCACCATTGTTTAAAAATTGGAGAATTGAACCGGTATTCATTTTCATTAGCGGCATTATCAATGTAGCCGTCATATTTTATAAAACTTATTTCCCCTGACGGGCTTACCTATGCCTAACTTCATTTCGCAAATTTTTATTTGCCAATATTTTCCGCAAATAAAAATTTGTGTAACATCAAATCTGCTGATCCAACATAGTCACGCTGTCATTTTTCATAACTCCAAAAAACGGAACTACCATTGTCTCCAAACAATTTAGCTAAACTCCAACAATTGTTAATATATCGAAAAACAAGCCAGCATTGCTGAATTATTCACTATTTTTTTATTCATTTGTAGAAGCTATGTATATCAAGTATCCATTGATCATTTTATTTATACTATTAAGCAACAGTCTAATGGCGCAAGACCTCACTTTTGAGGACGTAAATCTGGTGCAAAATCCCGATAATGCTTTGCGCGTTCAGGCTACCTTAACTACTTCTGAACCAGCTCATGTGTATGTACAATATGCTTACACACAAAATGGGGAGATGTATACCGAAACATCAACAGTAAGTGCTCTGCAAAAAGAACACGATATAAACTTGTTAGCCTTGCGCGACAGCACATTTTATCAGTTTAGAATATTTGCGTTCAACAAAAAAAATAAAATACAATCTCAATTATATGAATTAATAACACCTAAACTACCACTGGAAGTGCAAAATTTTGAATCGTCTAAAGTTAGTCGTTTAGAAAACCGGCAAACCTATACGATTACCAACACTATGCGGGGCAGTCAAAGTTACTACTTTATATGTGATGCTGAAGGCAGATTGGTTTGGTATGCAGACTATCCGGTGTTGCATAATGTCTGTAATGGTTGGCGTTGGTCTAAAGATAATACCATTTTGCAAGGCGACTGCAAAACTATAAGAGAGATGGACTTACTCGGCAACTTAATAACCGAAATTGATATTGATGAACCTGAATGGAATTTACACCACGATTTAATGAAAATGCGCGACGGAAACATAATTGCTATTTATACCAAACCGGAAATGGCAGACTTAACCAATACTACCGGCAATCCAGAATCAATAGTAGCAGTTGATGGTTATATTGTTGTAAACCCTGAAGGTGAAACAATTGAAAATTGGAGTACATCCGATCATTTTGACATACAAACTGCCGAAAGAAAAGGAGCCTATTGGAATTTTATTTATGGTTCAGGCACAGTAGATTGGTGTCATTTTAATGCAATAGAAGAAGATATTGATGGTAGTATTTTAATTTCTGTATCACATTGGTCTACCATTTTAAAAATTGACAGAGCCAGTGGAGAAGTGAAATGGCAATTGGGTGAACGAGGAACGTTAAGAGTTCCACCAGGGTTTACCTTTCGGCAGCAACACGCCATTACGGTATTAGCACCTAATCGATATTTAATATTCGACAACTTAGGCTTGCAAGAAAGTTCGAGAGCCATGGAGTTTGCTGTAGAAACAATTGACAACCGGGCTTTTCAATTTTGGGAATATATTCCACAACCCAATATTGTTAGCCTCACTCGTGGAAACGCCGAACGGTTATCTAATGGAAATACCTTAATCTTTTTTCCTACCAACCGGGGTATTATACAAGAAATCAATGAAGAAGGAGAACTGCTTTGGGAAGTAGAGACGCAGCGTTCAGGTTATAGAGCTTACCGGATTCCTTATATTAATAAACCACATCCGAAGGTGCGTTTTACAGAATTACCCCAATCCGTTTGTAGCAATGCCGAGCCTTTCGAAATTATGACTGAACCAACGGAAGCCTATTTAATGGGTGAGGCGATCGAAGATGGAAAATTTAATCCTCAAAAAGCCAATTTAGGTTTAAACAAAATTTTTGCTGCCTATGGTACTACTTTGCAAGAAATAAACATTGAAGTATGGGCAGCTCCAGAGGCAGATATTCAAATAACAGATAATGAATTGCTGGAAATTACGGATGCCTTTGAGACTTATCAATGGTATTTAAATGATACTTTAATTGAAGGAGCTAATAATCATCAATACCAACCTGCAGCCAGTGGTTTGTATTACGCAGAGATCAGCAATCAAAATAATTGTATAGCTTATTCAGATACTTTAAATTATGTTTATGCAAATATCGCTGAACATTTGAATGATGCACTTCAGTTCATGCAGTTGGGTAATTTTTTAATTATTGAACATCCGGGTACTCCATCATTTTCTATAGAAATTTTTAATTTGCAAGGGCAAAAAATATTTGCGCAACACGGGCAATCTAATTATCAAATCAATACTGCTCAATTTCCTTCTATCTATTTGGTTCGCATTTCTTTCGGAAAACATTTTTGGGTGGAAAAATTGTTGCAAGTAGACAATTATTAGTAACTTAAGTTTCGGCAGTAGTATTTATTTCATAATAACTTGAATATAAATTATTTATGGAAATTAAAGTACTCAATAAGGTTAAGTTTACTTAATTCAAAATATAAAGCATAAAATCATCCAAGTGAACCTGTTCACTTATTGTTTTGAAGTGAGCTTTTGTTGACACAATGGAACAGGTTCTATTGGAATAGCAATTAATTTTACTACCGAAACTTAAGTTAGCAACTCAATACAGTTGACACGTTTAATTTTTAAAAAATATATTACAAGCATTTTCGATTAGGGAAGGGCTTAATTGGGATTTGCCCCCAAGAAAAAAAGTAAATAAAAAGAGAGAAATCACTAATTTGTAATTGCATAAAAACAAAAAAATGGGAGTCTCTCTTTCATAGGTAAAAGTACTACAAACAAATTTTGAAAAGATGGTATCAAATAAAGAATTACTTCAATTGCTACTTAAGGAGATTCTGGACATTTTTCTACGTTCCACTATGCAAAATTCCAGAATTACGGTTCTGTATTAACCTTTTTATAGTTATTTTCCCGCAAAAAGCATTGCTGTGCTTGTAAATTTAGACGGTTCAAAACCCATCAATCAAGCCATTAAACAAGGCACAAGGGCGCATAAAGTTGGCAACCAATTCCTCATTTGGCGAGTAGTACCCTTCCAAATCAAGGGCTTTACCTTGTATGGCATTCAACTCTTCAATAATAGCCACTTCATTAGCTTTTAATTGCTGATGTAAGTGGTCAAAAGCGGCTTTCAAATCGGGATCTTCGTTTTGGTTGGCTAAGGCTTCTGCCCAGTAAAGCGTTAAGTAAAAATGACTGCCCCGGTTGTCTAATTCTCCAGATTTACGCGAAGGCGATTTTTTGTTCAGCAAAAATTGTTCAGTAGCTTTATCTAAAGCATCGCCCAAAATTTTGGCTTTGGGGTTGTTGCTTTTGTCGCCAATAAAATCTAAGGAAACGGCGAGTGCCAAAAACTCCCCTAAAGAATCCCAACGTAAATGGTTTTCGGCAACAAATTGTTGAACGTGTTTAGGGGCTGAACCACCTGCACCGGTTTCAAACAAACCGCCGCCGTTCATTAAAGGAACAATGGATAACATTTTTGCACTTGTTCCCAATTCTAAAATCGGAAACAAATCGGTATTATAATCTCGCAATACATTGCCGGTTACTGAAATAGTATCTTTTCCTTTTTTAATTCTTTCTAAAGAAAATTGGGTCGCTTCTACCGGCGACATAATATGAATTTCCAAACCTGCCGTATCGTGATTTGGTAAATAGGCATTAACTTTTTTAATCAATTCGGCATCGTGTGGACGCTCTTTATTTAACCAAAATACAGCCGGCGAACCGGTGGCTTTAGCCCGGCTGACTGCCAGCTTCACCCAATCCTGTACCGGCAAATCTTTCACCTGACACATTCTCCAAATATCGCCTTCGTCTACTTCGTGTTCGGTTAAAACATTACCTGCAGCATCAACTACCTGCACTTTGCCGGCTTGTTCAATTTCAAAAGTTTTATCGTGCGAACCATATTCTTCTGCTTTTTGCGCCATTAAGCCTACGTTGGGTACAGTACCCATGGTGGTGGGGTCAAAGGCTCCGTGTTTTTTACAAAAATCAATCACTACTTGATAAATGCCTGCATAACTGCTATCAGGAATTACGGCTTTGACATCTTGCAGTTTGCCCTCTTTGTTCCACATTTGTCCCGAACTTCTAATCATTGCCGGCATAGAGGCATCTATAATTACATCACTCGGTACGTGTAAATTGGTGATGCCTTTATCAGAGTTAACCATCGCTACATCTGGTCTGTTAGCATAAGCTGCTTCAATGGCTTGTTTAATGGCTGCTTTTTTGTCGGCAGGTAAGTCCTCTAATTTGCTCATCAAATCGCCAAAGCCGTTGTTGGTATCTACGCCAATTTCTTCTAAAGTTGTTCCGTGTTTGTCAAACACTGTTTTAAAATAAGTGCGTACGGCATGACCGAAAATAATAGGGTCAGAAACCTTCATCATCGTCGCTTTCATATGTAAGGAAAACAAAATGCCTTGGGCTTTGGCATCTTCAATTTGCGTTTCCAAAAAATGAAGCAGTGCTTTTTTACTCATTAAACTAGCATCAATAATTTCATCTTTTAGTAAAGATAAATTTTCTTTTAAGATGGTTTTTTCGCCCGATGAACTGAGGTGTTGAATGGTAACTATTGTATCTTCAGTTACCGTTAAAGATTGTTCGTTGTGTCTAAAGTCACCGGCATCCATAGTGGCGACGTGCGATTTTGAATCGGCAGACCATACGCCCATGCTATGTGGATTATTTTGCGCAAACGCTTTTACCGGTTTTGGTGCACGACGGTCAGAATTACCTTCGCGTAAAACCGGATTAACCGCACTGCCTTTTACTTTGTCGTATCGTGCTTTAATTTCTTTGTCGGTTTCGGTTTGGGGTTCTTCAGGATAGTCGGGTACGGCAAAACCATCGGCTTGTAATTCTTTAATAGCGGCTTTTAATTGAGGAATGGAAGCGCTAATGTTGGGCAACTTGATGATGTTGGCTTCTGGTTTTTTAGCGAGTTCGCCCAATTCAGCCAAGGCGTTAGGCACGCGTTGTTCTTCTTTAATATGGTCAGGAAAGACCGATAATATTCTTCCGGCGAGTGAAATGTCTTTCAACTCTACTTGCACATTGGCTTTGGCAGCAAAGGCTTTTATTATGGGTAAGAAAGAATGTGTAGCTAATGCAGGGGCTTCATCTGTTTTGGTATATATTATTTTTTCCATAAAGTTACAATCAAACACTACAAAGTAAATTGAAATATGCGAATTTTCAATGTTTTGAACCGTTTAATTCAACAGGTGGAAGAGGTGACATCTTTTTTTAAAAGATGTCATCTCTAAAAAAATAGACCTTTTTAGTTGCACAAAGGCTAACGCTACAATTACAAATGATCGGATTGGCAATGCCTATATATACGAGTGCAGTTGGAAGTTTAGCCCCGATTGAAACGGTTATGTTGCCTGAAGCGTTGGCACCTGTCGCAAAGCTGCAACATTTGAGTGGAAAGCGGGGAGCTCGTTTCCCAATTTCTTTTACCTTTCGCTTCAAAAAAAAATAGTTCTTATAAGATACTAACTTTTGATTACTCGGCTACTGATGGATTGATTAACCAACTGCAACCTACCGATAAATAATTCATTTGTTGGGTAATGCCGGTTGCGAAAGAAAAATCGAACTGCAAATTATGGTTGAGCAAATAGGTAAAGCCTGCATCAAAATTTAGGGAGGTTTCTTCAAAATTTAGGACTTCACCATAAGGCTCAATAAACATCCCTACTTTTTCATTTATACCCACACCTAAAGAAACCGAATAAGTTAGGCTTCCGGTATTTTCACCAAAATAGCTGTATCCGACATTGTAACCCAAGCCAAGTTTTGGGCTAAGGCTATGCGACAAACATAGCTTGTTAATGGTGCCAAAGGTATCGCCACTTAATTCAATAGTGCCTGATGGAAGGACCAAATGCGATAGCAAAGCGATTTCACTATTTTTATTATCGTCGTGCAATAATTGAATTTTGGTACCTATCTGCAAATCACTTAGTCCTTGAAATTTAGCCCCAAGCTCCCCAAGCGGAAAATCAAAACTTCTGGTTTCAAATTGGTTGATAATTCTAAGTTCAATCCATTCTGATAATCCATATCGAAACAAATTAGTGGGTAACAAAATTTGCCTGTTTGAAAAGCCTGTGCTTCCGTTATATGCTACTAATATTCCGCTTTCAATTTGCAAGTCGCCCTTGCCAACCGTTGCAGAGCTTTCGGTTTGGTCGGGCCGGTCGGTTTTAATTTGTGCGCTTACTTGTACATAAAATATAATAGTTACAATAATTATACATATTTTATTCATTTTTTCTTATTATTGTTGAGCAGAGCAAATGTAGAATTATTGTTAAGGTTTGCAGAAAAAATTTGATGTTTATTTGAAGCGAAACTCTTGGGCTTCGTAGAGAGGGTAGTCCCGCTTTCCGCTCAAATGCCATTTGCCTGCGCTTCAAAAGCCGCTTAAAATGGCATAACCGCTGCAATCGGGGCTAAGCTTCTAAGCTCTGTTGGGCTTGCTAAGTGATCAAAAATTTAAGTGAAGGCTAATATCCTACATTCCACTATTTTTCTTAGCAAATTTGTACCTTTGCGTAGTAATTTTTATAAACAACATACGATGTATAGCGAAAACGGTGTAGCCATATTAGAAGACTTTAAAGCCAGTGCCAAGCAAGATCTTTTTCAATTTCACGACTATTATAATATAGATGATTTGTTAAGCGATGAGCATAAATTGATTCGACAGTCTGCCCGCGATTGGGTAAAAAAAGAAGTGTCGCCCATTATTGAAGATGCGGCACAACAGTCAAAATTTCCAACGCACATTTTGCCAGGCTTAGCCAATATTGGTGCTTTTGGACCATACATTCCTGCTGAATATGGTGGACCGGGTTTAGATCAAATTAGCTACGGTATTTTGATGCAAGAGTTAGAACGCTGTGATAGTGGCGTTCGCTCAACAGCTTCGGTACAAAGTTCGTTGGTGATGTATCCTATTTTCAAATATGCTTCCGAAGCTTTGAAACAAAGACTCTTACCCAAATTGGCAAGTGGCGACATGATGGGATGTTTTGGTTTAACAGAGCCTAATCACGGGTCTAATCCTGCCGGTATGGAAACCCGTTTTACCGATGCTGGCGATCACGTTATTTTAAACGGTGCCAAAATGTGGATTAGCAATGCACCTTTTGCAGACGTAGCCGTTGTTTGGGCAAAAGACGAAGGCGATATTATAAGAGGTATGGTAGTGGAAAGAGGCATGGAAGGTTTTAGTACACCAGAAATGCATGGCAAATGGTCGTTACGGGCATCCGCAACCGGCGAGTTGCTTTTTGAGGATGTGAAAGTGCCTAAAGAAAATATTTTTCCTGATATTAAAGGTTTGAAAGGACCATTGAGTTGTTTATCTTCTGCACGATATGGCATTGCTTGGGGGGCAATTGGTTGCGCTTTAGATTGTTATGATACGGCTTTGCGTTATGCGAAAGAGCGGAATCAGTTTGGTAAGCCGATTGCCGGTTTTCAACTCACTCAAAAAAAGTTGGCAGAAATGATTACGGAAATTACCAAAGCGCAGTTAATGGCATTTCGTTTAGGGCAATTGAAAAATGAAGAACGCGCCACGCCTGCACAAATATCGATGGCAAAGCGCAACAATGTAGAAATGGCATTAAAAATTTGCCGGGACAGTCGTCAAATTTTGGGTGGTATGGGCATTATGGATGAGTATCCGATAATGCGACATATGATGAATTTAGAATCGGTGATTACTTACGAGGGTACCCACGAAATTCATTTATTAATTACAGGTATGGATGTTACGGGCATTAATGCTTTTCATTGAGTTTAGTGCGGCTTAGACGAGGCTTTTCGAGGAAGTATATCGCGGATAATGACAAAATTGAAAACGCTTTGCTTAATCACCTTTTTGTATTGGTTTTTTAGTGGATATTTTTTTTATTATTGGTCTTTTCAGTAACACTAAAGATAGTACAATTGCCACTAAAAGTGGCCAAATATTAACCAAACCTACTATAAAACTTAGTAAACCTCCTATTCCATTATTAAAAGCCTGTGCGATGCGTTTGCCGAAACCCGGCTTGGCATAGGCTTTTACAGCAAGGGGTTCTGATAGATGAACCGCTAAGGTAGAGAAGTTGACTTGATCATCTAAATATTTAATACGACCTTTTTTACTTTCAATTTCTTCTTCTATGCGGCGTATTTTTTCTTGTACTTTCAGTATGTCTTCAATTTTTTTGGCTTTGGCTAAAATGGTTTTATATTGTTTTAAGTAAGCTAGATTATTATCTAGCCTGATATTTAAATCAACATATTCTTCTGTAACATCTTTCGCATCTATTTTTTTTGATAACAGTTTACCAATATTTTTTTCGAGGGCATCTACCAAGCTATCGAAAGTGGCGTTTGGTATTCGTAATTTTAATGTGTAGTTAAGCTGATGCCCCAACTCGCTATAATGTTCATTTTCGTAGTACCCCTTGGCTGATTTTAAGAAGGAATCTACTTTGCTCTTTGCCTCTTCAATTTTAGTAACCTCAAAAACCATTTTGCCTTGCTTTATAATTTTGCTCCCTTTTTTTATAGAGCTTTCGTGGTTTGATGGGTCGTGTGCTGTGTTATGGTAACCTGTAGTTTGAGAGCTTGTAATAGCCTTACTGTTAGGTGTGTTAGCTTCTGAATTACCTAAATTATACTGAGCTTCATTATTTTCATTCGGGTTTATGGAGCAACTGTACAAAAACAGGCATGCTATAAAAGGAGTTAATTTGTTCATTTTAACTAAATGTTTAGTTGAGGGTTTAATGTAGTTGTAACGGGTTGTATTTGGATTTATTTTTCAAGATTGAATAAATAATATTTTATTCTCATGCCTTAGGTAAGCGTCTTCTTTTTGTCTCCGTTGAAAAGCCTCAGGTATTAAAAAAAAATTGACCAATAAGTAGATTTATGTTCTCCGCATTTTTAAGCCGAAGCCCCTTTTGATATAAAACGAACCAACTCTCTTTTAGCGATGGGCAGCAGCGTTTCTTGCAAGGGCAACTTAAATTCTGACCAAATTAAATAGGTAGCCGGATTAGGTATTGATTTATCTAACTTAATTAAAGTAAGTTTTATCGATTCATAGCTATGATGCAAATTTTTAGTAAAGCTGGTTACGTAATTGGTTTTGATTGCTCTAAATTGTTCAGAAGATTTTTCAAATAGCGTAATTTCATACTTGTAGACTTTTAATTCTATTTTATTACCGTTTCTAATCATCATATAGCCAAAATCAGTAGTTAATGGTAATACGCCAATTGGCTCAATGTTCAAATTATCTTCAACAAAGTCGTAAATATCTTTACCATCTTTCATAGATAGTTTTATTTTCGGAATTGCAAATTGTAAAATCGCCTCAATTTCCTCCATAAATTCATGCTCGTTAATGGCTTTTTCATATTCTAATTTAAATTTCTCTAAATCTATTTTACGTAAATTATGCGTAAATTTATTGGAGGAAAGCGATTTCTTTTCCTTAATCTCTACCAAATTTTGATAATGGTAAATTAAATCAGATAAAAAAGGATACAGCTTTTGTGAATTGAAATTTTTACTGACATGTTGTAAATATGCCAACAGCACATATTTCTTATATTCAAAATCTATTAAGCCGTTTGTAATCCAGTTGGTTGTTAACTTTTCCATGGTTGTGTAATATTTTGTATGATAAACTTTGTATATACTTGTTTAGGTTGAGTTTTGGGCTTTTTTCCTTCTGGATTTTGTGCTTAGGCGATTCAAAAAATCGCTTCATAGTGGTGCTATGGAGCTATTTTTTGAAGAAGTATAAGTGCAAAAGCCTTAGTCAAAAAGTTTAAAATTCAGCCTAATCAAGTATAAACTTAAATCAAAAAAATTAAAATTGCTGTAGAATTGTTAAAATACAGTATTATTGTACAATAAAATTAATGCAAGGGTTAATAAAACAGTGGGCATTACAAAAGAATGCCAAGCAAAGTGCGCACAAACAATATTTAAAGCGACTCAAAAATAAAAAGCCAAAAAATATTGATGCTGAAGCTGAAAAAATCCATAATCAGGTTTTTAAAGAAATCAATTGTTTAAACTGTGCCAACTGTTGTACTTCCATTCCGCCACTCATTATAAAAAGCGATATCAAAAGAATTGCTAAATTTTTGAAGATGACTGAAAAGCAATTTACCGAAAGTTACGTAACGAAAGATGCGGATGGAGATGATGTCTTCAATCAAAGTCCTTGTAAATTTTTAGAAAGTGATAACCGATGTGCTATTTATGACGTTCGACCAAAAGCTTGCCGGGCATATCCGCATACAAATCATTTTGAGTTTAGTCGGCATTATTCAGTTCATGCGCAAAACACGATGTATTGTCCCGCTGTGTTTCACATTATTGAAAGGCTCATGAAAAAAATACCAAATTAAATATTCACCCATAAAAAAAGCTCAAAAAATCCCATCTTTGCAGTAAGATATAATTAATAGAATGAAATTTACCGGAACCGAACAATATATTGCCACCAACGAATTACAGATTGCTGTTAACGCTGCTATTCATTTACAAAAACCTTTACTAATAAAGGGCGAACCCGGCACCGGCAAAACATTGTTGGCACACGAAATTGCTAAAGCCATGAACAAACCGATCATCACTTGGCATATTAAATCGACCACTACTGCGCAACAAGGTTTATATGATTATGATGCGGTTGCCCGGCTTAGAGATTCGCAATTGGGTGATAGAGATGTGACCAATATAGCCGAATACATTAACAAAGGTAAATTATGGGAGGCTTTTGATGCAACTGAAAACGTGGTTTTATTGATTGACGAAATTGATAAAGCTGACATTGAATTTCCGAACGACTTATTGTTGGAGTTAGATAAAATGGAGTTTTTTGTTTATGAATTGAACCAAACCATCCAAGCAAAGCATCGTCCTATAGTAATTATTACTTCTAACAATGAGAAGGAATTACCCGATGCTTTTTTAAGAAGATGTTTATTCCATTACATCAAATTTCCTGATGCGATGACGATGCAACAAATTGTAGATGTGCATTATCCGGACATTCAGCAAAAGTTGGTGACCGAAAGTTTGCGGTTGTTTTATCAAATTCGACAAGTGAACGGTTTAAAGAAAAAGCCTTCTACCAGCGAGTTAATTGATTGGATAAAACTATTGCTTTGGGAAAAAACAGAAATCACCGACTTAGAAAAGATAGATTTGAAAAATGACATGCCTCCCTTTATAGAGACCTTAATAAAAAACGAACAAGACTTAGAGGCATTGGATGATTTTCGAAAGTATTATAGCAGGCGATAACAATAAGACAAGTATTCTGACTTTTCACCATCAAAAACATAGAGATATAAATTATGGAAGAAAGTTATTCGCCACAATTAGAAGAAGCTAACGTAGAGTCACCGGTTACCTACTTAAAAGAACAAGGAGAAAATTTAAAGAGGCTTACCAACGGAGTATTAACTTATGAAATTAAAGCAAGTAGACATACTTTTGATGACTATGAAAATACTATAGTTAGAAAGTTTTATGTAGTTGCCCCTTTGTTAGATAACTTAAGTTATTTTTTGTTTTCAGTTAAGTTTAACACTTTTTCAACTTTTCCTATTGATTTTGGCATGCACGATGAAGGTATAGAATTTCCTTATTCTACTAATAATTGGAATCAATTTCAAGATAGACTAAAAATGATTCTAAGCAGTAAGCAAACCAAAAAAATATTAGAAAATTTATTAGCGCATAGCAAAGCTGCTTCAGAAAGTTGATTGAATTTCTAAAAATTTAATTAACCTGCTGCTTCATCAATTTAATCAGTTTCTTCACCACCATTTTATCAATCGGAAATTCAAACTCTTTTACAGTCAATTGGGTTAAAGGTATCCATCTAAAACCTTGAATGTTTTCTGCGTAGTCTTCAAACTCAAAAGAGGCATCTTTTTCTACAATTTTGAAATTTTTCTTGGCTTCAACAAAATAGTAAATACAAATAATTTGCTTCTTTTTACTGAAAATGGAAGTAACAAAATCTTCATTTACATAAAAGAGTTCTTTTACATGAATCGTGTTGCCGGTTTCTTCTTGAAACTCTCTAATTAAACAATCGACAACACCTTCACCAAACTCTAAACCACCCCCTGGAAATTTTGTGTACAGCTTGTCCTTAACGAACTCATCAACTACCAGAATTTCTTGTTCGGCATTGATGAGTAAACCATATACTCTAATATTAAAAGCAGTTATTTTACTCATTATTTTTAAATTATAAAAAAAGGCGGTTACTAAGAAAGAGCAGAGTTAGAAGCCTCGCCCCGATTTCCAAGCCAACAGCACTAAGATGCATTGGGTTGTTTAGCAGCTAAGTGTTGTTTTTTCGAATGGAAAAATTCATCATTCAAAATTGGGTGTTCGATATTCGATATTTTTTGGATGACCATTTAATGAATAACGAATATCGATTAACGAATAATGAATGTTGAATGATTATTAATGTATAAATAAATAACATTCAATATGCCGAAAGACACTTAGATAGAATTGCAGTGGTTATCCCGAGGCTTCGGCATTTGAACGAAAAGCGGGTAGCTCCTTTTTTTTAGATGCTACCTGTTTCGCTTCAATAAATCAAAACTAAATTTGGGCTATTCCAATTCTTTTAGTTTATTGGTAATTGCCTCAAAATTGGGTAAGTCACCCGGTGTTGGACAAACTTCTGCGTATTGAACTACGCCCTCCTTATCTACAATAAAAGCAGCCCGTTGACTAACCCCTTGCATACCAAAGGCAGGAAACTCTTCGTACAGCACATCAAAACTTTTAGCCGTAGTTTTATTAAAGTCAGACAATAAAGGGAAACCAATGTTTTGTTCAGCTTTAAATTTTTCTAATACAAACAGGCTATCAATTGAAATGCCCAAAACTGCTGAGGCTGCATTTTCGTAATTACCGATATCATCACGAACGGTACACAATTCTTTGGTACAAACACCGGTGAATGCTAATGGAAAAAATAAAATCAATACATTTTTGCCTTGATAATCTTTTAAGTTAACTTCTTGTTTTTCAGTGTTATACAAGGTAAATTGAGGTGCTCTCGTTCCAATTTCAATAGCCATTGTTGTTAAGTTGTTTATTAAAAAGTATCAAAAATATAAGGAATTAGTCTAAATAATAATTTTTTAGTAGATTTATAATAATTTTTAAATTTACATTTTAATTAATTTCTAATTCGTATTTATGAAGTATTTAGTAGAGTTTATAGGAACATTCTTCCTAGTATTAACCATTACCTGTGTGGTATTGAGTATAACACCAGATAATGGTTTAGCCAACCTCGCGCCTATAGCAATAGGTTCTTGTTTAATGGTGATGATTTTTGCCGGTGGGCATATTTCAGGTGCTCATTACAATCCGGCAGTATCTTTAGGTGCCGCTATTAGAGGTGCCTTACCTTGGGCAGAAATGCCTATTTATTGGATTGCTCAAATAGCGGGTGGTGCTGCGGCGGCTTTTTTAGGCTTGTATTTATTAGGTTCTGAAGGTGGAACGGGTAATGCAAAAGATTTTGATGCGGTAAGAGCCTTAATTGCTGAAATTATTGGTACCTTCGCGTTAGTGTATGTAGTATTAAATACGGCAACTTCAAAAGGTACGGAAGGTAATTCTTTCTACGGCTTAGCAATTGGTTTTACTGTAACCGCTATGGCTTATACTTTAGGTGGTATTAGTGGTGGTGCTTTTAATCCGGCAGTTGCGGTTGGTGCTTCTTTAGGTGGTTTATTTACCTGGTCTAATATTTGGGTATATCTAGTTGGTAACTTAGTTGGTGGTGCCTTAGCTGCTATTGTATTTAAAGCTGTAAGTGCAGTAGATAGAGACTAAAAATTTTAAATAAAACAGTATTTTTTATACAAAAAGCCTGCTTTTTAGCAGGCTTTTTTTTATGATTTAATGAAAAAAATTAGATAAAAATGTGATAAAATAAAATCTCAACACCTTAAAAATCAATGTTTTATCTTTGTATTTTGATTTCTTAAGCGAAAAAAAGTCAAGACAAAGCCCAAAAAGTGTATACAAAATTAAAATAAAGAACTTGTATCATTGCAGTATTAAATAATTAAAACAACAAAAATTGACAGTTTAACCATAAACTATAACACAGTAACCTCAGGAATATGAAAAATTTTATAACCAATATGATGCTCTGTACCTCCAGCTTAGTAATGTCTCAAATACCACAGGCATTTGCGTATCAAGGAGTGGTTATGGATGCAAGCGGAGAAACCTCGACCAATAAAAATGCGCGTTTAAAAATTACTTTAGTTGATGCCAACCAACATCAAAAAGAAATATATAGTGAAATGCACCATATTGAAAGTAACAGCCAAGGTTTGTTTAATATAGATGTGGGCAGCGGAATACCTTTAGCAGGTTCGTTTAACACCCATCAAACTAAAAACAAAACCCATTATGTAAAAGTTGAAATAGACACTACCGGACAATCCAATTATGAATTTGCAGGCACGGTAGCTTTTGGACAATTTGATTCATAAAATTAAAACAAATCAAAAATGAATAAAATAATATTATTTGGAATCGCCATACTTTTTAGCACTACACTTTTTTCGCAAAGCATTAGTTCTTCGGTAATGTCAGCATCCGGTACTTCTTTTGAAAGCGAAGACTTTACCCTTCATTTTTCAATTGGTGAACCCTTAAATACCATTATTGAAGAAGGCGATATTATGCTTTCTCAAGGGGTAATTCAAATTACGTTAAATGAAATATTTTCACCAGTAGAAGATGCCTCCTTAAATAAGATACAAGTTTATCCTAACCCGACAACAGAAAGAGTAAATCTGGTTATCAATCACCAAAATGAGCAATTTAGCTATCAAGTGTTTGATATAGCAGGTAGCTTATTAAAGCAAGCACCACTAACTCAGGCAACTAATACCATCAATTTAGAACACCTGGCTAAAGGCACTTATGTATTAAAAGTATTAAAAAACGAACAAGACTACGAAGTGCTCAAATTACTAAAACAGTAATACCAAAAAAAATACCCAATACTCAACTATTCAATTGTCAAATTTGAATGTACAACATTCAAATTAGCTAGCATTAAATCGTGCAACAACACTAAATTTATGAATTGGAATTATAGGCAAACCCAGCAATAAAATTCCAGTTTTTTATTGCTTAACATTTTTGCATTTTTTTTTGAAGCGAAACCATGCAACACTATAATAACGATGGTCCCGCTTTCCGCTCAAATGCTGCGGCTACGCGGCAAAATCATGCGCTTCAGGCAGCATAACCGCTGCAATCGGGGCTAGTTTGCCAACTTCGGTTATTCGTAGAAAGATATAAAACAACGGCACTCGAAAACAAGAAAGTAGTAAACACATTGTTAAGCTAGTCAATTTTTCGGACAAGTTTATCTAAGCAATAAAGTAGTTGACACTTTTTACTCAATTTTTTCAGCATTTGTTTTAAGAGAAAATAACAGTAAACAAAGCAGTTTGACCGTAGAGGTCGCAATTTTTGCGACCCTAAAATGCCTAAGACTCAATTACTGTTTAATAGCACACAGGCTTTTACTTACAAGTAGTTTTAGAAATCATGAATTTGTTTTGTACAAGCACAAAAATTGGTCGCAAAAATTGCGACCACAATTGTAATTTATCTTTTGATACAATTGATTAATTTCTTTTTGTGTACCTTTAAATTATTATTTAATATAAAAGTGATTTAGAAAAATGGAATCGAAACTTATATCACAAGAGCAGATAGCAGCTTATGTCAATGAGCTATTAAACGGCAAAGGCTACTTTATAATTTCACAATTATTTTCACCAAGCGATATTCGGGAAGCCCGAAGTTTGATCCATCAGTATTCAAATAAAGAAAGCAATAAAGCAACCCACTTTCAAGGTAACAATGAAAACAAAATAAACCTGCAACGCCGGGTTTGGAATTTGCTCAACAAAGGAGACGTGTTTGTAAAGATGGTACAACATCCTGTTTTAATGCAAATTGGCGGGGCTTTTTTAGGCGATGAATTTTGCCTTGGTTCTATTGCTGCCAACAGAATTTTACCGGGTGGTCCTGGTCAAGAAGCGCATATAGATTATCCTTATTGGGATATGTACAAAACCAGTTCTTTCCCTCCAAATGTCAATCCTGCCTTTCCCATGAATTTGCAAACCACTATTTTATTAGATGATTTTACCGAAGAAAACGGTGCAACCGCCGTTTGGCCCCACACTCAAAAAGAATGTCGCTATCCTACCGAAGAAGATACCAAAAAATTTCCTAAAGAACGGATGTTGGGTAAAGCCGGAGACGTAGCCGTTTTTTATGGCTTAACTTGGCACGCCGCAAGCGATAACCTCACCACCAATTCCGATCGCTCGGCAATTTTAATTCAATATCTGCCCAAATTTATAAAACCTTTAGAAGACCAAAAAAGAGGAGTGAGCATTGAAGTACAAAATGCCGCTTCCGAACAACTGAAACAATTGTTAGGCTTTAATTTTCCTTATCCGATAATTTTAGATGAAGAGGAAGGTGGCAATGCTGAAGGAAGACATAGTGAGAAGCAGCATGTTTATAAATTGGAAGAGGATACTAATTAATGGAATTTATATTTGATGTTAAAAAAATAGAGTATGATGAAGCCAATAAAAACTAAAAAGCAATATAAAACTTACTTAGCGAAGGCTTATGATTTGATGCAAGTAGAACTTCTTCCAAATTCTAAAGAGTCTGATGAATTGGAATTGATAAGCATATTGATTGAACAATATGAAATGGAAAACTACCCAATTGAGCCACCGCATCCTATTGATGCTATTTTATTCCGTATGGATCAGATGAATATGAAAAAATCAGAATTAGCAAAAATACTTGGAACACGAAGCCGGGCAAGTGAAATTCTATCGGGCAAAAGAAAACTAAGTCTTTCTATGATTAGAAAATTGAATAAATCATTGGATATTCCAGCTGAAGTTTTAATTAGGGAATATGAAGTGGAGAAACTATGATCTCATATTAGTTTTAAGTATTTGATATTTTCTGGCTCATTCACGAATGCAAAAAAAACATGTATAAAATAGATGCAAATTCGACATCTTTTGAAGAACTATTTGCAAATACAATTGTTACTGACTTAGGTACCGATAAATCAAGGAATGGAAAATGAAGACATGAAGCAGATCTGTTTATAAAGTGGATTGGAACACATGCTGTATATGATAAAATTTGTAGTAAAAATCTTCAATACACCGTAAATGACTATTAACATGAGCAAAGAATTTAAGTATAAAATAATTAGACATAAAAAACAATACAATCAATATTGCAATATATTGGAAGAACTGGTTTTTAAAAACCTGAAAAAAGATGAAGATAAAATTGAGCTACTTACTATATTGATTTAAAAATGGGATGATGAACATTACGAAACTGCTCCTATAGATCCTATTCAATTACTCAAATCGTTGATGGAAGAACACCAATTAAAAGCAAAAGACCTTACCGCATTATTGAATCTTTCAAAAGGTAGGGTATCGAAAATCTTAAATTATCAAACAGGGCTTTCAAAAGAAACTATCAGAATACTTTCAACACATTTTAAACTAAAACAGGAGTCGTTTAACAAACCTTATCCATTAAAAAATCCAGTTAATAAAAAGTATAAAAATGCAGCTTTGATGAATACTAAAAAACGGATCGAAAAGGTAGTTTGATTATAAATACTAAATAAGAGCATATTGTTATCGTATTGATTAATTTATCTATATATTTACTCGCGGATATTTAGCTTTGGATATATTGTAGAAAAGAAGAAATGTGAAGGAAATTCTAAAACAAATTAATACTGAAAGCAAAGTATCTATAATCGTTTCCGCTTTGTAATTATATATGCTCCTAACAACAAAACAACTATTCAATAACTGCTACGGCAAATACGGCATCGCTGCCGTAAACGTAGATTTTATGGAACAAATATTGGCGTTGTTTGCCGCCGCCGAAGTAGCCAATGCGCCTTTTATTGTACAAACCACACCCGTTGCCCGGGAGTATGCCACACCCGAAATGTTAGTAGCGATGATCAAAACAGCGGCACAACTCCATCCTAAAACCATCTTTGCTATACATATGGATCACGGAAACGAAGCCCATATTTTTAAAGCTTTAAAAAAAAATGATTACACTTCCGTAATGATTGACGCATCTCACGATGATTTTAAAACCAACATTAAAAGAACCAAAGCGGTGGTAGACCAAGCGCATCTCAAAGACGTAAGCGTAGAAGCCGAACTCGGTGTTCTATCCGGTAAAGAAGATGACCTTTCGGTAGACGAAACCCATGCCTTGTATACCAACCCAACCGAGGTAGAAGAATTTGTGCAAGCAACCGGTTGCGATAGTTTAGCCATTGCAGTCGGCACCAGTCACGGTGCTTATAAGTTTTCGGGTGGAGCAGGTATCCAATTTCAGATTTTAGAAGATATCCAAAATCGTTTACCTAATTTTCCGTTGGTGTTGCATGGCGGTTCGGCTGTGAATGATGAGGAGATCAATCGAATCAACAAAGCAGGCGGGCTATTTGAAAACAGCGCAAAAGGGGTTGACCCGGCAGAAGTTAAAAAAGCTATTGCTTACGGCGTTTGTAAAATTAATATCGCTACCGATTTTCGTTTACTATGGACCAGAGTTAACCGCGAATTTTTCAATAATCAGCCCGGCGAGTTTCATCCCATCATACCCGGAAAAACTTATATGGAGGAGTTTAAAAAAATGGCTTTGGAAAAATTTGAATATTTGGGAGCGACCGGAAAAGGAGCGACTTTTAAATAATATTAAAATAATTCCTTAATCTTAACGATTAATAATTCACCAAAAAAAAGCAAGGTAAGCCGAACTTATTCCCCTTCACTTGTGAAGAGCTTGTACCGATACTTCGGTAGGTGGGCTTTTTCAAAAGAAAAAAGCCATAGTGATATATGGCAAAGCAAATTCTTATACAAGTTAATTAAAACCAATATGAAAAATATAAAATTAACGGCAGCTTAAGCCCCAATTACTTCTACTTTAGTTAGCGTAGAAACGATAAAAAATAAATTTACCATCTGACTTTGCCATTTTTCGATATACTTCCTTGAAAAGCCTCGTCTTGGTTCCTCACGAAGCCTACGTTTTTCAACTCGTCTATCAAAAAATGACTTTATCAGAGTTGATAAATTTATTTTCTCATCGTCCCTTATCCAATACGCTTTTTCAATCTTACAAATTTTGAGCAAGCTACTTCACGTCATTCAGCATCTTTTCAGAATGACGGGTATTTGTCCGGTGTTATACGGGTAGTTACAAACTGAAACTATATTTTTCACCTCGTCAATTTAAAAGTTTTTTTAATTATAGATCGTAATGTTCTTTGCATTCATTTTTTTATTGATTTAAATGAATTACATAATTGCCATGTTATGAATTAGATGCAAAGCCTGATGGACGCCGAAATCTAAAACACCCGCTGGCATCTACTTCAAAATCAATCCTACTCAAATGCGGTAATACTCAATTTAAACCTTATTTTTGCCCACATAGCAGTTGCCAATTAGCTCAACTAAATATTTTTGTTTCTATAAGAATTGATTTTTTTATCCATGAAAAAGACGGTAATGCCATTATTGAAAATTGCTTCGCTTGTTATTTTCTTCTCAGGCTTAAGTACATCTTGGCTAATGGCGCAGCGTGGTTTTAATTACAACTCAAGAGAAGATGCCAACAAACAGTTGTTAGAAAAGTACCGCGACGAATTGTTTGATAATGATAGCTACGAAAAGTTTTTAAAAGAACAGGAAAATGCCTTATTTGATTCTTTAGATGTAGAGAAAAAAATCTTACTTAGTCCGGAAGAACTTAAAAAATTAGGAATTGGCGATGAAGTAATTGCGGAAATTTTAAAACTACAGCTTCAACAAGATAGTATCGGTTCTATAAAAGATAAGTACGATAAATTAAAAAAGAAAGAGTTGGGTGTGAAAGACAGCGTTTCTTTAGAAGATGTAGAACAATTAATTGAGCAACAAAAAGAAATGATTGTTCGCAAAGCCTTATCCTTACCCGAAGTTGAGTTGTATGGTCATGGTTTTTTCAGAAAAAATTTGCTGAAACTGTTTGATGAAGAAGTAAAAATGCGGGTGCCGGAAAACTATACTTTGAGCGTTGGCGATGAAGTAAGCATTGTAATTTGGGGCGATGATAACTACAGCCGTTCTTTTTTAATTGATGACGATGGCTCCATTGCTCCAAAGTTAGTAGGCAAAATTTCTTTGCGGGGTTTAACTTTTGCCGATGCCAAATCATTACTAAAAAAGAAATTCAGTACTGCTTTCGATTTGCGAAAATCAAACTTTAAAGTCAGTTTAAATTATACTAGGATTATATCGGTTAATTTGGTGGGCGAATTGTTTAATCCCGGCACCTATACTTTTCCGGCTTTAAACTCGGTTTACAATGCCTTGGTTGCTATTGAAGGTCCTAACAATATGGGGTCGGTGCGTAACATTTTTGTAAAGCGTAATGGAGAAACGATTAAAACATTCGATTTATATAAATATCTAACTGATCCTAATAGCAAGCAAGATTTCTTTTTGGAAGATAATGATTATGTAGTCGTTCCTTCTGCAAAAAATCTGGTAGCTATTGAGGGTGAAGTAAAACGACCCTTTACCTATGAGTTAATAGAAGAAGAAGGCATTATGGATTTGTTGAACTATTGCGGTGGCTTAAAATCTTCGGCACATACCAAAGCCATTGCCGTTAAACGAGTAGAAAATAATGAAGAAATTTTGTTAAACGTGGATTATCAAAGTTTGAAAAAAGAGCAAGGTGATTTTGCTTTACAAGATGGAGATAGTGTGTTTGTTTATAAGTTGCCCGATGTGTTGAGAAATTATGTACAGGTGGTTGGAGCAGTGAAAATTCCGGGTAAGTATCAGTTGCGTAAAGGGGAGCGCATTGCTGATTTGTTGTTTAGGGCAGAAGGTGTGATTGATGAGGCTTATATTGAACGCGGCTACGTTTTTGGCAGAGATGAAAATTTGAAAAAGAAAGTGAACACTTTTAACGTAAAAGATATTTTAGCCAATCCAAATTCAAAAGATAATATTGTTTTAAATGATTTAGATACCATTCAAATTTTAAATAAAGAAAATTTCAGACAGAATTTTCCAGTCAATATTTCGGGGGCGGTGCATTTACCCGGTGAATATGTTTATGCCGACGGCTTAACCCTAAAAGATCTATTATTTTATGCGGGTGGCTTAAAACAAGAAGCCGCAAACAATCGCATCGAAATTTCCAGAGTCTTAAATTTTCAAGATGATGCGGGGTTAGATGAATTGACGGATTCTGGAAATTCTTCCCGTATTGTAATTGATTATGTGGATGTGGCTTTTGATCTCTCTTTAACCGATGGATCTGAACTTTTTGAGCTAAAACCCTATGATCATATTTTTGTAAGAACCTCACCAGATTTTGAATTACAGCAGAATGTAAAATTGCAAGGGGAAGTCAAGTATCCGGGCAAATATTCCTTAGTTAATAAAAATGAGCGAATTTCTTCTTTAATAAAAAGGGCAGGCGGCTTAACCGATTATGCTTTTATTGAAGGGGCAACCTTATTTAGAGAACAAGACAGTATTGGTCATGTAATTTTAGAGTTAAACAAAATCAACCTGAATAAAAGAGGTCAAAATTTACGCTACGATTATATATTAACCGATGGCGATTCCTTACACATTCCGAAGATTAAAGATTTTGTATCCATTAGTGGTGCCGTAAATTTTCCGGGCATTGATACCTTAAATCAAATTAATGTGCCGTGGGAAGGTTATCGTTCTGCCAAGTATTATATTAATAAATACGCTGCCAGTTTTGATGGGGATGCTAAAAAACGATCTACCTTAGTAACACAAGCCAATGGAAAAGTTCAACATACGCAAAACTATGTGTTGTTTAAAAAATATCCGGTGGTTGAAAAAGGCGGAAATATTTTTGTAGATATTAAAGACCGTAAAAAACCAGAAAATCGTAAGCAACGGATTAACCGGCGGCAGTTTAATTTTGAACAGGTTACTGCGGCAGCTATTCCTGTTTTAACCTTAATTATTTTGTTGCAACAAGCCTTAAGTAAGTAATCTTTTAAATATAAATATAGCTTATCCATTCATCAACTAATATAGCGAAACAACAAGAACAGCAACTCAAAAATGCGGTAGTAACCGGTATTGATTACTGTAAAGAGTTGTTTAGAAAGTGGTGGGTTTTCCTATTGTTTTTGTTGCTCTTTGGCGGTTTAGCCTTGTGGTATCTATCTATTCGAACTACCTTATATACCGGCAAACTTACACTGATGACCAATGAAGAAAAAAGCAGTAGCTATTCTCCACTCTTACAAATTATGGGGCAGTTTGGTATTTCTGGAAGTGCCGAAGCCGTTAATGCCGAAAAAATTATTGAGCTGTTATATTCGCGTTTAATTATTGTACAATCTCTAAACAAAATAGATACTATTGAGGGTAAAGCTGATTTATTGATGAACCATTATGCGCAAGCTTTTAATATTAATCAATGGTATGAGGAAGAACCAACATTGAAAAATATATCCTTCATACCAAAAAATTATACTAATTATAATTGGGCAGAAAATAAGATCAGTCAAGATATCTACCAAGAAATAATTGAGCATCATTTAAAAGCCGGCACTTCTGAAAATGGTATTATTGAAATTAACTTCACTTCTAAATCAGAAGAATTCTCGAAATTGTTTTTAGATAATTTGTTTGAAACACTCTCCCAATTTTACGTAACTAAAACCAACCAACGGCAAAGAGAAACCTTCGAAATTGTACAACATTATTATGATTCTTTACAAGTAGAATTACGACAAGCAGAATTTGAATATGCTACCTTAAAAGATAAGAATGTCTTGAAAGTAAAAAGCAAAGGCTTATTAGAAGAATTGAGAACTTTACGCAAAGTAGAAACATTAAATGTGGCGTTTACCGAAGCCTTGAAAAATTTGGAAATGTCGAAATTTAACTTAATCAATCAAACCCCGATTTTACAATTGATCGATCAACCGGTTTATCCACTTAAAGAAAATAAACCTAAAATTGTATTGATTTTAGCAGTGGTTTTATTGATGACTTTCTTTTTTGCTACTTTGCTTATTATTGTTAACAAAATTATTAGAGATGCTTTAAAAGCATGAAGAATATATGAAGATTACAACCACTAAGTTTCCTGACTTGCTTATAATAGAACCAAAAGTTATTGAAGATGCGAGAGGCTTCTTTTTTGAAAGTTATAATCGGCAATTGCATCAGCAACATGGTTTGGCGTATAATTGGGTGCAAGATAATCGAGCAAGTTCTCAATATGGTGTGATACGAGGTTTGCACTTCCAGTTAAATCCGGTTGCTCAAGCCAAATTGGTGAGTGTTAGTTTAGGTGCAGTTATTGATGCTGTGGTTGATTTAAGAAAAGGATCACCCACTTACCGGCAATCTTTTTCTATTGAATTATCCGCAGCCAATAAAAAACAATTGTTGGTACCAAGAGGTTTTGCCCATGGCTACAGTGTGATTACTAAGGTAGCCGAGTTTCAATATAAGTGCGATAACTATTATTCTAAGGCAGATGAAAGAGGAATACATCCGATAGAAAACGACTTTAACATCGATTGGAAAATTAATCCTGTAAATATTCAGTTATCAGAAAAAGATGCAAACGCGCCTGATTTTGACAACTGTGAACATAACTTTGAATATGCGGAGGGATAAAATTTTAGTTACCGGAGCCAATGGACAGTTGGGAAAGTGTTTAAAAGATGCTTCGGCAAATTTTAAAATGTATAATTTTTTGTTTGCCGATAAAGCCACGCTTGATATTAGCAAAGACCATACGGTACAAACTTTTTTTGAACAGCATCAACCACAATACCTCATTAACTGCGCTGCTTATACTGCAGTTGATAAAGCAGAAACGGAACAAGAACTTGCTTATGCTATTAATGAAAAAGGGGTACAACATTTAAGCAAAGCATGTAAAAAGCATCATACCAAAATGCTCCATATTTCTACTGATTATGTTTTTGAAGGAAATGGAACTAAGCCTTATACACCGGATGATGTGATTAATCCGCAAGGGGTTTATGGCAAATCGAAAGCAAGCGGAGAGCAAGTTTTATTAGAAGAAAATATACCAGCAGTAATCGTTCGGACCTCTTGGGTATATTCGGAGTATGGGCATAATTTTTTTAAAACCATGTGCCGGCTTGGAGCAGAAAAAGAAAGTTTGACTGTAGTCAACGATCAAATAGGTTGCCCCACTTATGCCGGTGATTTGGCTTATGTGTTGTTAGAAATTATCCGTTTAAAAAAGGATTGGTCCACTCCAGCAATTTTTCACTACAGCAATTGCGGTCAAATCAGTTGGTATAATTTTGCTTCCAAAATTATGGAATTGGGTAATCATTCCTGTACTATTCATCCCATACCTACAGTAGATTATCCAACGCCTGCCAAGCGACCGGCTTACAGTTTGTTGTCTGCTGAAAAAATTGCTAAAAGTTTTGGTTTAAGTGTGCCTTGGTGGGCAGATAGTTTGGGGAAGTGTTGGAAGAAATATAAGATAAATTATGATTCATAGAACTAAATATTCATTTATTGGGTAAAGTCATTTTAAAAACTGCTGTTAATCAAAGAAATAATTGGATTAAAAAAATTAATCATCTTAATGATTCCTTTGTCAATAACTCGAAATATATTGAGAATGAGCTGATTAATGAGATCAAAAAAAAGGATACCGATACTCTTATTAATCACTTAAGACTATGCGTAAATATACCAGAATCTTTTCGGCATGACTCATCAGAAGAAAAACAATATTCAAAATATACAGACTATTTGTTAGCATTGGCTTTTAAAAGTATCGGCTTAAAAAGTTTAGTATTAACCGAAAGGGCAGATGTTGCGGATGTGGAAGGATACACAAAAAAGTTCAGTTTTGTAGCTGATGCCAAAGCTTTTAGATTAAGTAGAACTGCAAAAAATCAAAAAGATTTTAAAGTTCAAGCAATGGACGGATGGAAACACGGTAAACCTTATGCCATGATAGTATGCCCGATATATCAACTCCCAAGTAAAAACAGTCAAATTTATCAACAAGCCATTTCAAGAAATGTATGTATTTTCACCTACAGCCACCTTTCATTATTAGTTAGGTATTCACAAGAATCGAGTACAACAAAAGCAATTAGTTTATTACTCAAAATTTTTAAAACCGTTCCTGCGCTGATTCCCTCCAAAAGTGCAGTTCACTATTGGTTAGCTGTTAATTCCACTATGCTTAACTTTTCAAAAGTAATTCCTAAGTTATGGCAATTGGAAAAAATTGCATCTTTGGAAGCCATAGAAATAGGCAAAAAGGAAGCATTAAAATTTTTAGCTGCTGAACGCAATCGCATATTAAATATGTCGCACGATGATGCGCTAAATGAACTACTTAAAGCCCACAAGATTGAAAGTAAAATAGAAAAAATTAATGGTATAACCACCAATAATTTATTAGACATAATTGAATAAAATGGAAAAATATATAAACAAAATTATTAATGGTAATTGTGTAGAAATTATGAAACAGCTTGAAGAAGATTTTATTGATCTTACTGTAACATCTCCTCCATATGACAATTTAAGGATTTATAAAGGATTTGTGTTTCCATTTGAAGACATAGCCAAACAATTATTTAGAATAACTAAACCTGGTGGAATAGTAGTTTGGATTGTAAATGACGCTACAATTAAAGGCAGCGAAACAGGTACAAGTTTTAAACAGGCTTTATTTTTTAAAAGCTGTGGTTTTAATTTACACGATACGATGATTTTTCAAAAAACTAATCCAATACCTCAAATATATAGGAAAAGATACAATGGCATATTTGAATATATGTTTATTTTTAGTAAAGGCTCAGTTGCAACTCATAACCCAATAATGATTGATTGTTTGCACGCCGGGCTAAAATTAAATGGAACGACTTACAAAAATTATTCAAAAGGGGAACAAAAAAGAGGAAAGCCAGCCAAGCCAGTAAAAAAACAAAAAATAAAAGGAAATATTTGGGAATATGTTGTTGGTAAAAAAGCTGAAGATCAAGAGGCAAAAGGACATCCTGCTCCTTTTCCTTGCGCCTTGGCGAGAGACCATATTAATTCTTGGACTAATGAAGGTGATGTTGTTTTGGATCCTATGTCAGGAAGTGGCACAACTTGTATATCCGCATTAAAACTAAATCGTAAATATATTGGGATTGATATTAGCAATGAATATTGCGAAATAGCAAAAAATAGAATTGCAAACTATGAAAAACAACCTAATCTGTTTAAAGTTATACCAAATGGAACCAAATAGTTAACATAAAATGATACAAACCATAAATTTCAAAGAGTTATTAAACATCGCTAAACAAGCCGGCGAAGCTATCTTAAAAATATATGAAACCGATTTTGAGGTGGAATATAAAGATGACAAAAGCCCCTTGACAGCAGCAGACAAAGCAGCTAATGATGTAATTATGAAAGGCTTGGAAAATATGAATCCTGACATTCCTATCATATCAGAAGAAAATAAAAATCTATCTTTTGAAGATAGAAAAGATTGGACTTATTGTTGGATAGTAGATCCTTTAGATGGTACCAAAGAGTTTTTAAAACGCAATGATGAATTTACAGTAAACATCGCCTTAGTTAAAAGTGGAATACCAATTGCCGGGGTAGTCTACGTGCCCGTAACCGGTGAATATTATTATGCCGATTTAGAAGGCAAAGCTTGGTATAAAAAAGGGGATGATGTGGCAGAATCGATCCAAGTGAAAAGACCTACTGAGGATTCTGTAATTATTATGGGCAGCCGCTCGCATATGAATGAAGATACTGAACAATTTGTGGAAGAACAGAAAGTACGCTTTAAAAAGGTCGAATTTATTGCTGCCGGCAGTTCATTAAAACTTTGTAAAGTTGCTCATGGATTGGCTCACTTATATCCACGCTATGCACCAACTATGGAATGGGATACCGCTGCCGGGCAAGCAGTAGTAGAAGCAGCCGGTGGAACTGTTTTACGCCACCCGGAAATGACTCCGCTATTATATAATAAAGAAAATTTGTTGAACCCTTATTTTCTGGCGACTTATGAAACGGTTTAAATGCGAGCAATCAAATTTGTGGTAGTAGGTGGTGGCAGAATTGGGTATCGCCACGCCACTGTATTACGTACCTTACCCAATGCTCGCTTGGTAGCTATAGTTGAAATTGATGTTGAAAAACAAGTAAACCTTGCAAGCGAATTTCAAGTGCCGGTTTTTGAAAGTATAGATGCCTTAGCTAAAGAAAATTTAGAAATTGATGTGGTGAACATTTGCACCCCAAATGGTTTACATATATTACATGCGCTTCAGGCACTTAATTTAAATTGCCACGTTTTGTGCGAAAAGCCTCTTGGTGTAAAAGCTGAACAATGTCAAAAATTAAATGCTCATAAAAATCGAAAAAATAAACAGGTGTTTTGTGTGATGCAAAACCGCTATAGTCCTCCTTCTGCTTGGTTAAAGGAAATCGTTCCATTATTGGGTAATATCTATCAAGTATATATTAATTGTTTTTGGAATAGAAATGAAGCCTATTACACTGAAAGTAATTGGAAAGGAAGTTTGGATTTAGACGGTGGACCATTGTATACCCAATTCAGCCATTTTGTAGATACCTTATTATGGCTTTTTGGAGATGCCCAATTAATGGAAGCTTCTTTTGCGAAACATCAACTACAAGGCGTTACCCAATTTGAAGATACCGGCAACTTTTCATTTAAACTCAAACAAGGTGGCGAAGGACAATTTAATTACACCACTGCTGCCTATGCCAAAAATTTAGAAAGTTCCATTACTATTATTGCTGAAAAAGGTAACATTCAAGTTGGCGGGCAGTATATGGAAAAAGTATTGTTTTGCAATATTGAACGGTACGATTTTAAATCCATTCCAAAAACGAACGCTCCTAATCAATATGGACAATATTCGGGCAGTGCTGCTAATCATCAACATGTATTTGAGAACGTAATCGCGCATTTAAACCATATGCCAGCTAAGCTTACCACCGCCGAAGAAGGGCTAAAAGTAGTTGAATTAATTGAAGCTGTTTATCAGATAAGGGAAGAGAAGTATCAGAACTTTTAAACACTACTTTATCAGAGCTCTTCGAGAGAC
>CALHDG010000138.1 GCA_938023075.1 uncultured Chitinophagales bacterium
CGCCAACCGACGGTAGCCGAAGCAACCAAAGAGGGGAAGATACAGCGGCATCGAAGCGAAAAAGATTAGCATTAGTAATTGGCTGTGCAGAATACGAGCACGGCGGGGTTTTAGATAATCCCATTAACGATGCGCGCGCCATGCAACAAGAATTGGAAGCCTTGGGATTCATCGTCTCTATTAGAGAAAACCCAAGTTTGCGCGAATTTAAAATGGCAATAGATGACTTTGGTACGGAATTGCAAAACTTTGATGAGGGTTTATTTTATTTCGCTGGTCACGGTGTGCAGGTTAAAGGTAAAAATTATCTCATACCAGTAGATGCCAATTTGAAAACGGAACAACAAGTAGAATACGATTGTGTAAGAGCAGATCGTATTTTGATGCACATGGAAAAATATAAAAACAATGTAAATATTGTAATATTAGATGCTTGTAGAAACAACCCCTTCGAGCGCAGTTGGAACAGAGGATTAACAGGACGAGGGCTGGCATCTATGAGTCCGCCAGAAGGTTCATTAATTGCTTTCGCTACCTCACCAGATAAAACAGCATCAGATGGCAAAGGCGACAACGGTTTGTTTACCGGCGAGCTAATTAAAACAATTGACAGGGAAGGTATCACGATCAATCAAATGTTTCAACAGGTTAGAAAATCAGTTAAAGATATATCAAACGGACAACAGATTCCTTGGGAATTATCCAGCCTAACGGCAGATTATTATTTTAATCCTTAACACGCCCAACCCAATCCCAAAAACTAATAGTTGGTACTCAAGACCTGACAGGTTTCCAAAACCTGTCAGGTCTCTAATATGACATACAAATTCAGTGGAGAAAAATGTAATTTCCTTTCGGTATATTTGCAAATAAGAAGTTCCTAAATAATCAACGCAAACATGACCATAAAACAAATCAACGCACTACCACCAACAAAACTATACGAAACCTTAGCGCGTTGTTGCGGCGCAAGCTACTGGGTTGAGGAGATGGTCAACAAAGCCCCATTCAGCAATGAGCAAGCGCTATTCAATTGGGCTGATGAAATTTGGGAAAATGCCCATCAAGATTGCTGGTTGGAAGCCTTTACCCATCATCCAAAAATAGGAGATATCAAGACCTTAGAAAAAAAGTTTGCCAATACTAAGCAATGGGCAGAGGGCGAACAAAGTGGCGTAAAGCAAGCCAATAAAAAAATGTTAACAGCACTCGCAGAAGGCAATCAGGCTTATGAAGAAAAATTTGGTTACATATTCATTGTTTGCGCCACCGGAAAATCTGCTACAGAAATGTTAGATTTGCTCAATCAACGGTTGCCAAATACGGGAGAAGAAGAATTGAAGATTGCCATGAAAGAACAACAAAAAATTACTAAAATCAGATTGAAAAAATTATTAAATTGGAATTAATAATTCAAAATAAATGAGTCAAATTACCACACACGTATTAGACACCACTATCGGAAAGCCGGGTGAAGGCATCCATATAGAATTACAAGAACAACAAAACAATATGTGGCAAACCATTGCCGAAGGCACAACCAATGCCGATGGTAGAATTGCTGATTTATTAGAGAAAGATGAGGTACTTGCACCAGCAACCTATCGCATGGTTTTTCATACCGGCAAATACTTTGAAAGCAACAAACAAAAAGTATTTTATCCGGTAGTGCATATTCATTTTCAAACTGTTGATCAATCGCACTATCACATCCCCTTATTGTTAAACCCGTTTGGATATTCAACCTACAGAGGAAGTTAATTATGAAGACGTCAATATCAAAAACTTCGGTCAAAGGCATTTGGTCGAAATTAAAAAAAGCCAACACGGCTTTTAATAAAATCTATCCGGGTGATCGCCCCGATAGACAAGCCGTACATACGGTTTATGGAGGTGCCCATTTGTTTAAAGCCAACACTGCACATGCCTTAGGAGAAATTGCCTTACGCAATTTTGTAAGTTATGCGCCGGATTGCTTTACGATGGCAGAAGCCTTACAATTAGAAGGCTATCAGAAATTACCGACAAAGAAAAAAGAACGAAAAGCACTCCTCAAAAAATTGTTGAGCCAAAAGAAAGCCGGCAAAAAGCATCCAGCTAACTTGTACAACGAAGTCTATCAGCGGGTAATCAACAAATTAGAAACCGAAGCGGTAGAAGATTTCCGCATTGATTTTGAAGATGGTTTTGGCAACCGCTCTAATCAAGAAGAAGATGAAGCGGCAGCAATCGCAGCCACCGAAACTGCCAAAGGAATGGCAGACCAAAGTTTACCTCCTTTTATCGGCATTCGTATAAAACCCCTAACCGAAGAGCATAAAGAACGAAGCCTTCGAACCTTAGATATTTTTCTAAGCACCCTAACTGAAAAAACTAAAGGACAATTACCCAACAATTTTGTCGTCATGCTTCCCAAGGTGACCATTCCAGAACAAGTAGAAAGCTTGGTCGCCATTTTTGAACTCTTAGAAAAAAAGCTGAAGCTAAAAACGGGTAGCCTGCAATTTGAAATTATGGTGGAAACCACTCAAATAGTAATCGATCATTTGGGCAAAAATCCACTGCGTCAAATTATTACGGCTGCTAAAGGCAGGTGCATTGCCACACACTTTGGTACGTACGATTATACGGCTTCCAACAACATCACCGCCAAGTATCAATTGATGAATCATGCCGTTTGCGATTTTGCCCATTTTATGACCAAAGTTGCCCTAAGTCATACCGGCATTTGGCTGTCAGATGGGGCGAGCAATATTATGCCTGCCGCCCCACACAAGGGTAAAAAATTAAACAAGCAACAGTTAAAAGAAAACAAAGCAACGGTTCACCGGGCTTGGAAAATTGGCTACGATCAAATCCGGCATTCCTTATGGAAGGGCTTGTATCAAGGTTGGGATTTACATCCGGCGCAACTACCTATTCGTTACGCTGCCCTCTATACTTTTTTTCTGGAAAGCATTGATGATGCCACGCTCCGCCTAAAAGCCTTTATGGAAAAAGCCGCGCAAGCCACCCTTTCCGGCGATGTATTTGATGATGCCGCCACCGGACAAGGCTTAATCAATTATTTTTTAAAAGCACTAAACTGCGGTGCGATTACCGAAGCAGATGTCTTAAAAACCGGCTTGACTATTGAAGAGATCCAATTGCGATCTTTTTCTCAAATATTGAAAAAAAGAGCTGTCGATTGAATGGACAAAATCAATATGGTTCGTGTTTTTTTTATTAGAAGCGAAACAGTAGTGCTCTGTAGAAAGGGCAGTCCCGCTTTCCGCTCAAATACCTGTTTTGCAAACGCTTCAAAATCTGCGCGACAAACAGGCATAACCGCTGCAATCGGGGCTAGTTTGCTTACCGCGCTTTTTCATAGAAACCATGCTATAGTCCGGTTTTCAAAAACTAATGAGTTGACCGGAACAATTAATAACTTAAGTTTAGGTAGCAAAATAAGGTTCAAAGTTGCCCTTAAAATTTCTGTCATTTCAAATGAAATGAGAAATCCTCCCTCAAGTCCAAGAAATTCAGGTATTTATACAAGATATCTCTCTACGGTCGGGATGATAAGTTTTATTATAAACTATTTAAACTACTTGAAAGGCATCACAAAAGTAAAATTTTAAATAAAACAATGAAAATTGAATTTTTACAAATAATTGAAAGTCACAAACTTAAAATAAATAGCTACTTCCGAAACTTAGGTTAATAACTATAGTTCCGATAGCTAATCGAAATTCGTAAACATCAAATCAACTTTTTCCATGCACTTTTGGCAACACATCATACAATGCTTATCTCAACACAAAAAATTAGTACTGTTATACGTGTTAGATAGTCAAGGCAGCAGCCCCGGTCGTCAAGGTTTTAGAATGGTGGTTGCAGAAAATGGTGAAATGATTGGTTCAATTGGTGGTGGCATAATGGAACACAAATTAGTTGAACTAGCCAAATCAAAATTAAGCAACCACGATTTCTCCATCATCTTAAAACATCAAATTCATTCTAAAACTGCTACCGAAAATCAATCGGGTATGATCTGTTCAGGTGAACAATACGTCACACTAATTCCCATCTTACAAAAAGAAACAAAACTGATTGAGCAAATCATAACTTGTATACAAAAAGGGGAAAACGGCAAGTTGAATATTTCACCAGAAGGCTTAAGTTTTCAAGAAGGAATCTCCAATAAACCTTATTCCTTTAAATTGATTAATGAACACAATTGGCAATACACCGAAAAAATAGGCTTCAAAAAATTTGCCTACATTGTAGGTGGTGGTCACGTAGGCAAAGCGTTAACCAAAGTATTGGTTGACTTAGAATATCACTGTACTGTAATAGATAACCGCGAACATTTAAATACACTAGAAAACAATCACTATGCACATCAAAAACAAATTATAAAATATGAGAAATTAGGACAACACATTCGCGAAGGAAAAGAGGTGTATCTATTTATAATGACCTTTGGATATCGAAGCGATTTAATGGTATTACAACAATTAATTAACAAGCAAGTTGCCTTTATAGGTATGATGGGTAGCCAGGAAAAAATTAACCAACTCATGGAAGAAATGAAAGGCTTAGGCTATTCAATCAAGCAATTAGCTAAGGTACACAGTCCAATTGGTTTAGCCATCAACAGCAGAACCCCACACGAAATTGCCATCAGTATTGCAGCTCAACTTATTCAGTTGACTAATACAAATAGTAAAGGGTCAATTGAACATTAATTTGCCATTACAGACAATTTACGTTATTTTTACGACAAATTTCTAACATGTCTATTGCAACTTTAGAGAACAGTCTTGATGATGATGTAGCACTAATTCAATTAACCAGAAAAGGATTAAGCTATGCACTGTTTTTAAAAATAGTAGCATCCGGTAACTTTACAATTCAGCAATGGGCAACATTTCTGCATTTAACAGAACGTACTTTACAACGGTATAAAAAAGAAAAAAAATCATTTGAATCGCTTCAATCTGAAAAAATTCTTGAAATAGCCAGACTTCAAAAAAGGGGAACGGAAATTTTTGGATCAAAAGATAATTTCAATACATGGATGAACTCAACAATTATTGCGCTTGGAAGTATTAAACCAGTAGAACTGTTAGATAATTCTTTTGGCATAGCACTGTTAAATGATGAGTTAACTCGCATAGAATGGGGCGTACTGGCTTAATAGTTTATAGGTTAACCCGAAAAAAATTTGAACACGACCTATCGGGTAAAGGGGCAGAAATTGCTGGCGGAAGATGGAATAGTAAAGGCGTAAGAATTTTGTATACAGGTGAAAACCGGGCACTTTGCACAACCGAAATCGCAGTACATACACCACTTGGAATTACTCCGAAAGGTTATGTTCTTCAAACCATTCAGTTACCCAAAACTCGCATAAAAGCAGTTCAACTCAATGCTCTACCCAAAAATTGGAAAGTGTTTCCTCATATAGCTCAAACAAAAAAAGTTGGAGATGCGTTTATCCAGCAAAACAAATATTTAATCTTAAAAGTACCCTCAACAGTTATACAAGAGGAGTACAATTACCTAATCAATCCATTTCATCATGAGTATTTGAAAGTGAAAATTTTAGAAACGGTAAAGTTTGAATTTGATAAAAGATTGTTTGAGAAATTGTAACAAGATACTGAGAAAATATGATGACAATAGCCAACTAATTCAAGAACAAGAGACCACGGTCAAGCTAAGTTCAGCAACTTACTAAAAACAATTTCCAAATTTCAATTATTGGTAAAAAATCAAAAAGGCTAATAAGAATATTCGGTCAGGTTAAGAAATACAGATATTTGAAAATTGGTGAGTTATAATAATTTTACTTCCGTTTAATTAATCGCATACATTGGCAATTTCGATACTAAAATCTAAATTAGCAGGTATACTAAAATGGTTATGCAGGCTTACAAAGCCTTCAGTTTTATAAGTAGTATTAATACGAATATCAGTATTGGAGTTTATTGCATTTTTAGCTTTTATTTCGGGCACTTGGGGTGAGGCACATATCAAGTTTACCTCATCGTTACAATTAGTGGAGATTGCATTGGGTTGTATAAAAGCTAAACCGGTAAATTGTAAATCTGATTCTATGTTAGATGGATTGACCAAATTTATATTGACAAAACCTAAATCAATTTGTGTAATCCCATTTTCTTCATCTATTTCATTTAAAGTGGTGGCGTATAAATTGCCATTTAAATCATAATCAATTGATTGAATACCTACTGACGACAAATCAAATAAAACTTGTAACAAAAATCCAGAATTTTTGTTGATCAAAGACATCGCTATTTTATTATACCCACTTTGTATGCAAATTAATTGCCGGGTAATTGGATCATATATTAAGCATGAAACATCAGCCAATAATTCAGCTTTATCGTTAGCCGCCTCAATTATAGAATAATCTATACTTTGGAAGAATAAGTTTATAAAACTATTTTTTATCAATTTACCATCTATGGGGTTGATTTTTACCAGCACGTCTGCAGAGCCTTCTATTCTACTGGTGGCAAACAATACTTTTTGTATAGGGTCGAATGTTAAGCCATAAACCTGATTGATGTTAGCAAAGCCATATTCGCCATTACCACCACCAATATTTCCGATTGCGGTAAATTGGGCAGTTACCGGATTTAAAGTACCCAATGTACCTCCATCAACTGCATAGATGATGAAATTTTCAACATCAATGGCTATTGAATGAATTCCTGTTGTACCAATATCCCCTATTTTTACCCATTTATAAATGGTTGGTTTGTATTGATACAGCATGTCTGTTTTGTTGGGCATTTTACCTATAGTAAAAAGAGCAACATCATAAAAAATAGAATTTGAATTGTTGTTAGACATGCAATTAAAAGCACATAAAAAGGTGCAGTAAACAACAATAATAAGTTTTATGCTTTTCATAACTAAATTTTGTGAAATAAGAATAATTATCATGCCAGATCGTATTTTTCTTTGGTTTGTATACGATACTATTAGATAAAAGTTGACCTGGTTGGCAATAAATTATACAGGATAATTAGTTAAAAATCATTAATGAAAAGATTTTAAATTTATTATATGCGAGGTTTGTGGTGTAATAAAATTACAGGTTAGCCATTTGAGCCCGGATACTTACAAATTTCACGTTAACGTTTTTACTTCGGTAAGCATCCTCTTATCTATAAAAAATTATTATTTCTCAAAATTTTAAACAAATCTAACTTTTTCAAGTGGAATAAAAAAGTTATTTTTTCAAAATATTTGGCATTTCTATACATTTGTTCATGATGTGCAACCGGAAAATACAGTTCAATTACATTGGGTATTAAACTTAAAGCGGCGCCAAATTCAAAGGCACTACTACCCAATTCGTTATTGTTTGGAAAAAAAGCAGTATTAAAATAGGCGTAAACCGGTACGAGCGGCAAGTCGGCTTTCAAATTGATCGTTCCTAGCCATTGTTGGTTCGCTCCATAATTGGTATTGCTAAAAAAGGCGGCACCGTTTTTAACAATCTGATGATCTAATATATTAAATTTACGTCTTCTCTTTTCCTCATCTATACTATACAACTTATTTCTGGCAAGTGCCATATCTTCATAAGTATAATCATAAAATTGAGTGTTGGTTCTATAACCCAAACTGTTGTTTACAAAACCGGCTTGCGTATTTTCGTGTTTGGCAAACCACGAAAAATAGCCTCTTGCCTGTATGCCTTTCCTGTTGTTTATATAGCTTAATTTATAATCTCCTTCTGCCGCTAATCTAACAAAACCCTTGCCTTGCTCAACCATAGCTGCATACCCAAGTGGATTAATGATTCGTTGATTTCTTCTTTTAAAAGTCAATTGATTGATATAGTAAGAATCAAAACCTAAATTAACATAAAGAGGAATACCGGTACACAAAGTTTCTTCACTATCCTCACATTCATTTTTAGTTCTCATCAAATTAATGTGTTTCAAAGTAAGTGATGTAGTTACCGAATTTCGGGCATCCGGTTTTCTAAAAGTAATTGCTAACTCTGGTGAAAAGCGATAAAAACGGTTGGGGAACGTATTTAAAACTACTTTGTTCGAATCTAATAAATCAACTTGATAATCATGAAAACTTCTAACACCTAAACCCAAGCGAATATTTTTTATGGTTGAAGATTTTAATTGATGATGATAGTTAACATTGCCAAAGCCAACCACACTTTTCGTATTAAAGCTATACATCGGCGCAGCAAACCATTCTAATTTTTTTGATGGCAAAAAGCCTGAATGCAGGGCAACACCCAACATATACTTATCCCAATAATTGTAGCCGCTCATTAAACTTGCAAACAGCTGATTGTATTTCGGATTTTCAAAACCCAACAAGGGTCGTACTTTTAAGGGTTCTATCTTTTTAAATAATTTGCCCGGTTTAAAATTGTTGTTTTTCCGATGGCTTTCTATAGTAATTTCTTCATAGTCAATAACCAATTCGTCTATCTCCATTTTAGGAAACAAAATTTCACTCATCCCTCCAAAACCATCGTACCAAATCGTTTTTACAGGTTGCTTATTTTTTAAGGCAGTTACCGGAAAAGGGCTTCTTAACTCTCCTTTATTTTTTATGAAAAAATTATAGTATTCAGAATTGCCAATCGTTTTGTTGTCATCTTGACCAACAATCGCATAATCCATTTGTCCGGTAGTGGCTAGTACTTCATCAAAAAACCAATCTAAATATTTGTTGGTATTGTCTTCAAAAATGCTACGCAAATCTTTAGGATAAGGATGCTTAAATTTCCACTGATCAAAATAGGTTTTCATCAGTTCATCAAATACGGTACGCCCCAAAAAGTTTTCTAAATAGCGAAAAGCCATAGCAGTTTTACCATACACCATTAAGCCGTAGTTTAACTGTGTGTAATCTTCTGAATGTAAATTACAAGCTTGATCAGCATGCAACCGGCAACTCATTAAATAACCTATTTCATTTTGATAGCTGAGTTTTTTACCGGTTAAGTTAAATTGCTTCGTTATAAAATTACTGAGCTTGGCATTTGTGCGTGGCGGTATTAAACTGGCAGTCGGATATTTTTCATCCATATACCGGTTTTCGTAATACGAATTAATGCCTTCATCTAAATACGGAAAGCTGCGCTCGTTAGTGGCTAATATACCTTGAAACCAATTGTGCCCAACTTCGTGGGTAATCACTCTATCTAAAGTTTGGGCATTTTCCGTACCTCCAATAATAGTAATGGTTGGATATTCCATACCACCACCCGCTATTAAAGTGCCTTCTACTGCAGTACAAACCTTATACGGATATTCGCCAACATGGCTAGAGTAAAAAGCTACCGCATCATCTAAATAACTAGTAGCCTTTGCCCATATTTTGGCATTTTTGTTGGTAAAAAAAGCCCAGGTATCTACCGTTTTGCCGCTTGCTAAAGTCACTTCACTTTTTAAAACGTTAAACCGCTTATCAGCAAACCACGCAAAATCAATCACCTCCTTTTGAATGAAGGTTAACGTTTTAGTAGTAGCCGACGATGTTGGAAATTCTGTAGGATCAAATGCCCCTTTTAAATGAACATAATCGATACCCTTAGCCGTTTTTTGGGCAACTTCTCTCAAAAATTGAAGCTCACTTTCCGTTTGCAATTCGCCGGTTGCCGCTACAATATAATTTTCCGGTACCGTTATTTCTACTTCATAATTACCAAAGTTGCTGTAAAACTCACCTTGGTTTAAATAGGGTAGCGGATGCCAACCTTGCTTATCGTAAACAGCCGGTTTGGGGTACCATTGGGTAAGTTGATATGATTCTCCATCTCTGCCCAAGCGCGAAAAATTAGTTGGAATTTTAACACTAAATGGTGTGCTTATGTTAATGGTATCGCCGGGTTGTAAAGGTTTGTTTAATGTTATCCCGGCAATATCCGGATGGTTGGCATCTTCAATCATAGCAACGGTTTCGCCATCTACTTTAAACAATAGATTAAAAATTTTTCCTCGATCGGCATCTTTGCTAAAGTAAAATTTAGTTGACCGGTTTTCTAATTCCTGTTGCGCAAAGGCAGTTTGACCGGTGCTATATGCATTGGGGTATAAATGAAATACAATGTTGTTTAACACATCCGGCGAATTGTTGATGTATTGGATGTTGGCAAAACCGTTTAACTCATGTGTTTGGTCGTTTAGGCTAACCGTTATATTATAATTAACTTGTTGTTGCCAGTAAGTAGTTGAGGCTTGGGCAAAGCAGGCGGTTGTTGTAGGTGCAACCGAAAGACCTAAAAAAAGAAAACCAACTAATACTTTAGATAATTCACAATTCATTCTTATTACTAATTTGCTGGTGAAGGTAAAAATTTAGTACGGTAAAAGCTTATTAAAATCGTTGTGTAGTATAAGAAAAACGAAGTTAAACACTCTTTTATTTTTGTGTAGAATTTTATGAACCAACATATAATTTGGCTTGACGAAGACTTTGAAAACGCACCACTAATTCCTTCTGAAGGACATTTATCCCTAACCTACATTATGGATTACGATTTAAATGCCTTACAAACGCCGGAAGAGAAAACCGGTTTATTAAATACAGCTCATGCAAAAAACTATGTTTTATATTTTGAACATGACCGGTTAAATGAATGTCAAACAAACCGAAAAAGGTGTGCGGGCAGATGCGGTTTTTGCGTTGGAAGATTGGGTTTGATCAAAATATAAATAAATCTCAAAACACTTAAGTTTTGAGATTCATTTTATTGTAACTTATAATTATTTTTTCATAAATTTAGAAGTATATATTGTTCCATCTAATGCTTTTAACTGAATTAAGTATACTTGATTATTTTTTAGAGCTTTTACATCAATCTGTGAATTTTTGGTAAAATTCATTTTATCTGTATACACTTTATATCCATTTAAGGAAAAAATCGATACTTCTGTTTTTTCTGTGACGAACAAGTCGTTAGAAAATTTTAAATTTAATATATCTTTTACAGGATTAGGATAAACCAAAAAACTATTTAAAGCAACATCAGGTAAAATCTTTGATACATTATGAACTACTTCGTCTTCTTTTAGAGCACTTGAAGGACAACCTCGTATTACCACGTTATCAATATATACTCTATCCCAATTGCTTGATGCATCACAACGGAAACGCAACTTAGTATTGCTACTCAAAAAATTATTTATGTCTATAGATTCTGTATACCTAACATTATTTGAGAACCATTTTACTGAAGCAGGTCGCTGAAACTGATATGGAACTTGAAAATCCTCGGCAATCCAGCGTTGGACTGTAGTATAGCTAGCTCCACCGTCAGTTGATAACTCTAAGAAAAAATCTTCAAAAGCCTCCATACTCACTGCCATAAACGAAAAGCTAACATTTAAGTTATCCCAAAGTTGAAGTTGCATGCTTTGAGTGGTCATTGATGAAGCTGCCCCAGAATTATCTCTCAATTCAACAGAGTTAGGAACTGATAAAGAATAGGCACTACTGTTAAGTATTTTGCAATCTTCTCCACCATCTTGCCAAATGGTGTTAGCCCATCCATTTTCAAAATTAGTGGCATCAATTGCACCGTTACAACATCTACAAGTCCAATGAGCTATAGCATCTTCAAAATTAAAGTTATCAACGCAACTACCAGGGGTATTACCATCATCGCACACTTCAATTACTCCTCCAAAATTTACATACAATTTTCCACCAAAACTATCCTGTATATGAAATACCGGTAATATACCAGCAACCAACCACACGGTAATTTTTGTATCTAAACAATTATTTGGGTCAACAAAATTTAACAACCAGGCGTAATCATTGAATATGCTTACATCTCCGTGACAATCTAACGTGCCTGAAGTACCACAACCTAAAGCGTAGTTTGATCTAATTAAATCTCCAGGTTCCTGACCAAAGCCATTGATTAATGGAGTAAAATCACAATAGCTCATTATCGTTGGAATTTCTCCCAAAGTTGATAAACCACTACAATCATTGAAATTTGTCTCGACGGCTCGGCAATCATCCAAGGCTAAATTGTTATTTGGTCCCCATAGACAATTGTTAGTATGAGGAGAGCCTAAATTATGTCCTATCTCATGAGCAAAAGTTAGTACATCAAAACTATAAACAGGAAAGTTGGATATGTCGTTTGTTGGTGCAACACATGAATAAGGTCCGTAAGTATCTTTATAAGGTTGATTATTGTCAAAATTCGATTCATAATATGACATACAAGTTATCGGTACACTTTCATAAAAGGTACAATTAAATTTATCCCACCAGGCTGAACCGCCTGATAAATACCCGATTGTTCCATCGTTAGTATTTATCCCATATGGATGAAGAAATAAACAGGCTAATCGACCATCATAATTATTTTGTTTACTATAACCAAACGCATTGGTTATTTCACCAAAATCAACATTTAAATCGGAAGGATTTATCAAATCTTCTAAATAGGCTATTTGATCATTTTCGTCATTTATAATATGTATTTCAGATAATTTGATGTCTATATTTTCCATAGCATAAACAAGAGAGGCTTCATTAAAAATTGACATAATTTTACTGTATGTATTATATTCAGAACTATTATAAAAAATGTCGAATGCATTAAATTCGCATTCTATAAAAATCTCGATATAATGTCTATCAGGTACAATAGGAGGGTAAACATTAATGTCATCACATAAATCAACCTGTTCGTTTTGTGGTCCTACTTTTGCAACACAATTAAACGCTCTATCAAAAAGTAAGTTTTGATCATTATAAAAAACCATCAAGTTATTGCTTTGCTTAAGCGTTCCTTCTTCATTCGGTATCGCTGCCAAAGTATAATTTCCATTACTAAGCTAAATTCACTTTCACTACTTGTTGTCACATTAAAATCCGGTATAGTAATACTTTTTTTTTATCAGATATCAAAACTCTAATATCATTCTGAAATACACTTACTGCGGCTATTGAACCAGGATGTTCATCTACTACTCCGTGATAAAACAGCCCTTCTTCATTTTCTTAAAAGAAGCTCAATGTTCCTGCCTCTATTACTTACCGGAATTGATAACTTTAAATTTTCTGGTTTCGAATTATGCAATTGATTTACAATGCGCAATCGACTGTTTAAAAAAACCGCATTATTTATAATTTCTCCATATTCCTCTAAATACTCTTCATTTTGTTTGTTTAATATAAAAGGAGCTACTTTAGAGTAGGTTGAGTTAGCGAATGCTTCTTCAATATATAGATAAATCAAATTAGTGTCCTCCTCTTCAAAGTCTGAGACTATGTTATTTTGGGCATCCAGTATTAAATCTTGTGCAATACTAATAAAGCAGGTAATGATAGCGAATGTAATTAAAATGACATTTTTCATGTTTGTAATTTTTAAGTTATGAAATTGAAATAATAGTTTAAAATTATTAATTTTGCATAGAAAAAAAAAAATAAACTATTTTAACAATTATTAAACATTAATTAAGTATGGAAAATACATCAAAATCCAACAAATTAAAATTATACGCTACTATTGTATATGCCTGCTTTTTCGGAACATCATACTTTACTTCAGCACAAAACTTCAACATAACTTTAGGTGGTGATAAAGAAGATGCTATCAACGAAATATGGCAACAACAAGATGGCAGTTTTATGGCATTCGGTAGAAGTGCTACAAGTAATAATGGCGATGTACAGGACACAAATGAAGGAAATTTTGATTGCTGGTTTTTGCAAATTGATAGTACCGGCAAATTATTGAATAGTAAACTATTTGGAGGAAATGAAGACGATGTAGCATTGTCCAATATGGTATTAAATGACAGTACCTTTATTGCTATTGCTTCTACAAAATCTACGTTTAGTGTTAACTACGGAGATAGCTTGGATACCAGAAGATGGTGGGATATGTGGGTCTTTAAGCTCAATAAAAAGGGGGAAGTGCTCAATCAAAAATTATTAGTGAGCAAAGGGTTTAATACCTACGACTTTATAGTAGATAATTTTGTAGCCAATAATCAAATTGTTTTAATAACCGGTATATTGGGTTTTGAAGACCGACACTCAAATCATATCTATCAATTAGATGAAAACCTAAATATAACATGCACAAATTGGCTGAATAAAGATCCTGGTAATTTATTGTATGACATAGAACAAACACCAGATGGAGGTTTTATAGGAGTAGGAAGTGAAAAGGTTGGGGGTGATCAAATTCCGATGACTCCTCCCTTTCCTGCAGGATTTACTATAAATAGAGGATACATTACCAAGTTAAATGCCAAAAAAGAAGAGGTATGGCGTCAATTTTCTGATAGGAACGTTCATTTTTATGAAATAGAATTATTACCCGATGGTCATTTTATAGTAGCAGCGGGAGCGGGAAGTATAGCCCCTGCCTTTGGCGATAATACGGAAAGTTTTGGCGATAGGGATATTTGGTTTTTAAAATTAGATAGCGCCGGTAACAGAGTTTGGGACAAACGAATCGGTAGTGCCGAACAAGACTTTCCAGAAAATTTACTTAGTTTACAAAATGGCACATTTTTATTAACAGGTTTTACAGTATCAGAGAATGACAGTATACCGGAAGGTTATAAAGGAGGACAAGATATATTATTAGCGAACTTTGATACCAATGGCAATATTTTGTGGACCAACATATTAGGTGGTAGTAAAGATGAACGGCTCACAAGCATACAACAGACCAAAGATGAAGGTTTTATTCTACTGGCAAAAAGTAACTCTTCTAACAGTGGCGACATAACACAAATTAACCATGGAGAACAAGATGCCTGGGTAATTAAATTAAATGCTCAAGGTAATATTGAATGGCAGCAACTTATTGGGGGTAGCGAAGATGATTTTTTATATAAGATTTTACCGCTGCCTAATGGAGGTTATATAGCCACTGGAACAACCTATTCCTCTAACGATGGCGATATTTTAGCCGACAACAAAGGCGAAAGTGATGCCTGGATCATTAAAATGGATGAAAACGGCAACTTTGATACCCGCGTTTCTACTATTGACATTCCGCCAACACCAACTTATACAAGTTATCCAAATCCATTTAACGAGGCTTTGCAAATTGAACTGAATTTACCGCAACAAGCCAATATTAATTTATCAATTTATAATGCAAATGGTCAATTAATTAAAGAATTAGCTAATGGATACTACACACCTGGCAAACATTTATTTAATTGGAAAAATAACACTGAACTGCAACAATTAGCATCAGGCAATTATTGGTGTACATTCACCAGTTTAAATAATACCTTAAGCAGTTTTACCGTTCCTTTGCAAAAACGATAGGTAATCAAGTTTAAAATTTGTCCAATATTTCAGCAGGAATAATCTGATCATAAAAAGGTTCTTTTTGTTTGTCCACCTCAATATATTGCCATAAAAAATTGGACCCTTTTCGGCTAATCGCTATAAACGAAAAATAGGCATCTTTAATAATAATGGTGTTGTTTTCAATCATGCTATCCGAAGTGTCGTAACTCAATTCTAATTCCATTTTTATGCGTTCAATGGTACTTGCAGCCTCTCCAGAAACATGCAACTTTACATCACCGGAACAAAAAATTTGAACATAGTTATCACCATCGTATACATGCACCGGACTAATCGATTCTATTTTGTACGGCTCAATTTCTTTATATACGCCAAAAATATTCTGCTTAATTAATTCTTCTTTAAAATCATTTTTCGATTTTCTGCCAAACAATTTAGGATAAATCATTTCAACTAACTCATCAAATTTTTTAGTGTTTAGGCATTCAATATAATAGGCAATATCTTCTTTAATTTGTTTATTAATTCGCTCTTCAATATTGGTATTAGTTGGTTTATTTTTTGTTTGTTGATCGTTAACCACCTGGCATTGAAAAAACAAAAAACAAAACAGAAACGAGGAAGCGATCATTTTTTTCATATACCAAAGCATAAATTTCAACAAATATAGCGGTTTATTCAAGAAATGTTTGCTACTTTGAGATGAAATTAAACATAAATTGAAGCCGGTTTTTAAGTATTGTTTTACGGGTTTATGCATTTTTTACACTTTATTATTTTTTATATGTAAAGATATTCCTTTTTTTCAAGATAACATTTTGTTTAGTGCAAAAATACCCTTACATTTTTTTCAATCGGGCTTTTTCAATTTTCCTATACCTGCTCATTTAGATGCCGGCTATCCACCATTGTGGGCTTGGTTAGTGGCGTTCTGCTGGAAAATTTTTGGGCAGTACCTTTGGGTAAGTCATCTAATTTGTTTGCCCATATTAATTGCCACTGCCTGGTTTTATTTAAAAATAGCTACTTATTTTTTGCCAGAAAAGTACCTCTGGTTTGCAGCGCTATTTCTACTTATTGAACCCACCTACTTTGCTCAATCCACTATGGTTGGTCCAGATATTTTTTTAGTGATGGCATTTATGGCAGGCTTGTACAGCATACTGTATCATAAAACCGGGCTCTTAATTTTTATGACTATACTATTAAGTATGACGAGTATTCGTGGCTGCATATTTGTTTTTATCTTATACTTAAATCAACTAATTTTCAACTATTACCAAACCAATAACATCCGATGGAAAACTATTTTGCCTTATACCATTTCGGGCGTTTTGTTTATTGGTTGGATGCTTTTTCACTATCAAAGCACCGGCTTTTTACTGGTTACCGATCAGTCGCCTTGGGCAGGGCATCATCATTTGATCCATATAAAAGGCTTCTTTTTTAACATCGCAATTACCATTTGGCGGTTTTTTGATTTTGGCAGAGTACTCATGTACGGCGTACTCATTTTTGCAGGCTTTCAATACTTCTACCAAAAAAAATCCTTATCAAAAAAAGAAAAAATATTGTGTTGCTGGTCTTTTCTGCCATTGTTAGTTTTAGTGTTTATCTTATGTATAAGAACGAATCCCATTTTGCATCGCTATTTTATGGTTTACTTTTTATTGCATAGTTTATGTTTGTCAGTTTTTCTTTTTAAAGGATATTTTTCTATACCAAAAAAAATAAGTTTAGTACTAATTGGAATTGCCTTAATAAGCGGACATTGTTGGATATATCCCCATCACATCGCACAAGGCTGGGATGCTTCATTAGCCCATCTCCCCTATTTCAATCTTCGTCAACAAATGATTGAGTTTATTGAAGAAGAAGACATTGTATACAGGGAAATTGTGACTGCCTTCCCCAATATTAATGGCACCCAATACAGCAACCTAAGCAAACAAGTATGGAATTTTACACCCAAACACAAACTACCTATGCAACAATGGCAATATGTACTACAAAGCAATGTGATGAACGATTTTTCAGAAGAAGAACTACTGCTCCTCAATTCTAATCAGTTTAAACCAATTAAAAGCTATCAAAAAAGTGGAGTATATATGATTTTGTATAAAAAAACAGACTTATAAATTTCAAATAATTTAATGAGACAATTATGCCCAAACTATAAAGTAGTTGACATTTTTGTATTGATTTTTTTTGAAGCGAAACTTTTTAGCTTTACAACAACACCCGTCCCGCTTTCTGCTCAAATGCTGCAGCTATATTGCAAAATACTGCACTTCAGTCAGCATAACCGCTGCAATTCTATCTAAGTGTCGTTCGGAATATTGAATGTCATTTATTTATACATTAAAAATAATTCAACATTCTTTATTCGCTAATCGATATTCGTTGTTCATTAATTGGTCATCCAAAAAAAATATCGAATATCGAACACCGAACACCCAATTTTGAATGACGAATTTTTCCATTCGAAAAACAACACTTAGCTGCTAAACAACCCAATGCACTTTAGTGCTGTTGGCTTGGAAATAAACTACCAAAAATTAAAAAAATGATGAACCGGTCCACTCCCCTGCCCCAGCTGTAAATTTTTTGCCGCCCCAATGGCTTGAGTGATATAGGCTTTAGATAAGGTAATGGCTTTTTCTAAAGAATGTCCTTTAGCAAGATGTGCCGCTATTGCCGACGATAAGGTGCAACCCGTGCCATGCGTATTCTTCGTTTCAATGGTAGGTGCTGCAAATTGATGGACATCACGATTGGTATCCATAAACAAATAATCTTTTGAATCGTGCCCTTCTAGATGACCGCCCTTTAACAAAAATGAAGTGTCATATTCCAAACCCAAACGAACTACCGAATCGCGCATAGTATTGCGTTCAATAGTTTGCCCGCCCAGTAAAATTTCAGCTTCGGGCACATTGGGTATTATCAAATCACAAAGCGGAAATAACTTGGTTTTCATAGCATCAATACCAGCTTCATCTAATAAAGTTGCCCCGGTAGTTGATTTAAAAACAGTATCTAACACCACATGTTTTAAGGAGGAAGATTGCAAACAATCGGCAACGGTTTCAACCATTTGTGCATTACTCAACATCCCAATTTTTACAGCATCTATTTTAATATCATTGAGAATAGAATTGAATTGAGCCCGCACTATAGACAAAGGCAAATCATATACTGCTTGAACACCCAAAGTATTTTGAGCAGTAACCGAAGTGATGACAGAACAACCATAGCAACATAAGGCTGCAAAAGTTTTCAAATCGGCTTGTATGCCTGCGCCAGCACTTGAATCTGAACCGGCAATACTTAAAACCGTGGTATATGTTGGCATATGATCGAATAGATTGATTATGTCTGATACAAAATACGATTTATTTTTGGTAAGTGAAAATGCAAATCGCTCTGCTTAAAATATTTGAAGATAAAATGCTGATAAAACAATTAAAGACTTACTTTTGATCGTTATTTAGGATATAGTTTTAAGATCATGTCGAAACGAAGAATTAAAAAAGCGGTGAAGCGGGTAAAAAATTTACCCAGCGGAAGCAACTTGTTGAAATATAGTGTCAATAAATTAAAACATTATACCTACAAAGCGACCAAAAGTACGAAAGTAGCTTATCCTAACTCTATCATGTTAGAGGTAACCAATCATTGTAATTTACGCTGCATTACATGTCCACGCGAATATGTTTATGGGCACGAAATGGCAAAAGGTTTTATGCCAATTGAGCAACTTAAAAAAGTAGTTGATGAAGCCTATCCTTATGTTGATTCTATCGGATTAACCGGTTTAGGAGAAACCTTGATGTACAAACAAATTGAAGAAGCGGTAGATTATATTCGCTCAAAAAATGAAGGCATTATTATATTCATTTCGATTAATGCACATTTGCCCAACAGTGTGGAGGTAGCCTCAAAATTAGCGGATAAAATCGATACGATTCAAATTTCGATGGACGGTGTGGATGATACTTATGAAACCGTTCGGCTAAAATCAAATTATCAATTTTTTATTGACAACGTAACCCAAATTGCTGCTCATGCAAAAGATAAACGAGCCGATGTGATGTTCAATTTTGTAGCAGTGAAAGAAAATTATCATCAAATGTACAACATTGTTGAAGTAGCCAGTGAAGTTGGCGTTCAATATGTAAATATTACGCCCTTTAATGTGGCATCCGTAACGGCACACGATATTGACTACTATAAATTATTTATGACTACCGATTTTAAAAATCAATTGAAAAAAGCCAAACAAAAAGCTACCGGTTTGGGTAATGTAGAGTTCACCGTTTGGGATTTTGAAAGTCAGGAAGGTTTTCAAAAATGCGTTTTCCCATGGTCGCATTACTATATTAGTTGGGATGGTTATATGACCCCTTGCTGCGCCAAACCTTTTCCTAAAGAACTCAATTTTGGTAATGTTTTTAAAGATGGATTACTGCATTGTTTAAACACCCCCGATTATCGCTACTTTAGAGAACAATGGTATAAAAACGAAACGCCCAAATTCTGCGAAAAATGTCATATGATTGATATGCCTGCTATTGATATGGATTTAGATGCCCCCGTTTTGGAACAAACGGAACATAATGGAATAAGATTTGACCAAGTATAGGTAAGACAATAATAACCAGGTTGATTATAGTGCGAATCTGTTTTTTTGTTGCGAGCTTTACCGGAACTAAAATGGTCTACTTGTAATTTTATTCCTCTATCTCGTTTGCAAGCCGCGCATTTATTCCTATACAAATCAATTAGGGTTTCTATAGTAGTGTCTCTGTAACATTTGTTATCTTTTTATCTTCTAACTATAACTCGGTTGAGTGCTTCCCTACACATGCAACATCAACCGAATCGGGTCTTCCAACAACTCCTTCACTCGAACCAAAAAGGTAACCGCTTCTTTGCCATCAATAATCCGGTGGTCGTAACTTAAGGCTAAATACATCATGGGTAATATAACAACTTCGCCGTTAACTGCCATAGGGCGGTCTTGTATTTTGTGCATGCCTAAAATAGCCGATTGAGGGGCATTAATAATTGGCGTGGATTGCAGCGAACCAAACACACCGCCATTACTTACGGTAAAGGTTCCACCCGTCATTTCTTCCATCGTCAGTTTGTTGTCTCTGCCTTTTAAAGCCAATTCTTTTACTTTCTTTTCAATTTCATGCAGGGCTAACGATTCTACATTTTGAACTTTGGGCACTACCAAACCCTTAGGTGTAGAAACGGCAATAGAAATATCGGCATAGTCGTGATATTGAATATTGGTTTCAACAATTTTTGCATTTACTGCTGGCATCTCCATTAACGCGGTGGCGCAGGCTTTCATAAAAAAGCCCATAAAACCTAAACTAACGCCGTACTTTTCTTTAAACGATTCTTTGTATTTTGCACGCAAAGCTTTCACTTTGGTTAAGTCTACTTCATTAAACGTAGTGAGCATGGCGGTGCTGTTTTTGGCGTTCACCAAATGTTTGCTGATGGTTTTTCGCAAGCTGCTCATGCGTTCTTTGCGTTCGTTGCGACTAAAGTTGGCTACTGGTGCTGCGGCAGAAGAAGAAGTTTCAGCAATTGGTTTTGTTTTAGGTTGAGCCGCTTTGTTGGCTGCTGCACTTAAAGCATCGGCTTTGGTAATTCTACCATCTTTACCTGAACCATTCATATCGGCGGCAGTTAAATTATTTTCTGCCATTATTTTTCCGGCTGCCGGACTTGGTGTACCGCTGGCATAGCTTTCTTGTTTTGTTGCTGGTGTTGATGAAACCTCCGCAACTGAAGCAGCAATTGGTTCAGCTTTTTCAGTGGCAGTTTCTTTTACAGTTCCCGCAGGCGCTTTTGCAGCCGTATCTATAGTACACAAAATTTCACCAATGGGTAATTCGGCATCTATTTCCGCTATAATTTTAATTACTCCAGCTTTTTCAGCCGGCACTTCAAAGGTGGCTTTGTCGCTTTCTAACTCACACAGCATCTGGTCCATTTCTACATAGTCGCCATCATTTACCAACCACGAAGCCAGTATTACTTCATTAATAGATTCTCCAACTGTTGGTACTTTAATATCAATCGTCATACTTAAATTTTTATATTCAGGTTTCTTTTGGTTTCGAAATTGAAGGCGTTTTCAATAATCGCTGCCTGTTCTTTTAAATGCACTTTTTTAAAACCCGTTGCCGGCGATGCACTTGATTTGCGGGCAATTACAGTTATGGTGGCATTGCGATAACAGCTTAAAATATATTGCCATGCGCCCATATTAGAAGGCTCTTCCTGCACCCATGCAAACTGAGCATTTTTATATTTTTTAATCAATTTATCTAATTGTTTTTGTGGCAAAGGATACAATTGTTCAACCCGAACAATAGCCGTATCTTTTCTTTTGTGTTCTTCCTTATAGGCTAATAAATCGTAATAAATTTTTCCGCTGCAAAACAAGGTGCGGGTTACTTTTGTAGCTGCAAGGGTGTTCTCATCATCCATAACTTCTTTAAAGTAATTACCCGTTGTAAAATCATCCACCAAAGAAACACATTTTGGATGCCGCAATAAAGATTTGGGTGACATTACAATTAAGGGCTTTCTAAAATCACGCGCCATCTGTCTTCTTAAAACATGGTAAAAATTAGCTGGTGTGGTGATGTTGGCAACGGTTACATTATATTCTGCACAGCTTTGCAAAAAACGTTCTAAGCGTGCACTGGAATGTTCCGGTCCTTGCCCTTCATAACCATGCGGTAGCAACATTACCAAGCCGCTGTTTCTGCGCCACTTACTTTCGCTGGAAGTGATGAACTGGTCTATAATCGTTTGAGCTCCATTGGCAAAATCACCAAACTGCGCTTCCCAAATCACCATCGCATCCGGGCTGGCAAGGGAATAACCAAACTCAAAACCCAACACCGCAAACTCTGATAATAAAGAATTGTAAATGCGGAAAAGTCCTTGTTTTTTATCTATATAATTTAAACGGTAATGCGGTTTTTGATTTTCGGTATCAATTAAAACCGAATGACGATGACTGAACGTTCCACGCTTTACATCTTGCCCACTCATGCGTATATCGTGCCCATCTTTTAATAAAGAACCATAGGCTAACAACTCTGCGCCACCCCAATCGAGTGTCTTGTTTTTCAACCACATCGTTTCATTATTTTTCATCAATCGCTCTACCTTTCTAAGCGATTTAAAACCATCCGGTATTTTAACCAATGCCTTTAAAATTTTATTGATGTTGGTTTTAGGGATACCGGTTTTAGGCGAGACTTCAAAATCTTTTGCCACCGCCAGTTTTTTTAGTTTACGCCATGCTTGTTCTGGTTTTTGATATTTATAGGGCAGATGCTTTTGTTTTAAATTATCTAAACGGTCTTGCAATTCTTTCCAGAAATCTTTGTCCATTTTTTTGGCGAGGTCGGCTTCTAACTGACCTTTTGCTGCCAAATGGTTCATATAAATATCTCTTGGATTCAGGTGTTTATCAATTATATTATATAAATGTGGTTGCGTAAATTTAGGGTCATCGCCTTCGTTATGTCCATGCTTACGGTAGCACACCATATCTATATATATATCGCGATTAAATTTTTCTCTAAACTCTGCCGCCAACTCCACAGCATAAACTACCGCTTCAACTACATCACCATTTACGTGAATAACGGGTGCCATAACTGTGCTGGCAACGCTGGTGCAATAATGCGAAGAACGGGCATCATCAAAATCAGTAGTAAAACCAATTTGATTATTAATGATGAAATGAATGGTTCCACCAGTATAATAACCCGGCAAATTCGACATTTGTGCTACCTCGTAAACTACACCTTGTCCGGCAACGGCAGCATCACCGTGAATTAAAATGGGTAAAATTTTATCATAGTCTCTATCATACACCACATCGGCTTTGGCGCGGGCAAAACCTTGTACAACAGAATCCACTGCTTCTAAATGCGAAGGATTAGGCGTTAATTTTAAGTGAACCGATTTACCCGAAGGTGTATCTAAAATGGAAGAATAACCTAAATGATATTTTACGTCTCCATCGCCCATGGTGGTATCTTCTGGGGTATTGCCTTCAAATTCTGCGAAAATATAATCGTAGGTTTTACCCATAATATTTGCCAACACATTTAACCTGCCCCGATGTGCCATGCCTATTATGACTTCTTCTACCCCAAGTTCAGCACTTCGGTTGATAATCGCATCCAAAGCCGGAATGGTAGATTCACCACCTTCCAAAGAGAAACGTTTTTCACCCAAATATTTAGTACCGAGAAATTTTTCGAGCACAACCGTTTCATTCAGTTTTTCTAAAATTCTTTTTTTCTTATCAATAGAAAAATGGGTATTAAAACGGTTTTCAATTTTTTCTTGCAGCCAGTTTCTAACCTCCAAATCGGTAATGTATTGATATTCGAAACCCATATCGCCACAATACAATATTTTTAATTTGGCTAAGATATCTTTTAGTTTAGCATTCGGCATGCTAAGCTCAGAACCAACCGCAAAAGTGGTTTCCATATCTTTATCAGATAGACCAAAATATTTAATATCTAAATGTGGTTTTCTATCTTTCCGCTTTCTAATAGGATTGGTATCGGCTAATAAATGCGCTCTTTCCCGATAGGCTTCAATTAATTGGTAAACTTTCAGTTCTTTCAATGAAAAAGCACCATCATCCGCCAATTCATCGGCTTTGCCACTTTCCACCGCAAAATCAAAGCCTTCAAAAAACTTTTTGAAGTCGGTATCTACCGATTCAGGATTGGTTTTGTAATCGTTGTATAACGATTCGAGATACTCTGGATGGGCGTTATTTATATACGTTGCTGCTTCCATGTTAAAAAACTGCCTTTAATTTTATCGCAAATTAAATAGTTTTTAGTTAACAGTGTTAACTAAAGTGATGAATTTTTGTTGATGATGTTGTAACTATTGAGCAGATTGAAGTTATAAACAGAAGTTACCCACATATTAACTTTATCAAAATTTAAGCAACTACTACAATTTTCATTATACCATAACGCGCGATGCAGAATTGGTTTTGGAGTTAGGCGATATTACTTGCCCACAACAAGCCAAATGGATGAAACCTCGATTGAAAGAAATGGGACAATTGGTTGCTTACTTTACTGCCAAGCGACTTGGAAAAGAACACCTGGTTCAAAAACCGAAGATGGTGTAGTTAAATACAGTATTGTATTATGGTAATCGCATAAAATTTTCTCAAGAAAAAACCAACCTTCAATTACCATTACAAATTTATAAAGAAAATAAATTGGACTATTGTAATAAAGCAATTTTTTTTGATAGACCAATGAAAATCCAAACTTACTCAAACTAAAACTGGAATAGTTCCAGCGGAACGATATCTTGGTAGACTAAAAACACAGCGAAAGTAAAGCTCCAGAGGAGCGACACCTAATTAATGGGTAATCGAAATAATGTATGATCTATATAAAGAAGGTATCGCTCCTCTGGAGCGATCATACTACTTTTAACCTTTTTGCTAGCCAAATTTTACTCCGCCGGAGTACGGCAAGCGTAAAAATTATAGCTACTAAAAATTTGAAATTGACTGGTATAAACATAAAGGGGGGGGGGGAACATTCGTTTCGTATTTTCATGCGATTACCATAAATTAAATACAGTATTATTACGGTCTTAATTTTACTTTTAAATTTGGTATTTCTGAAACCAAGTCTTCCTGATTGTATTTTTTTTAATATATAAAAATCTTTTTTATTGCCCTTATTAACTTAAGTTTTGATAGTAGTATTAATTTCATAGTAACTTGAATATAAATTATTTACGGAAATTGAAGTACACAATAAGGTTAAGGAATAATTCAACATATAAAGCATAAAATCATCCAAGTGAACCTGTTCACTTGTTGTAGTAAAGTTGCCATGCTTTTGTTAACACAATGGAACAGGTTCCATTGGAACAGCAATTATTTTACTACCGAAACTTACTTTTAAATTTGGCATTTCTGAAACCAAGTTTTTCCTATTGTATTCATTTAATATATGAAACTATTTTTTATTGCCCTTATTAATTCATAAGATGCTTTAATTTAGTCTTCACTAATTCTCCATTTTTTACCATACTAATCGCTTTTTGAGGAATGGCTTCATTATGTTGTCCTTCGATTAATCGTTCTAATTGTGCCAAATTAACCGACAGTTTGAGCTTAACTGACTACTTACTTGATTAAGGGTTAAAATAGGAATAACGAAACATCTTTAAGTTATTTGATGGTATGTCGCTTTGTTGATATTGTTTTTAAAGTATTGGCATTAATATTGTAACTGCTGAAATATAAAAATAAACCTTAATGTATTTAAATTAAAATAATTAAATGAAAAGAATTATAATTTTATTTGCACTAACAGCCCTGCATATTGCACTTTTTGGACAGCAGAACCAGTATTTTCATACCAGCGAAGGCAAAGTAAATTTGTCAACCGGTTACAACACCCATATTGTACATAACAATTCGGAGCAGGCTATAGAAAATAAAGGAAGTGCCAATAAAAAAACAGGCATTTCAGCTGCTCTTAAAAAAATGGAAACTTCTTTCAGACCGGTTATTGAAGATAATTATCCTAAAACAGTTGCTTTTAGAAATACAGAATTCGCTTTGAGAGGCGGCATTTTTTTAATTGATGACAATAATGAAATTGTTAGAAATGAAAACAATCGTATCGTAAAAGCACCTCTCACCATTGAACAGTTTGCAGAAGATATGTTTCGTTACCCGGTTATTACCGGAAAAATGGTTGACGAGGAAAGAACGGGCAATACTCAAAATGTAGTTGCCGGCTATACTGCCGCCAAAC
>CALHDG010000139.1 GCA_938023075.1 uncultured Chitinophagales bacterium
ACAGGATTGAAGTTAGCGTCATTATAAATAATAACCTCTCTGGTTACTTCTCTTGCATTTGCTTCACAGTAAAAAACAAGGTCAGAATCTACGCTTGATGCACCGGTTTCGGGTAAAGCTCCAGTTACTTCAATACCGTAGAAGTCCATAGCATCTTGTAAATTTCTTACCAGAGGCGGGACATCGAAAATATTGTTACAATCAAAAGGACCTAAATTGGTTTCGGTGGGGCAAACAACGGTTTGCGCATGGATGTTAAACGTAATGAACAGCATAACCAATATGGTTAGTTGCTTGTTAGTAAATAGTTTCATTTTTAATAAGTTTAAATACTTGATAAATGTACAAGTATTTGTTTGAATTTTAAGCTATTTTACAATAATTTTATTTGTATAAACTAAAGAATTTTCAATATTTATGAACGAAGTAAGCAATAGTAAAAGCTGGGCTAATTACTTAACTGTTCCGTATAGCAATTACCGGATCCATATAAGCTGCCCGAACTGCCGGTAAAAAACCAGCAATTAAACCAATAAAAATAGATAAACCAACACCAATAATCATGTTCTTTATATTCATGGCAAAAACATAATCTGGATTTACGTAAGCCACTAAAGTAATCATTAAATAAACGGATAGTAAGCCCCACAATCCACCCAAAATACAAAGTACAATGGCTTCAATAATAAACTCTGCTAATATGGCACTTCTACGCGCACCCAATGATTTTTTAATCCCAATCATTTTGGTACGTTCTCTAACCGAAACAAACATAATATTAGCAATACCAAAACCACCAACCAAAATTGAAAACAGCCCAATTATCCAAGCTGCCATATTAACAATTTTAAAAACCTGATCTAACAAACCATCGAGAATGCTTAATTGATTCAAGGCAAAATTTTCTTCTTGAGCGGGGCGTAGTTGCCGGGCTGCCCGCATGGCTATGGTTATTTCAGCTTTTAACTGATCTAATGAAACTCCTTTTGCCGGCGCAACATTTAATAATGGATCGTACAATAGTTTTTTAGTAGAGGTAAACTTTCTTAAATAATTAAGCGGAATGATGATCGATTCATCGAAAGTAATACCAATTAAACTTTCTCCTTCTTTAGCTAACTGTCCAATCACGTTCACTGCTCTTCCATCAATTTTAATGCTTTCTCCAATAGGGTTTGCTGTACCAAACAAGTCTTCTGCAATTTTTGCTCCGATAACTGCCACAGCAGATCCACTATGCGATTCGGATGGGCTGAAATAACGCCCTTTAAAAAAATCGAATTGCCATATGTCATCAAACTCGTGGGTTGGTCCAAATACTTCAATATCCATTATTTTTTCAGAAACAGATTTTACTTCTTTTCCCAAAACTTCCATGGCAAAAGAAACCGTTCGGGCACTGGGTACATTTTTTTTGATGGCTTCATAATCGTCTAAGCTTGGTTTGGGACGTTTTATAATTTTTTCCCAATCAATATTTTCACCACCGCCCCATGGGAAACGACTTACATAAACCACATCACTACCGAGCTTAGAAAAGGAGCTTCTTATTTGATCTTCAAAACTATCAATTACGGTTAATACCGATATAATGCAGAAAATTCCGATAGTAATACCGGCAAGTGACAAAAAAGTACGGAGCTTATTGCCGGTTAGCTCTTTAAAAGCCATAGATAAACTTTCGGACAGCAATTGAAATATCATAGGGTAAAGTTAAAGAAAAATAAGCTATTATGATATAATATATTAAATGATAGATGTTAAGGAACGATGAGAAAATAAATTTACCATCTGACTTTGCCCTTTTCCGATATATTTCCTTGAAAAGCCTCGCCTTGGTTCCCCACTAAGCCTACGTTTTTCAACTCGTCTATCAAAAAATGACTTTATCAGAGTTGATTATTTTATTTTCTCATCGTTTCTAATTTGAATATTATTAATCAATAAACATATAGATGAAAAACGCTTTTTGAGTTTAATATGCACTCTTTATTTAAATTTTACCTAAAAAAACTGGTAATTTGACGTTTGTTGCATTTAATTGTTTGTAATTGAGCAATATATAGCCAGTTTCATTAAAATTGTTGCAACAATTTCACAACTCCTGCGTCTAAATATCGTACATTGAAGTTGAAAATAATTTTATTATTAGTTGTAGGATAGTGCTAATAATCAATTTTTATTAAAAGCTAAAAAATATTTATTCACCACCATAACATGTATTATCAAATGATGAGTCTTATTTCCAAAACTAAGATTCTAAAGATGGTAAGCAGTATTGCTTTACTTATTTTTAGTATCAAACTAGTATGTTCTCAAACCTCCGCTATAACTATTAACGAAATTAACTACCGCTCGGTAAACGAGGGGGAGAATATTGATTTTGTAGAGCTATACAATTCTAGTTCAAGCACTGTAAATTTAAGTGGTTGGACTTTAACTGATGGTATAGGCTTCAAATTTCCAAATGGTTCTTCAATTAGTGCGGGAGGGTATGTGGTAGTAGCCGCTAATCCTTCTGCTTGCCAATCGGTTTTTAGTATTAGCAATGTATATGGTCCCTTTACGGGTGGTTTGAGTAGTGATGGTGACGATGTTGAATTACGCGATGCCAATTTTAATATAGTTGATGAAGTGGATTACCTCTCGTGGCAAGAATGGCCCAGCGTGCGCTTTCTTAATGGTGGACTTTCACCGGCATCAATACAAAAAATAAATTACAATATATTAAGTAAGTATGCCGGAGGCTGGGCGGGTGCAGCCCCAACACCTAATGCAGCTAACAGTGCCGTTTTAATTAACAATGCCAATGCAATACCGGCGCTACAAAGTGTTAGTAAAAAACCCAATACACCGGTAAGTAATCAACCGGTAATTATCAAAGCAAAGTTAGCTAATGCTAATCAACTTAACAGCACGCTTACTGTAAATTTGCAATATCAATTGGTAGATGCTGGTAATTACATTAAAAAGACAGAAGCGGCTTATGGTAGTTGGACAACTATACCCATGTACGATAATGGTGTTGGTATCGATTCTTTAAGCAACGATGGTATTTATACTTCAGTTATACCATCAAATATACAAATACACCGGCGCTTGGTAAGGTATAGAGTTGCTATTGCTACTTCAAATGGTTATCAAAAAATTTATCCAGATCAAAACCATCACGAAAGTAACTATGCCTATTTTGTGTATGATGGACAAAATTCGTTCAATGGCATACCACTAAATCAGTTATCATATTTACAAGAAGTGCATTTATTAGCTAAAACAACAGATGTTATCGACTATGTAGACAGTGCCGGATATGCCGGTAAAGATTACCCCGGTGAAGGGACCTTGGTTTACAGAGGTAAAGTATTTGATCATATTGGCTTTAGAGCAAGAGGAAAAGATTCAAGGCATTTTAGATTAAAGAAAAACATGAAAATTGATTTGAACAATGAACATCCTATAAAAGTATATAATGATTATGATAAAACTTATGATGTATTAAGAGGAAAACTAACTTTATCGGGCACATGGGTTGTAGATGGTAATTCACATGGGCTTTCAGAATCGTTAATTTATAAAATTGCCGAATTAACCGGCTCGGTAAACAAATCTACAGATTATTGCCAGTTTAGAATAATTGACAATAGCATAGAAGATAGTAATGCTGGAGATTTTAGAGGTGTTTATTTAATTTCAAATGATTTTAATGCAGATTTGATAAAGGAGCATAATTTACCAGATGGCAATATTTATTCGTATAAGCCCTTTACCTTAGCCCATCAGGGAGAATATGGTCCCTTTGGTGCCAATAATTTGGTGTATACCAGTTGGAATGCTGCTTTAGGAAACTCACAAGACGGATGTATGAATTGCGACATACCGACTCAATCGCAAAGTTTTTATGAAGATAATTTGGAATTAGATTTGTTTTATAATGATTGGGTGATGAATGAAATTTGTGGGAACTCAGAAACGAACTATCCGGGGCAACATAGCTTTATAGAGTACTATAATCCAGTTACGCAAAAGTGGTTAATACGAAATGCAGATTACGATAATATGTTTGGTATGCCCGAAGATGAAAAAGTGGTTTATAGAAAAAATCAGTCGGCAGATTATAGAAAGGTGCGGGTGCCTTTAAAAGATCAGTTGTTAACTTACCAAGATTTTAAGATAGAAATAGCGAACCGTTTACGGAGTACCTTAGATTTATTATTTAATGCAGAACAGTTAGATCATTTAATAACTTCTGAAACAGCAAAAATTTATAATCCAAATAGTGGAACCAATTGGACAGACGCTGATAGAAGCCGGTGGATAGGTCAATTAGACGGGCATGGATATCAAATAGATTATAGCAATTATAAAAATGACGTAATTGAGTGGTATAGAAATTGGTTTAATAACCGGAAAGATCATTTACTAAATGAAACAAACTCTTATCAAGATTGGGATGTGAATGCCAATCTCTTTGAAAATCCAACAAAAAATATATTTGAAGATGAAGATAACCGGATACCGAATAAACCGGCAATAACCTATAATGGGCCAAGTAGCTATCCGTTAGATCGACTGACGTTTTCCGGCTCTTCGTTTATTGATATTACCGGAAATTTTGCTGCATTAGAATGGAGAGTAGGGGAATGGTCAGATCCAGATAATCTAGCATACAATCCTTTGGATGAACCTAAATATGAGATAGAAACCAAATGGGAGAGTGGTGAGATTACTTCATTTTTAAACATAGTGACTATTCCCGCAGATGCGCAACTAAAAGCAGGAAGAACGTACAAAGTTAGAGTACGCTATAAAGATACAACCAATAGATGGAGCCATTGGTCAGATGCTATTACGTTTATACCCTCTCCAGCATCTAACACCAATTACGATTTAGTGATTAATGAAATTATGTATAACCCGTCGGATAATTGTGGGGTTGAATTTATTGAGTTATATAATTTAGGATCGACTTCTATTAGTTTAAACAATTTTAAATTTACAGAAGGTATTGATTATGATTTTCCAGCAGGATCTTCTATAGCTGCGGGAGACTATTTAGTACTAGCTAAAGATAGTTTAGAGTTTGTTTATCATTATGGATTCTCTCCCTTTGGTGATTATGGAGGACGGTTAGCTAATTCAATGGATGAATTGATTTTAAGTGGACCTTTTAGAGTGGTGGTAGATTCCCTTACTTATTTAGATGCCTCACCTTGGGTAATTGAGCCCGATGGTAATGGTGCTTCATTAAGTTTAATACAAGCCGGTTTAAATAATGCGCTTGCCTCTAACTGGCATTATTCTTTTGATAATTGTGGTACACCTGGTGCGGATAATAACTTATGTTTACCCATGAGCAATATGCCCATTTCAGCTGATTTAACTTGTTACCAATCTAATGATGGGTTTATTGCAAATATAGTGTCTGGAGGCACTGCACCCTATAGCTATGTTTGGAATTCAGGACAAACATTGTCGGTAATTAGCTATTTAGCCGCTGGTAATTATTCAGTTACGATAACCGATGCTTTACTTTGTGAAATTACTGATAATATTACCATTACTCAGCCAAACCAATTGATGCTAACCGTAAATAGTAACGATGAAACAGGTTATCAATCAGCAGATGGTACAGTAAGTGCAGTAGTATCTGGTGGAACACCTCCCTATACTTATAATTGGTCTAATGGAGCTTCAACTGCTTCGCAAAGTGGCTTAAGTGCTGGTAGCTATACTGTTGTGGTTACAGACTCTAACAACTGCACTATATCAGATGTGGTTACAGTTAATGAGTTTATTTGCAATACCTTACAAGTGAGTATTACTAAAAAAGATTTGGATTGCTTTGGAGAGACAGACGGAAATTTGTTGATCAATAATATTCAAAATGGTGTGGCGCCATATTCAATTTTATGGTCAACAGGAGCTACAGGCACCGCAATAAATAATTTGTCTTCAGGTACCTATACTGTAAATATAACAGATAACTTGGGTTGTCCGCATCAAGAGTCTTATACTGTTGCAGCGCCAAGTGCCGCTTTAAGTGCATCAACAGTAATAATTGGATCAAGTGATATTAATGCATATGATGGTGCTATTGATTTAACCGTTCAAGGTGGTACTCAACCGTATTCCTATTATTGGTCAAATGGCACTTCCAATGAAGACCCTACTAATTTATTAACGGGTAGCTATTGGGTAAGTATAACGGATGGCAACGGATGTAATACTTTTATTACGGCTATACAAGTAGGGGTAGAATCTTGCCCGGTAGTGCTTAGTTTATTAGATAATTCAATCTTACCATCTGGGGTTGAAGAAGTTTCTAACTATATTGAATCGAACTGTATAATTGATAACAATACCAACGTGCACTTTAAAGCTGGAAATTTAATTGATTTGCGAAATGGTTTTGAAGTAAAACAAGGTGCCGATTTTGAAGCGGTGATTGAAGATTGCAACTAGTTTAAAATGAATAGACTGATTAATTTGTTCTAACAAACCTTGGTAAATTCAACGGTATTGGCAATAGCTTTCAACAAAAAATCATCTTCAAAACCATTAACTAGCCAAGTTTCTATACCAGCATTTTGAGCGATAGCCGCTGCTTGCATTTTTGATTTTATGCCACCACTGCCTTGTAAAGATTTGGTGTCGGGCAAGGTGCTTAAAATGGCTTCAATGTTGGTAATTTCTGAAATGGTAGTCAGGTCGTGGGAGCTAGAGGGGTCGTTGGGGTCATTATTATATAAACCATAAGTGTTGGTTGCCATCACTAGTAAATCAACTGCTAACAAAACAGCCGTTAAGGCAGCTAATTTATCATTATCGCCAAACTTAATCTCTTCGGTAGCAACCGTGTCATTTTCATTAATAATGGGTATGTAGTTATTTTCTAATAAAACATTTATGGTGTTAACAATGTTTTCTTTTGATTGTTGATGTTCAATATCTGTATAAGAAATTAAACATTGAGCGGTTAGCAGTTTTAATTCTCTGAAGCTTTCTTGAATAATACGCATTAAATGGGGTTGACCAATAGCTGCTAAAGCTTGTTTTACATTAATATCTTTACCGGTGCCTTCTAAATCAACAAATTGTTTAGCAACGGCAATCGCACCGGAGCTTACTATAATAAATTCGTATTCGTCCGACAGTTTTACAATCTGCCTGCCAATATCTTCTAACTTTCCGCGCGAAATAGCACCTGTTCCTTTGGTGAGTGTACCCGTACCAATTTTTAGTACAACTCTTTTTTTACCTTGTTTGCCCATTGCCGTAAATATACCATTTGTTACTTACTAATTGCTCTAAACCTAAGGGTCCTCTATGATGCATTTTTTCAGTACTAATGGCTAATTCAGCACCCATACCAAAAGCACCACCATCGGTAAAGCGGGTAGAAGCATTGTGATAAACGGCTGCGGCGTCTACATTGGTCATAAAATAATCGGCAACTTCTTTATTAGAAGTAACAATAGTAGCAGAATGTCCACCCGAATATTGATTAATTTTTTCAACGGCTTCTTCTTCACTATCCACCAAACCAAAAACGATTTTGTAATCTAAAAACTCTTCGTACCAAATTTGTTCATCTTGTAACAATTCAACACTTTCTATTACTGAGGCGATCTGTTCTTCAGCTACAATTTCAACAGTATTTTTCTCTTTTAACAGATGAATCGTTTGTTGAATAAAATCTACATAATTCGGTAAATTTTTGTTGACTAAAACTTTATCCAAAGCATTGCAAGCAGATATTTTACTAAGTTTGGCATTGGCAATAATGGCTTTTGCCATGTCTAAATCTGCGTATTCGTGTACATATAGAAAGTTATTACCTCGCCCGCTTACCAAAACCGGACATTTTGCATAAGCTTTTACAAAGTCAATTAATTTTTCACCGCCTCTTGGTACAATTAAATCAATAGCTTGATTGGGGTTTTTAAGAAAGGCTTGGGTTTGCTCCCGCTGCAAATCTAAATATTGAATCCAATCAACAGATAAACCGCAACTTGTAAGTGCTTGATGCCAACAATTCACTAATTTTAAGTTAGAGGCTCGTGATTCTTTTCCACCCTTCAATAAAATTTTGTTGCCAGACTTAAAAGCAATAGCCGCTGCCTCAATAGTTACGTCCGGTCGCGATTCGTAAATAATTAAAACGGTACCAAAAGGAGCCGTAACATTTTTAACTTCCATGCCATTTTCATTGGTGAAATGATAACGCTCCTTTCCAATGGGGTCTGATTTTGCGCCAACTTCTTGTACAGCTTTAATCATACCATCTACTTTGGCATCATCTACTTTAAGCCGGTCGTACATCGCTTTGTCGTTAGCATCGTACGCCTCCATTTCTTGTTGATTAATGGCTAATAATTCTTCCCTTGCCTGTTCAATACATAAAGTCATCTTATGTAAAACATTGTTCTTTTCTTCTACAGTAAGCAGGTTCGATTTTTTGGTACTAATCATTTCCATACAACAAATATAGGGTTAAAGTTTGAAACAAACCTCCTTCTCGAAATACAATTCTTTTTATTGGTTTTCTCTTAATTTTTTGAATACTAAAATATGAAAAAATTTATGGTAGCGAGTACAAATGCAGCAATCCAACAGATATAAAAAATGCCAAGTTGTTCCAATCTTTTCTGCTTATTGCTCATGTCTAAGGAACGATGAGAAAATAAATTGATCAACTCTGATAAAGTCATTTTTTGATAGACGAGTTGAAAAACGTAGGCTTAGTGGGTCTAAGACGAGGCTTTTCAAGGAAGTATATCGGAAAATGGCAAAGTCAGATGGTAAATTTTTTTATCGTTCTTAATACATGATTATTTTTTATGCGATTGCTTTTGCATATTACTTTAGCCGTGTTAAATTTTAAAATAACAAACTAAATTTCGCACGCGTTTGTAAATTATGTATCTTGCCCTCTTATAATTATGATAAAAAAACCAATAGAACGATTAGGCAGGTACGTTTTGATGTTGTCGGGCATGTTTGGCAAGCCCGAAAAGTTTACGATGTATTGGAGAGAGCTTTTTCGCCAAATGAATGACATAGGTGTGGGCTCTTTATTGATAATCGGTATCATCTCTGTATTTATTGGCATGGTTACGGCTGTTCAATTTAGTTATCAGTTATCCGATTCCTTTATCCCTCAATATTACGTGGGTTACATTGTACGTGATTCTATTTTAATTGAATTTGCGCCAACTATCAGTTGCTTGGTTTTGGCAGGTAAAGTAGGTTCGAAAATTGCCTCAGAATTGGGCTCTATGCGTATTTCTGAACAGATAGACGCCTTAGAAATTATGGGGGTGAATACCTTAAATTACTTAGTAGGTCCCAGAGTTTTTGGTGCGGTTATTATCATTCCTTTTTTAGTGATAATTGCTGCTGCATTAGGTATGTGGGGTGGTCAACTTGCTGCTACCAATGCGGGTATACCTTTCGAAGTATATGAACGGGGTTTGTTAAGTTGGTTTGAAACATTTAACGTAAAATTGATGTTGGTTAAGGCAGTTGTATTTGCCTTTATTTTATCTTCTGTAGCCAGTTTTCATGGCTATTATGTACAAGGTGGCGCTTTAGAGTTGGGTAAAGCCAGTACCCGCGCAGTAGTTCAAGCCTCTATTTTAATTTTAGCATTTGATTATGTAATTGCAGAAGTGTTGTTATAAAGTATATGCCTAAGGTTGGTTAATGAATAATTGTAAAATTGAAATTGAAATTGAATTTGAATTTGAATTTTGGAATTTGTTGTTTTGTTTTGAATTTAAAACTAAACTATTTGCCACAAATTTTTATATTTAAGCACCAATTAAATTAATGAAAACCTTGTTAAGGATTTAAACAGATGAGTAGCAATAAAATACTATTAGAAGTCAATAACTTAAAAACCGAATTTCATACGGAAGAAGGCATTGTTCGCGCAGTAAATGATGTTAGTTTTAAATTAAATCGTAGTGAAACCGTTGGTATAGTGGGTGAATCTGGTTCGGGTAAATCAGTTACTTCATTGAGTATTATGAAATTGATTCCCATGCCTCCGGGAAAAATAACCGGTGGTGAAATTTTATATCATCATAAAGAAGGAAAGGTAGAAGATATTGTTAAAATGACTGAGCAGGAAATGCGTGGTTTGCGAGGCAATGAAATTTCGATGATCTTTCAAGAACCGATGACTTCATTGAATCCGGTTTTTACTTGCGGTAATCAAGTAGTAGAAGCGATAATCTTACATCAAAAAGTATCAAAAACCGAAGCCCGTGAGATTACTTTGGATTTGTTTGACAAGGTAAAACTACCCAATCCATCAAGAGTATTTGGCGCCTATCCTCATCAACTTTCGGGTGGACAAAAACAACGGGTAATGATTGCAATGGCGATGAGTTGCAACCCCGGTATTCTAATTGCCGATGAACCAACTACAGCATTGGACGTAACGGTTCAAAAGACGATTTTAGAATTGATGAACAACCTGAAAGAAGAAATTGAAACTTCTATTATTTTTATTACGCACGATTTGGGGGTAATTGCAGAAATTGCGGATAGAGTTTTGGTGATGTACAAAGGTAAAATTGTGGAGCAAGGTTCGGTTTGGGATATCTTTTCTAATCCACAACACCCTTATACCAAAGGATTGTTGGCTTGTCGTCCGCCTTTGGGCAAGCGATTAAGCAAGTTACCTACCGTAGCCGATTTTATGCGGGAAGATGAAGATGGCACCATTCATCAAGTTGATGCCTCGGTTGAAGAAATGATTGATAAAGTAACTATTTCTTCACAACAAACCAAAGACCGTTTTGCGGCTTTGGAAGCCCAAGAACCGGTTTTAAAAGTTCGTAATTTGAAAACATGGTTTCCTTCAAAAACCAATTTTTTTGGAAAAGTGATTGAGTATGTTAAAGCCGTGGATGATGTTTCTTTTGATGTGTACCCGGGGGAAACCATGGGCTTGGTTGGTGAATCGGGCTGTGGGAAAACTACATTAGGCAGAACGATATTGCAACTTATTAAACCAATGGGCGGGAGTGTAGAATATAAGGGTCAGGAATTGACTACCATGACCAACAACGAGCTGCGTGCTTTGCGAGAAAATATGCAAATTATTTTTCAAGATCCTTACTCCTCTTTAAATCCACGTTTAACTATTGGCAATGCTATTATGGAGCCCATGCAAGTGCACGGTAAATTAGCTAATGATAAAGAACGCCGTGAAAAAGTAGAAGGTTTGTTAGAGCGAGTTAATATGCGTGCTTCTCATTTTAGCAGGTATCCGCATGAGTTTTCTGGAGGGCAGCGGCAACGTATTTGCGTAGCACGTGCTTTGGCATTGGAGCCAGATTTTATTATTCTTGATGAATCGGTTTCTGCCTTAGATGTGTCGGTGCAGGCACAAGTATTAAACCTGTTAATTGAACTGCGTGAAGAATACAAGTTTACCTACATTTTTATTTCGCATGATCTATCGGTAGTAAAATTTATGAGTGATCGAATGGTAGTAATGAATCAAGGTAAAATTGAAGAAATGGGTATTGCTGATGAAATTTATTCTAAGCCAAAACAAGCCTATACGCAAAAGCTTATTTCAGCCATTCCTAAAGGCGATTTAGAAGATATTAAACAACGGTATGTTGTACAGCAAGCTACCAATTCATAAAATTATTCTTTATAAAATTATACAGCCAACAGAGTAGGAGATTTGCAAATAAATTTGACCAAAATGAGATCATCTTATTTCTTATAAAAATCAAAACCTTGTTTAAAGAATTTTAAAATGTTTATTCCAAATAAAAAAATTACATTTAGTTATTGTTGCCAATAACTAAATGTTTGAAGTGCCAACCTATGCAATATTTTATTGTAGCTAATTTTTATTTCATGTATTTTGTTGAGCTACTTTCATTAGAGCTTTGTTAACTCTAATAATTAATTCATCCATATTAATAGGCTTTTTTACAAAGTCTTCTGCACCAAGTGTAAAGGCTACTTCTAGAACTTCTCTACGGTCTAAAGCAGAAACAATGATAATTGGAATTTCGGTAGTAATTTCTTGTATTTCTGCTAATAGTTCAATGCCAGATTTATAGGGCATCATAATGTCTGAAATTACAAGATCTATCGCTTTATTTCCATCTTGTAAAATTTTTAACCCCTCATCCGCATCTGCTGTGGTTGTAACTTCTAAGCCTTCTTTTTCTAGAAAGTTTTTCATGGCTTCTAAAATGATTAAATCATCATCTACGATAAGTAAATTCATAATTTTTTATGTTTATTGATTATATTTTAATTTTTTCTAATTCTTTCAAGCCCAAATTGCAATACTTCACTACCTCTTCTACTTGAAGTGGTATTTCTTCTAACTGAAGTTTACGGGCACTATTGTTTTCAACGGTTCTAATGGTTTCTTCAATTTGTTTAATACCCATGTAACCAACCGTACCCTTCAGCTTATGCGCTATTTTACTCAATTCCTCCCAATCCTTATTTTGAGTGTCTTCCTCTAATTTTTTTAATTCGTCTGGCGTGTTTTTTAAAAGTAAACTAATATAAGTTTTAAGAGTAGAGTCATCATTGCCAGATAATTGCCTGAGTGACTCCAAATCAATTACACTTTCATGTCCATTCTGCATAGTACCATTTTGCATATCATTCATTATTTTTCTCCCATTTGTTTTTGTTGTATTACCATTTAAGTATTCACCATTAGAGCTAACTACTGATTGCGAAAGTTCAGTTTTTTTAGGCATTACTTGATTAAGTGTTTTAATAATTTTTGATTTTAGATCTTTTATTTTAATAGGTTTACTTACAAATTCGTTCATACCTGCATTTTTGCAATTCTGAACCTCAGTAGAAAATGCGTGGGCAGTTAACGCAAAAATTGGAATATTGTTTTTAGGGCTTGGCAATAATTGTCTAATTGCTCGGGTAGCTTCTAAACCTCCCATTACTGGCATATTAATATCCATTAAAATCAGATGATAAAAATTTTCTTTCACTTTATCAACTGCAATTTTTCCATTTTCAGCTAAATCAATTTTAATATTTTCAAATTCTCTTTTTAGCAGGTCAGAAACTACTACCTGATTCATTTCATGATCTTCTACCAACAATATTTGAATTTCAGTATTGGTATCAAAATTTGGAATTATTTCGGTATTGATTTTTTCTTTAATTGAGCTGTCGTTCTTTTGCGCGTTGGCTACTTCTTTTGTAAAAATGGCATTAAAAATAAAAGTTGAGCCTTTTCCAAATTCACTTTTAACCGAAATTTCGCCTTCCATTAAATCAACCAATCGCTTTGCGATGGCAAGCCCTAAACCCGTACCTCCATAAAGCCGGGTTGTATCATCACTGGCTTGGGTAAAACTTTCAAAAATTTCAGGTTGCTTTTCTTTAGGTATTCCGATGCCACTATCTTCTACTGCAAACTGAATATTTACGGTTTTATCGGATTCTTCTAACACTTTTACTTTTAAGTTAATTTCACCTTCATTGGTATATTTTAAGGCATTGCTTACTAAGTTTACTAATATTTGATTTAGCCGGGTCACATCTCCAATTACAATATTGGGTAAGTTAGCATCTAACTGCTTAAACAAACTGATGTTTTTTTGTTTGGCTTTGTAAATAAACGTTTGAAACAAATCTTCAAACAATTTATGTAAATCAAAAGGGGCTTTTTCTAAAAACAATTTGCCTTGTTCAATTTTAGAAAAATCTAATATAGCATTTATAATCACTAATAAGTTCTCTGAAGAAATTTTCATGGATGATAAATAGTCTTTTTGTTTTTCAGCAAGTTGCGTATTTTCAAGTAGTTCAATCATACCAACCACCACATTCATGGGGGTTCTTATTTCGTGGCTCATATTTGCTAAAAACTCATTCTTTATTTTTGCAGCTTTTTCTGCTACTTCGGCGGCGTGTTGTAAAGCTTCCATTCGTCTTTGGTCGGTTATATCTCTAATTAACCCTTGGTAGCCTAAAATTTGCCCATCTGGCCCTTTCCATAAATTGGCACTTATTTCACAATCGATAATGTCATCTTGTGTTGCTTTTCCATGAGGCGCGTATTTTTTTAACTGAATCGGATAGTTTTTTACTGCACCACTTTCTTTTATCGTTCGTTTAAATGTTTCTCTATCTTCATTATTTACATAAAAATGATTAACAGCGTTCTCTAAGCTAATTAATTCCTCTTCTGTACAACCTACTAATTTTAAAAAAGCGGCATTTCTATCTTTTAATTTACCATCAAAGGTTGATACATATATGGCTTCTTCTGAATCATTAAAAATTACTTCATATCGTTTTCTATTTTCTTCTATTTTATTTTCGGCTTCTTTATATTCGGTAATATCTTGCAAGGTGCCAACCATTTTTGTGCTTTTTGATATTTTATCGAAATAGGTTTTTCCTGCATTTCTTACATAATAGGTTTTATCTTTAATTTTTATTTTATGTTCAATATTAAATTCTCCTATGTTTTTTAAGGCGGTTTTTATTTGTTGTATAACTCTGCTACGATCTGTATGGATAATAGTTCGTAAATATGATCGATAGGATGCTTTTGAAGTTGTTGACAAACCGAGCAACTTATATAGTTGATCAGACCAAAATATTTCTCTATTATCAATATCAATTTGATAATTACCTAATTTGGCTAATTGCTGAGCTTCTTTCAATTTTTGATTGCTGTAGGCTAAATCTGTTTGTAATTTTTTACGCTGATGAGCGTATAATACAGCTTTAGTTAACGTAGCCGTATCCAAATGATTTTTATTTAAAAAATCTTGAGCACCTTTTTGAATGGCTGTTATTCCAACTCTTTCATCATCATTACCAGTAAGTAGTACTACCGAGGCATTTGGAGAATTTTCAAATAAGTTTTCCAGCGTATTGATTCCTTTACTGTCGCCTAAGTTTAAATCTAATAAAACAACATCATAACTACCTTTATTAAGCGTTTCTAAACATTCTTTTAAAGAAAGTACGTGAGTAATATCGACTTCTAATTGCGTAGTTCCAGCCAAAAATACTTCTACTAATTTAGCGTGTGCCCATTCGTCTTCTACTAATAAAATTTTAATAACTTCTGAATTATTCATCAATCTTCTAAGTTTGGAGGTAGTTTTACCACATTTAGCCAAAAATTCTTTACTATTTTAAGGGTTTCAATAAATTCTTCGAAATTTACTGGTTTAGTTATAAAGCAATTAGCGTGGTTTAAATATGATTTGTTTATATCGTGCGACATTTCTGAGGTAGTTAAAACCACCACGGGAATGCATTTTGTGCCTTTGTTTGATTTAACATAGGTTAACACGTCGTAGCCATTAAGTTTTGGCAGGTTTAAATCCAAAATAATTAAGTCGGGTCTTTTCGCTCTTTCGTATTTTCCTTCTTTTTTCAAATACATCATTGCCTCAGTACCTTCGTTAAAAATATTAATGTCGTAGGTAGGATTTGATTGTAATAATGCATTTTTTACTAAAGTTGAATCTAAATCGTTATCTTCTATTAATAATATATTACTACTCTTTTTGTTTTGATACATAATTATTATACAAAATTTATACCTGCGAGGGCAAACTAACTACATTCAACCAAAAATCAGCAATTGATTGAATTACATCAATAAAATAATTAAAATCTGCAGGTTTCGTAATATAGCAATTGGCATGTAAATCGTAAGTTTTGTAAATGTCTGACTCTGAATTAGATGTAGTTAATACAACAACCGGAATTTTTTTTAAGGCTTCATTACTTTTTATTAGCTCTAAAACCTCTTTTCCATTTTTCTTTGGAATATTAAGATCTAAAAGAATTAAATCAGGTATCAAAGCATTTACATAATTATCCTGTTTATTTAAATAAGCTATCGCATCAGCTCCGTCCATAACGGCATTTAAATTACTTTTTATGTTGCTTTCTTTCAATGCCTCTTCCGTCAATCTAATGTCTCCTGCATTATCTTCAATTAAAAGTATTTCAACCGGTCTGTTAAATTTTTGATTCACAGTAATAACATTTATAATTGTACAACAGAATTGTTGCTTTTTGTTAATTTTAGGGTTAACCTTACTTACGATAAAATTGGTAGACTTGTTTCAAATAAACCTCAATAAGTTAATTTATGCAACGTAGTTTTTAAATCTATTATACAACTAGGCTAGTTGAAGACATTAAGGAATTGATGAGAAAATAAACTTACTATCTATTTAATTAAGCAATTTTTTAATAGGCGAGGCGAAAAACACGGTTTGATTGTAGTAAAGAAAAGACTTTTCGTCAAAGATATATCAGAAAATTGCAAATTCAACATGTATTTTTTTTCTCCTACTTAAATACAATAAAAACAAAAATATTTGTATACATTTCGCACTTATTATATGAAAGATCAAATAAGCGCAATACTCAAAATTTTTGAAAACTATATAACTAGCAATCATTTTATAAAGGCGAACCAATCACTTTATGAACCTATTTCATATATGCTACAATTAAAGGCTAAACGATTGAGGCCTCTATTGTGCCTAATGGCATATCAGCTACAATTTAACGAGGTTGAAAGTGCCTTACCAGCTGCTGCTGCCTTAGAATATTTTCATAATTTTACATTAATGCACGATGATATTATGGACAATGCACATTTAAGAAGAGGTGAACCTACAGTTTTCAAAAAATATGGTATGAATTCAGCCATTTTATCAGGAGATTTAATGCTAATCAATACCTATCAGTATTTTGAACAATTACCTGCAGCTTTACAACAGCCCTGCATAAAAATTTTTAACCAGGCAGCCGTTGAAGTTTGCGAAGGACAACAATTGGATATGGATTTTGAAACGCAGCCCGAGGTATCGGAAGAAGCCTATTTGGAGATGATTGGCAAAAAAACAGCCGCACTGATAGCCGCAAGTTTGCAAATTGGAGCTACAATTGGCGAGTTAGATGCAGAAGACATTCAACATGTATTTCAATTTGGCAAACATCTTGGTATTAGCTTTCAACTATTAGACGATACTTTAGATGTGTTTGGTACTAGCCAGCAATTTGGTAAAAAGAAAGCCGGTGATATTGTGCAGAACAAAAAAACCTATTTGTTAATTAAAGCATTAGAATTAGCGAATCATGATGACAAACAAGTGATGCTCAATTGGATGAACCAAAATACATTTAACGAAGTCGAAAAAATCAACTATTTCATAAAAACATATGAAAAATTGGAAATTGAGCAATTAGCCAGAACTATGGCAAAAACTTATCATCAAAAGGCATTTAGTTTTTTAGAAGCTGTAATGGTGCCTCAAGAAAAAAAACAAGTATTAAAACAATACGCCCAATATCTTTTAAATAGAATGGTATAAGGCTTAATCATTTAAATCGAATGTTATAAAGCTTAGTTAAACTTAGTGTTTCAAATCATTACTATTAATATCAACAAAATTAAAGAATTAACCCTGTGCTATCAATTTTTAATTTTTAATGAGGATAAAAAGAAGTTAACACCAGCCTTCTTTTTGAATTTAATTTCAATAAATTGTATCATTGTGTTTCTTGGTAATATTCATTTTTTTATTTAAGTATAAATATTTTTTAACTGTATTCAACAAAAGAAATAGCCGCTGTTGTTAATGGCGAATTAGAGGGTGACGAAAAACTGTTGATTGAAAATTTGCTGTTAGATAGTCGCAAATTTTCAACGGCAGGGCATACCATATTTATTGCACTTACCGGTCTTAATCACGACGGGCACCTATATATTCATGATTTAATAAATAAAGGTGTCGAGGTTTTTTTGGTGAATAAAAATGCAGATTTAGTTAAATTTGAAAACATCTGCTACATTAAAGTATCCGATACCTTAAAAGCCTTGCATCAGTTAGCGGCTCATCATAGGGCGCAGTATACAAACTTAACCGTTATGGGTATTACCGGTAGCAATGGTAAAACTATTGTAAAAGAGTGGTTGTACTATTTGTTGAAAGATCATTACAAAATTGTACGCAGTCCCCGAAGTTATAATTCTCAAATTGGGGTGCCTTTATCGGTTTGGCAAATACAGCCGCATCATAATCTGGCTATTTTTGAAGCAGGGATATCTCAAACAGATGAAATGCATGCTTTAGAAAAAATTATACAACCCAACATAGGTGTTTTAACCAATATAGGCACCGCTCACGATGCAGGATTTGAAAACAGCAAACAAAAGTTAGAAGAAAAAAGTAAACTGTTTACTAATGCAGATTATATAGTTTATGATAAAAGCAACCGCGTATTTAATCAACACTTTAAAAATAATTTTGACACTAATTTAATTGGTTGGGGTACTTTAGATAATGCAGATTTAAAAATAGAACAAAGCTTAGTTAAAGAAAACGGAACCGAACTAAAAGTGGTTTGGCAAGGGGAGCAACACGATTTTTGGATTCCATTTACAGACCAAGCCTCTATTGATAATGCTATTGTTTGCTTAATTTGTGGTTTAAATTCTAATTTAGCTTTACCTCATTTAAAGGCAAAGTTAGCTGCCTTGCCGGTAATTGCCATGCATATGGAAATGAAAGCCGGACTAAACCAATGTAACCTTATTAATGATAGTTACAGTAACGATCTCGAATCTCTAAATATCGCATTAGACTTTCTTTCGCGCCAAAGTATATATCCTTTCAAAACAGTTATCCTATCTAATTTTGAAGAGAGTGGCTTAGAAACCGATGCCCTTCAGCTACACTTAATTAAATTATTAGAAAACAAAGGAATCAATCGTTTAATTGGTATTGGTTCTTTATACCAAAATTGGCCCCGCTCAAAAAGGGATACCATAGATTATATATTTTATAAAGATACTAATGAACTGCTTAAAGATCTAAAACACATCAACTTCGAAAAAGAAAATATATTAATAAAAGGATCACGTAAATTTGGCTTTGAAACCATCGTTGCCGCACTTTCAGAAAAAACCCATCAAACGTATTTAGAAGTTAATTTAAATGCCTTACAAAGCAACTTTAATTTATACAAAAGCCTACTAAAATCTACTACCAAAACCATGGTTATGGTAAAAGCATTTGCCTATGGAAGCGGTTTAATTGAAGTAGCAAAACTGTTAGAGTTTAATAAAATTAACTACTTGGCAGTGGCTTATGCCGATGAGGGGATAAAGCTGCGCGAGGCAGGTATTCAAACGCCCATAATGGTTATGAATACTTCACCCAACCAATGGGCATCACTGCTTAACTATAAGTTAGAACCTGAAATTTATTCTATACAGCACCTGAAAGCGTGGTTGAAATTTACTGGCAACTTGGTGAAATTTGAAGTGCCCATTCATTTAAAAATTGATACGGGTATGCATCGCTTAGGTATTTTACCTGATGAGATCGATAGCTTGTGTCAACTCATTCAAAATCATAAATCTTTACAAATTGCCTCAGTGTTTTCACATCTTGCCGTAAGCCAAAATGAGGATGAAATTGATTTTACCCATTATCAAATTAAACTGTTTGAACATATTGTTGAAAAAATACAACAAGTATACGATAAACCATTTTTACAACATATTTTAAATTCTGCCGGTATCATCAATTATACCGGTGCCCAATTTGATATGGTGCGTTTGGGTATCGGCTTATATGGAGTAGATACCAGCAAAAAATTAACCTTACAAAATGTGTTAACGCTTAAAAGCTACATCTCTCAAATAAAAGAAGTAAAAGAAGGCAGCACCATTGGTTATGATAGAAGCCGGGTGGCTTTTACTAATATGAAGTTAGCGGTAATAGGTATTGGTTATGCCGATGGTTTGGATAGACGCTACAGCAACGGAGTTGGTAGTGTTTTAATTGATAACGAGTTGGCACCAATAGTTGGAAAAGTTTGTATGGATATGGCAATTATTGACGTAACTAATATTACTAGTGTTTATGTAGGTAAAGAAGTCTTGATTTTTGGAAATGAATTTAACATTACACACGTAGCCGAACAAATTAAAACTATACCCTACGAAATTATGAGTAGTATTTCTTCACGGGTAAAAAGAGTTTTTATACAAGAATAGCCTTTTGGGAATGCGGAGAACATAAATCTACTTTTTATGTCGAAGCCATTTTTTGATAGACGAGGCGAAAAACGTAGTCTTAGTGGCGCTAAGACGAGGTTTTTCAACGAAGTATATCGAAAAATAGCAAATACATAAATGTAAATTTATTTTTGTAGCATTCCGTAAATAAATCAACTTATGTAAGTTTTTGTACAAGCACTCTAAAAAAAACAAAAAATAGTTGCTAATCTTAAAAAGATAATCTATCTTTATTTTATAATTACTTACCATAATTTAAAGGTAAGTTTTGTTCATAAAAATATTGGCTAAGCAAAAAAACTCAACATTCATTAAATTGGTGATTGCGCAAAGGTAGTAGGGCGGGCCTCAATCTTAGACTTGTCAGATTTTTTGATTTTTTTCAAAAACAAGGGGATTACCAATAACCGGCGGCTTCTCCAAGCCTGTAGTTACGGGTTTGACGCTTCCCTCTATTTTTATGAACTCTTTTCTTTACAAGTTTATCTAAACCATAAAGTTACATTACATCTTAGCATCGTTTTTTTTGAAGCGAAACCTTGCAACATTATATTAGGTTCGGTCCCGCTTTCCGCTCAAATGCCATTTCCCTGCGCTGCAAAAGCCTTGCAAAATGGCATAACCGCTGCAATCGGGGCTAGTTTAAAAACGCCGGTTCTTCGTACAAAGAAAAAAGAAGGCTGTTGAAAACAGCGAAGTATGAACCTAATATAATATATTGTGATATGCTTTATGGAGCCTGATACAATGGATTTTTGTCAATCAAATCAACAATCTGTTTTGGGGAAAGATACCGGTCACCTCTCCCATCCTCAATATGTAAATCATGAACTTCTTTGCTCCATGCTAATAATTGATAGCCTAATCCATGATTAATGGTCATTTTATCAGTATTATTTTCTGTAGTGATGATGTCTTTTTCTCTAATGTAATGCAAACCAAATTTGAGCAGTCCGGTAAAGTTTAAATCTTGATAATCTACAATGTGTGCTAACTCATGACCAAGTACCCCAATTTGCGCATTGTATGATAAGTTCACTAAACGGGTACTTTCTAAACCTTTTTTGGTTTGGGTAGATATGGTGATTATATACTTCCTGCTGTTGGGTTTTTTGAAAACGGAGCTAAAAGATGGACTTGAAGAATGCGCGACCTTCCTCTTTTTAAACTGAAACTCAATTTGTTCATTTTTTAGTTCAGGAAAATGGGACAATGCAACTAAGGCTTGAAGCTCAAAACCTGCAGGTAAGGTTTTGTAATTTCCAAATTCCTCTAAAAGTTTATCATAACGAAGTAAATCTTTAGCTTTAATATACTTTTTTGTTGGTGTATTTGGTGTTGTATATAATTGATGAAACGCATTGAAGTTGGAGGTAACAGAAAATAAAGAAGCAATACCGCATAAGAGAATTGTATTTTTCATAACTCATTAATCTTTTCAAGATGTACTTTTTGCTTTTCGAATCAAATATAAATTGTATTTTCGAAGCTAATATAAATCAACGTAAAATTGGGGAAAATATTAATAACCGGAGTAACAGGTTTAGTTGGTCAACATCTTGCCAAAACATTAGTTGAAGAAGGAAAAGAAATTGTTGGACTATCCAGAAAAGAAAACTTAAATGCAGACATACCACTTTATAAATGGAACATTAAAGAAGCTTTTGTAGATGAGCGGGCTTTGCAAGGGGTAGATACCATCGTTCATTTAGCAGGAGCTTCAATTGCCGAAAAACATTGGACTTACAAACAAAAAGAATTAATTTACAATAGCCGTATCCATTCTACCAATTTATTGGCGAACACTATTATTGAGAATGACTTGCCCGTTAAAACCTTTATTAGTGCGAGTGCTATTGGTATTTATGGCAATAGAGGGGAAGAATGGCTATGTGAAGAATCAAGCCCTGAAAAAAATTGGTTGGCACGGGTTTGTGCCGATTGGGAAGCTGCCCTAGAGCCCTTAACGGAATGGGGTTTAAGAACGGCTTGTGCGCGCATTGGCATTGTGTTGGCAAAAAATGGCGGCGCCTTAAGCAAAATGTTACCGCCCATTAAAAAAGGAATTAATCCAGTATTGGGCAGTGGTGAACAAATTTACTCGTGGATTCACATTGATGATTTAACGGGTATTTTTATGCACCTCGTTAATCAGCCAAATTTACTCGGTACTTTTAATGCAGTAGCTCCTAATCCGGTGCCCTTCAAAACCTTTGTCAAAAGTATAGAAAATGCTTTGGGTAAAAAAACGATTAAGCCGCCTACTCCAAAATTTGCCTTGCGCTTTGCTATGGGCGAAATGTCGCAGATAGTTTTAGACAGTGCTAAAGTAAGTGCCGATAAAATTATAGAGAAAGGATATGTTTTTCAATATCCGGAGTTGGATGAGGCGATGCAGGCTGTTTTGTAAGTTGTAAGCTATCCGTTTTAAAACTGGACACATATGAAAATCAGATAGTTATGATATTTCATAAATTTAAACACTCATAAATAACATTTGTCATATTGAGATTCGCTACCTATCTAAGCTCAGGCACCCACGTCATACTGAGATTTATGGAGCGAAGTGGAATAAATGCTCAGTATCTCTCAACTACTTCAACTAATGTTAGCTTAACCAATACTTCTTTCAATCTGACAGATTCTGAGCAAGCTACTTCACTTCGTGTAGCATCTTCTCAGAATGACGATTTTTGTATGGATTTAAACACATTACTTTAACTGTTTAACCTAAACATGCAAAGCCCGATTCTCCGTAGCAGCTAAACAAGCCTCTTTCATCGCCTCAGTAAAAGTTGGGTGGGCGTGGCTCATTCTCGAAACATCTTCGGCACTGGCACGAAACTCCATGGCAACCACGGCTTCGGCAATCAAATCGGCAATGCGCGGACCAATCATATGGACACCCAAAATTTCATCGGTGGTTTGGTCGGCTAATACTTTTATAAAACCATCGGTATCCATACTGGCGCGTGCCCTGCCACTCGCTTTAAATGGGAAAGCCCCCGTTTTGTAAGCTACTCCTTTGTCTTTCAATTGTTCTTCGGTATACCCAACTCCGGCAACTTCGGGCCAAGTATACACCACTCCCGGAATTAAGTTATAGTTGATATGTGGCTTTTGTCCCGCAATGGTTTCTGCTACAAACACGCCTTCTTCTTCGGCTTTATGGGCTAACATGGCTCCTTTTACTACATCTCCAATGGCATAAATGCCACTTGTTGAAGTTTCTAAATGTTCATCGGTTACAATACGGCGTTTGTCATCTAAAGCAACATCCACATTCTTCAAGCCTAAATTATCTGTATACGGTCTTCTGCCAATGGAAACCAAACAATAGTCTGCCTTAAAATCAACTGCTTCGCCTTTTTTATTTTCTGCAGTTACCGTTACCGATTTTGCGTTTGCTTTTACCCCTACTACTTTATGGCTTAAATGGAAGTCAACGCCCAATCCTCTTTTCATTACTTTTAGCAACTCTTTACCCAAGGCTTTATCCATGCCAGGAATAATATGATCCAAATATTCAACAACCGTAACCTTAGTACCTAAACGAGCATATACCGAACTCATTTCCATACCAATTACGCCACCACCAATCACTATCATGGTTTTGGGCACGGCTTCTAACTCCAATGCCTCTGTAGAGGTAATCACTCTTTTTTTATCAATTTCAATAAAAGGTAAAGAAGCCGGTTTGCTGCCGGTGGCAATTATGGTTTTGTCCGTAGTAATTTCTTTTTGATTTTTTCCATCATCAATAACTATAGTGTTTTTATCTTTAAACGAACCATGCCCGGTATGCACGTCAATTTTATTTTTCTTCATTAAAAAATCGATGCCTTTAGTAGTCTGTTCCACTACACCTCTCTTTCGGTTCACCATTTGCTTAAAATCTACCTTTAAATCACTTACTTGTATACCGTGTTCTGCAAATTGATGAGCGGCTTGGTGATAATGTTCCGACGAATCTAACAAGGCTTTTGATGGAATGCAACCCACATTTAAGCAAGTGCCTCCGAGGGTAGGATACCGCTCAATAATAGCCGTTTTTAAACCCAATTGCGCACAACGGATTGCTGCCACATAACCACCAGGACCTGAGCCAATAACCGTTACATCGTATTTATTTTCTGACATTTATTTGTATTTCAAATTTTGAATGATGGCAAAGATATAAGTTCTGTTGGAATTTGTTATTGTACTATCCGAACAAGGTATGAAAATCGCATAAAATTTTTTATGGCAATACTGAACTCTATGTGAGCGAAAATTTGGTATTAGATTTAATCAATACTGAGAAAACTCCAAAGGAGTGGTACAATTTCCGTTATTCAGTAGTGAAAATACAGTGATATAATATTGGTTAATCCACGTTCAATGCCAAAAAATGCTACTCACCTTTCAACACTCTATAAACTTCCCTTTAATTGCTTACTAAATTTTGTAACAATTTCTCAATTGCTTCGGTATATTTTTATAGAGTGAAAAATGTTTTACAAACTTTATTAAAAAGCGAATTATAATTACCTTTGCAGTCAACATAAACCAATTTAAAATTTTATCTAATGGGTAGTATCACCATAAAAATGACCGTTCCCGAAATTTTGGCAGAACTGGAAACCTACGCCAATGAGAATACCAAGCGAGTGCATATGAAACACGGTGCTCGCGAACCAATTTTTGGCGTAAAAGTATCTGACTTAAAACGGATACAACGCAAAGTGAAAAAAGATCATGAGGTAGCTTTAGAGCTGTATGATACAGGTAATTCTGATGCTATGTATTTAGCAGGACTAATTGCCGATGAAAACCGGATGACCAAAAAGAATTTACGTAAATGGGTAGAAAATGCCTACTGGTATATGGTAAGCGAATATACCGTAGCATGGATTACCGCAGAAAGTTGTTACGGCTTTGAATTAGGCTTAGAATGGATTGAATCGGACGACGAAATGATTGCGGCAGCCGGTTGGTCAACCTTAGCTAATTTGGTTGCAGTGCGCTTAGACTCTCAGTTAGATATTAAAGCTTTCGACAAGTTACTCAAAAGAGTAGCCAAAGAAATTCATAAAGCACCCAACAGAGTGCGTTATACGATGAATGGTTTTGTAATTGCCGTTGGCACTTGTTTAGCACCTTTAACCGACAAAGCCAAAGTTGTTGCCGAAAAAATTGGTAAAGTGGAAGTAGATATGGCTGGCACTGCTTGCCGTGTACCACTAGCTACCGAATATATTGACAAGGTTGCCGATATGGGGCGCATTGGTAAAAAGAAGAAGACGGCTCGTTGTTAAGCAATGCTACAAAAACAAATTTACCATCTGTTTAGACTCTTTTTCTACTTGAGTTTGTTGAAAAGCCTTAGCTTAAGTGCTATGAACTAAATAAACTGATGTATTTTTCATTGGCTAAAATTGAATTTGATTTACTGCATTCGAGCACTTTAGGTGTTACATTTAGGTAGTTAATCAATTTATTTTAATTGAACTCCGTAGAATCAACACTTTGATTAACTTTTTGCTGTATCGCTCCTACGGATATGCACTAATTTTTTAACATTTTAGGCTACCAAGCTGTCATCCTTATGGGATTATCTTTTTGCAAAAGATTTATAATGAATGTTATAGCATCAAACTTAATGTCTACGTTATCGCCTCGCCTATCAAAAATAGTTTTTCATAAAAAAAGATTAATTTCCAATATAACAATTTTACAATCAATCCTTCAAAACTCCAAAGTTTATTGACTGATTTTACTCTTTTGTAATGTTATGGAAACCCACTTGCAAAGCCCCACCATTTTTCTAACTTTGAGCAAATCAATTATAGGTTTCAATATTATGGCAAAAGAGGCAAAAAAAATGTTGTTGTTAGATGCAATGGCTTTAATATACAGAGCGTATTATGGCTTAGGCGATAACTTTTTGTTCAATTCAAAAGGGATGAACACCACGGCAATCAGTTTGTTTACCGATAGCTTGAACCGGTTTATCACCAAAGAACAACCTACGCACATTGCCATTGCTTTTGATACTCATGCCCCAACGGAACGCGATAAATTTGTGGATGATTATAAAGCCAATCGTCAGGAAATTCCGGAGGACTTACTAAATTCTATTCCTTATATCAAGCAAATATTGCAGGGTTTTAAAATTCCTATTTTAGAATTAGATGGCTATGAGGCAGATGATATTATTGGTACCCTCGCTAAAAAAGCAGGTAGCGAAGGGTATACCGTTTATATGATTACGCCTGATAAAGATTATGGGCAATTGGTCAATGATAAGGTGTTTATGTACAAACCACCTTACCGAGGCAAACCCGAAGAAATTTATGGCGTTCCCGAAATTCTCGAAAAGTGGGATATAAAACGAGTGGATCAGGTAATTGATATGTTGGGCTTGATGGGGGATAAAGTAGACAATATTCCAGGAATACCGGGCGTGGGTGAAAAAACGGCTTGTAAACTGTTGAAGGAATTTGATAACATGGAAAATTTGCTGGAAAATACCGATCAATTAAAAGGAAAACTAAAAGAAAAAGTTGAAGAGCATGCAGAGTTAGCCCGTGTGTCAAAGCAGTTGGCGACTATCATTATTGATGTGCCTATTGAGTATAATTTTGATGATTTTATATTAGAAGAACCCGATAAAGAAAGCCTCTCAGCCATTTTTGCGGAGTTGGAGTTTAGAACCATGGGTAAGCGAATTCTCGGTGATTCGTATAATGTGAATTTAAGTGGTGGCAAAAGCGGACAGCGAGATTTATTCAATCAAGGTGATGCGAATGAAGCGGCTGAAGAAACCGCCGAACCAGAAAATGTGGGGAAGACTTTGGCAGATGTAGCTCACGAATATATTTGTGTCAATACCGAAGCGGACATCAAAAAGTTGGCAAAGCATTTGAATAAGCAAAAGCTCCTTTGTTTTGATACAGAAACCACCGGTATTGATGCGAATGAAGCCGAGTTAGTCGGACTTTCATTTTCAGTGGAACCAACTAAAGCATGGTACATACCCGTTGAGGAAGACATGGAAAAGGCAAAACAAACGGTGGCTCATTTTAAAACCGTTTTTGAAAACGAAAAGATTGTCAAGGTTGCACAAAACATAAAATATGATATGTTAATGTTGAAGTGGTATGGTATTGAGATAAAAGGAACTTTAGAAGATACCATGCTGGCACATTATTTATTAGAACCCGAAATGCGGCACAACATGACTTTTTTAGCAGAGTCGTATTTAAACTATACACCGGTTGCCATTGAAGAACTTATTGGTAAAAAAGGTAAAAAGCAAGGTAGCATGCGCGATGCCGACTTAGAAAAAATAACGGAGTATGCCGCTGAAGATGCCGACATTACTTTACAGTTATTTCATTATCTAAAACCTAAAGTAAAAGATCAAAATTTAGAAAAACTTTATCATGAAGTAGAAGTGCCTTTGGTGCCGGTATTAGCAGAAATGGAATACAACGGAGTTTTAATAGATAAAGACTTCTTAAATCAGTATTCTAAAGAATTAACGGAAGACATTTTTAATATAAGAGAAAAAATATATAAAGAAGTTGGAGAGGAATTTAATTTAGATTCGCCCAAGCAATTGGGTACGATGTTATTTGATAAAATGGAAATTCCTTATAAAGGAAAAAAGACCAAAACCGGGCAATATTCTACCAATGAAGAAACCTTGTTGAAGTTGGCTGAAGAACATCCGATTGTGAATGAAATATTAGAATACCGGACTTCCAATAAGTTAAAGTCTACTTATGTAGATGCATTACCAACGCTAATTAATCCACGCACAGGTCGAATTCATTCATCTTTTAATCAGGCTGTGGCGGCAACCGGCAGGCTAAGTTCCAACAATCCAAATTTACAAAATATACCGATTAGAACAGAGAAGGGTAGGCGAGTAAGAGAAGCTTTCATTCCCCGAAACAATGATTTTGTAATGTTATCCGCCGACTATTCGCAAGTGGAGTTGCGCATTATTGCCGCTTTAAGTAAAGATGAAACGATGATACAAGCCTTTAAAGATGGCATTGATATTCACAAAGTAACTGCCTCTAAAGTATATAAAGTAAGTGTTGATGAAGTGGACGACACGATGCGCCGCAATGCCAAAACGGTTAACTTTGGGTTGATTTATGGTATTTCGGCTTATGGCTTATCACAACGGTTAAAAATTCCGCGTAAAGAAGCACAAACGTTAATTGATGAATATTTTACGGAGTATCCCTTCATTAAAAAATATATGGAAAGCATGAAAGAATTTGCCCGTGAACATGGTTATGTTGAAACCATTTTAGGCAGACGGCGAAAACTAAAAGACATCAATTCAAGAAATGCTACCGTTCGCGGTTTCGCCGAACGCAACGCGGTCAACTCACCTATACAAGGTACTGCTGCCGATTTGGTGAAAGTTGCTATGATAAAAATACATCAGGTGATGCAAGAACGGAACTTACAATCCAAACTCATTTTACAAGTACACGATGAATTGGTTTTTGATGCCCACAAAAACGAGCTAGACGAACTTCGGGAGTTAGTAGTGGAAAATATGGGTAATGCCATTCCAATGGCAGTACCTTTAGTAGTTGACTCGGGGCTTGGGGCACATTGGTTGGAGGCGCACTAGGATTTATCTTTCTTTAAAAGATGGAAAACCTAAACATTCCATTTGGTATAACAATGAACATGAAACTTAATTTCTATTGATGATTTGAATTGATTTTTGAAAAAATTGGACTAACTCATCAAAGTGGTTGTTATTTGCTTGTTTTCGAGTGTCTTTGTTTTTTTGTTTGTACGAAGAACCGAAGTTTGCAAACTAGCCCCGATTGCAGCGGTTATGCCATTTTAAGTGGCTTTTGCAGCGCAGGCAAATGGCATTTGAGCGGAAAGCGGGACTATCGTTATTATAATGCTACAAGGTTTCGCTTCAAAAAAAAAAAATTGATGCAAAAGCGTGAACTACTTTATGGTTTAGTAATGCGTAGAAACTACAAAGCAAACATTACTTTTCCGTGGCTATCCGTCTCATTCAATATGAGAATAATTTGTGTTTTGCTGATGACCCTATTCGCCTATAGCCTGCAAGCGCAGGTTAATATAGATGGAGCCCAGTTGGTTGATGCGCTCACCAATCCTTCCGATACTGCGTACAATGAAAAATATAATAACAAGCATACGCATTATATAAATTTATCGGCGGGCTTTTTTAATCCGGTTAAATTTTCTTTTAGCCTTGCCAACATTAATAGTATTGATGGTAACCCCAGTCCCTCCCTTAACTTAGATTATAACTACAGTGTAAACAGCAACCTTAGCCTCGGTGCTTTTGCTAATTACTATCGGGTAAATGCCCAATATACTCCGAGCATAGATGAGTTAGGTACTATACTTGGAGAAAGTGCAGAATGTATCAATCAGATTGGTAGTCTCGAAGATATTTTGAATGGCTTAGACTGCATTAGCAATCAAATTAGTGGCGAGAATACAACGATAAAACAACGGTTAAATGTAGTCACCTTAGGTGGTAAGTTAAGCCTTCATAAAAGGATACTTCCTAAAATTGATACTTATGCAGCAGGTTATCTTGGTTACAGTTTTAACCAAAGAGAAACCTTGGTTGAATCCGTTTTAGAAGATTATGCAGCTGAATTACTCAACAAATCTTCGGTAGAAGTTCCTTCTTTTATGTACTTTGTTAATGCTGGTGCACGTATATATATAAATAAAAATGTAGGCGTTTACGGAGAGTTTGGCTATGGCAATATTCATTTAGCCAGGTTAGGTGTTACTTACCGGTTTTTATAAGAAGGAAGTTAATCTCATTCCTTTTTAATATTCATATTAAGATTTTGAAACTGCTGTTCTTCGTAAAATACAAAGCCTATTTTATTTCCTCAACCATTCCAAAAAAACATCAGGTGATTGTGCATTTAAAGTTTGAGCTGCCTCTAAATATCCTTTTCTTGCCGCACAAACGCCATAATAAATATCTTGTATACCGGCAATGCTATGGGCATCGGGATTAATAGAAATTTTTACTCCTTTTTCTAAAGCATAGGGTATTAAACGCCAATCAATATCTAAACGATGTGGGCTAGCATTTAACTCAATAACCACCTTATTAGCCGCGCAAGCATCAATTATTTTTTTATGATTTATAGGATAGCCTACGCGTGCCAAAAGTAATCGTCCTGTCATATGCCCCAGAATATGCGTATATGGATTTTCGATAGCTTTGATGAGTCTATCCATTGCCTTAGCTTCCTCCATTTTTAGGTTAGAGTGAATGGAGGCGATTACCAAATCAAAAGTTTGGAGTATGCTGTCATCATAATCTAAACTGCCGTCGCTTAAAATATCACATTCAATGCTTTTAAAAATTTTGAAGGGTGCCATTGTTTGGTTTAGTTGGTCTACTTCTTGATGTTGCTGCTCAATTTCTTCTTCTTTTAAACCGCCTGCATAAAATGCTGCTTTAGAGTGGTCGGAAATGACGAAATATTCGTAGCCCAATTCTTTACACGCCTCCGCCATTTCTTTCAAGGTATTACTGCCGTCGCTGTAGGTGGAGTGGTTGTGCACTACGCCTTTTATATCAGCCGGTTTAATTAAGTTGGGCATTTTATCTACTAACTGTAATTCTTGTAAGCCTTCTCTCAATTCAGGTTCAAAGTAAGGCAGTTGCAAACTTTGGTAAATAGCTTCTTCTGATGGAAAGTTACCTTTTAAATTATTGGCTTTAGTTAATTGAAGATGCGCTGCAGTAGCAGTACTTTTAAACCAAAGGAGAGGAAAGTGCATCTCTTCAGCAAATATAATTTCGAAAGCAATCCCCTGAATGGTAGACCCTTCTATTTTTTGAGTGGATACATTTAAGGTATCTACCGCCTTCTTCAAAAAATCAATTAGTGCTTTTTCGTCTTTTTGTAAAGCAATAATTTCTATCTTTTCTATAATATCTAATTTACGTCTTATTGCTCCGGTAAACTGACAGCCGGTAAAGCCTTCTTCGTATAAATCTTTTAATAAACTGTCTCCAACTCTTAAAGCGTCGGCATAATGATATTTGTGGCGGTTTTTTAAATAGTATTCTAAAGCGGTTTTAATATTGTCTTGTGTTTTTTCACCGAAGCCTTTTAGCAAGGTTAAGTGGTTTTCTTCGCATGCATACAATAATTCACCGGCAGATTCAATGCCCAATTGTTTCCATAAAACTCCCAGTTTTTTGGCTCCAATTCCTTTTAAACTAATCAACTCTAATAAGCCATTAGGGGTTTGCTCAATAACAGCCTCTAATTGTGGTAAAGCACCCGTGGTGAGTATCGTTTCAATTTTGGCAACTACGGCTTTCCCAAAACCTTTAATGGCTGCCATCTCCTCCGTTTCCATTTTTTTTAATGGCTTTTCTAAGCGCGTTATTTGAAAAGCCGCATTCGCATAGGTTCGGGTTTTAAACGGATTTTCCCCATGCAGCTCTAATAACTTGCCCAATAGTTTAAAGTATTGCGCTACTTCTTTGTTACTCATGGGGTGAAAATACGGCTTAGGAATGAGAAAAAATAAATTTGCTATCTGACTTTACCGTTTTCCGATATACTTCCTCAAAAAGCCTTGCCTTCCCGAAGTTTCAGGAAGCCTTCGTTTTTCAACTATTCTATCAAAAAATAGCTTTCTCAGCATTGGGAAATTTTTTCTCCTCATTCCTAAGTTTTTAAACTATCCCGACCTTTTTCTTTCGAAAAAGCCCACCTACCGAAGTATCGGTACAGGCAAGGCTCTTCAACAATTGAAGGGGAATTAGTCTGGCTGACTTTGTATAGTAAAATAACTAATGCTTCTATTAAAATGGTAGTAGTACCAATATCATAAAATTCATTTGATAAAATGAAAGCATTAATAATAAGGAGCATTTCATCTTATAAAAGACGGATATGCAGTTAATTTATTGTATTTTGCATTAGTGTATCAACCATACATTTGTTAAAACATATAACCTTATCGGTCGTATAAATAATAAGAGAACGATGCATATTATTGAAAAACCTCATAATAAAAATTAGCTATTTAAAATGATTCAGGAAATAAAAAAAGAAACAACTCGTATTGTAGGCATAGGCGCTTCGGCTGGTGGTTTGGAGGCAATTAAAGCTTTTTTCTCCTCTACTTTAAATGGCGAGTCTATAGAAGTTAGTCAAGCAAGTAACCCAGCTTATGTTATTGTTTTGCATCTATCGCCCGATTACAAAAGTTTAATGGTAGATTTATTGGGCAAACAAACGGCATTACCGGTGCATCAAATTAAGCACAATACCAAAGTAAAGCCAAACAATATTTATATTATCCCACCTAAAAAGCAACTTACTTTAGCCGGCACTACTTTAAAGCTCAGCCCCAGAATTGGACCCGGTAGTTTCCACCCCATTGATGTTTTTTTTAGTTCGTTGGCACTTGAACAAAAAGAGAATGCGATATGCGTTGTACTTTCTGGTAGCGGTAATGATGGCACTAAAGGCATTGTAGATGTTAAAAAAGCGGGAGGAATGACCATTGTTTCTGACCCCAGCTTTGCCAAGTTTGACAGTATGCCCAAAAATGCAATTAATACCGGCTTTGTTGATTTGGTTTTATCGCCAGATGAAATGTTGAAAGAAATTGTACACTATGTTGAATTAACTAAAAATGGTAATGATGAAGATTTAGCACACAAAATTTCGTTAGATAAAAATAACCTTGCCCGTATTTTTGAGTTGATAAAAGAAAAAACGGATATTGACTTTAGCACCTACAAAAAAAATACAATTGTTCGTAGAATACAACGCCGCATGGCGGTAACTCAAAAACAAAACCTGAAAAAGTACTTTGAGTATATGTACTTAAATGAAAACGAAATACACTTGTTAAAAAATGAGTTTTTAATTGGTGTAAGTAGTTTTTTTAGAGACCAGGAAGCTTTTTGGTTTATAGAAAATGAAGTAGTACCAAAAATATTTGAAAGTATAAATAATACTGATGAGCTGCGTATTTGGTGTCCGGGCTGTTCTACTGGTCAAGAAGCCTATTCGTTAGCTATTTTATTCGACCAATATTCCCAATCCAATAAAATGTATAATCGAATAAAAATTTTTGCTACCGACATTGATAAAAGTGCTTTAGAAAAAGCCAACATAGGCGAATATCCGATAAGTATTGACAATGAAGTGCCGCAACACTTATTAGAAAAATATTTTACGGTAACGGCTGAAAACACCTATAAAGTGGTGCAAAATATAAGAGACCGCGTTGTTTTTGCCTATCACAATTTATTAAAAGACCCGCCTTTTACCAAAATTAATTTTATTAGTTGTAGAAATTTATTGATTTACATTGATGCCGAAATGCAAAAGACCATTATGAGCGTTTTTCATTACGCGCTAAAAAGCAAGGGTTTTTTGTTTCTGGGCAGTAGCGAAACCTTAGGTAGTTATGTGCACAAAGACATTGCTGTGTTTGATAAGAAACAGAAAATATATTATGTAAAAGAAACGGCTAAGTTTCTTTCTGGCAGTTTTTTAGATAAGAATATTACGCTACCAGTTAGCAATAGTTTTTCATATAAAAAAGATACCGAAACGACCACTCCTTTTGTAAAAAGCATAGAAAAATTCTTCAACAGTCAGTTGATGGATAGTTACATCCCGCCCAGTATTTATGTGGATAAAAAAATGGATATACTGCACCTGTATGGCAGCACGGATGCTTACTTAAAACTGCCTCGCAATACGGTTCGGTTAAATTTTGAAGACATGATAGAAGAATCGTTGCGTATTGTTTTATCTGCCGGTGTTAAACGAGCCTTTAAAAAAAATAAACCTACTTATTATGTAGATGTTGACTGCACGCTTTTGGAAGTACCCAAAGTAATTGATATTGATATTGTACCACACTTTATTGAACATATTAATCAAACGGTAGTTAGAATTTCTTTTATTAATGTAAAAGAAACTAATAAAAAGAAAACAAAAACAACAGAGGTTAAAATAGAAGAGTTTACCAAAACACGTATTACCGATTTAGAATACGAATTAAAAGAGTATCAACAAAACTTGCAATCGGTTACTCAAGAAATGGAAACTACCAATGAAGAACTACAAGCTACTAATGAAGAATTGCTTTCTTCTAATGAAGAATTACAAAGTACTAATGAAGAGTTACAATCGGTTAACGAAGAGTTGCTGACAGTTAATGCCGAACATCAAGCAAAAATTGGAGAGCTTACCGAGCTGAATGATGACATGCATAACCTGTTAAAAAACATAGATGTTGGAACCATATTTTTAGATAAAAATTTAAACATTAGGCGCTTTACCGATGCTGTAAACATTGGCTTAAATTTACGAAATAGAGATATTGGTAGACCAATTGATGAAATCCGGTTAAAATTTGACTATCCAGATTTGAGGCAAGATGTTGTAAAAGTACTGGCAACTGGTGAAGTTATTGCTCAAGAATTATTGACCGAAAATGAACAATGGCTAATGGCACATATTTTACCATACCGAACCACTACCGGTTTAACTAACGGCATTGTTATTACCTTATATAACATTACCGAAATAAAAAACTTGAATAAAGTGTTTGAAGATGTTGCCGAAAAATACCGTTTAGAAAATGATAAACTGAATGCCATATTAGAGGGCTTTCCAGACATTATGCTACAGCTCGATAAAAAAGGGACTATAGTAGAAGTAATTGTGGGCGACAAATACGAAAATCCTTTAACCTCCTCTAAAAACATACTATCAACTGTTAAAGCTAAAAACATAGCTAATGTAGATTTTATTTCAACTGATTTAAGAACGGCTATTTTAAAGACTTTTAAAGAATGTTTAAAAACGAGGAAAAGTAAAATAGAAACGATTTCGTTTAACCATTTAAATGGTAGCCATCAATTTATTGAAGCCAGATTTAGCCCAATTAAAAACGGCAATGTAACCATTGTAATGAGAGATGCAACTGAATTAGAAAATACCAAGTTTGAACTAAACGAAAAGCTGGAAGAATTAAAAGAAAGTAACCAAAAGCTGCAAAAATATATTAAGGCTAATTTAGAGTTAGAAAAATTTGCTTACGTTGCCTCTCATGATATGAAAGAACCCCTTAGAAGTATTATTTCTTTCAGTCAGTTAATTCAACGAAAAATTGAAAAAAAGGACACCTCAAATTTAGATGAGTTATTAGAGTTTATTACCACTTCTGGTCAGCGTATGTTTAAGCTAATTGAAAATATGTTGGAGTACTCGAGAATTGAAAGTAAAGATTTTAACCCCAAACTAATCAACCTTCACAAAATAGTAGCCACCATAATTAAGGAGCACGTAGTTGGTATAAAAAGTAAAAATATTACTATAAAGGTAGATGAATTAGGGGAAATAATTGGAGACGAAATGTTGATTCACGAACTTTTCCAAAACCTGATAAGTAATGCTATCAAATTTACCAACAAAGCCAAACCTATGATTACCATCAAAAATAAAAGTACCAAAACTGATTATAAATTCTCAATAAAAGATAACGGAATAGGTATTGAAGAAGCATACTTTGATCATATTTTCACCTTGTTTAAACGCTTAGAAAATAGAAAAGATTATGATGGTACCGGAATAGGTTTATCTATATGCAAAACTGTAATAGAAAAGCACAATGGTAATATATCTGTAAAATCTAAATTAAACAAGGGGGCAGAGTTTATTATTTCTATTCCAAAAGGGTAGTTTTTTTAATTGAATTAATTGCTTTTTCTGAATATTCTTTACTCAATTTTGGTTGATTCGTTTTCTTATAATAATCACTTAATCTAAAATAAATTAAACTTACTGAATTGCTCAAATCTTTATCAATAACAAGATTAAGACATTCCATATAATTTTTATAGGCTACATCAAACTTACCCCAGGTGGTGTTAATAGTACCAATAGCCATTAAACAATGTGCCTCAGCTTCGTACCATAAAATATTTGACGCTATACTTTTAGCTAAAATATAGTTATGGTAGGCTTCAATCAATTCATCTGTTTTAAAGAAATGTTTAGCTTTTTTTAGATGTAATTTATATTTAGTAAGTTCCTCTCGTTTATAAGAAGTATTTTCCTTAGCAGTTGTATTGGTTAAAGTAGAATTTTCATTAAAATTTGGTAGTTGAGGAACGAATGTATTATTATAAACCATTAAACTTTATTTAATTTCCACATTATGATACGGTTTATGTGAAAAAAAAGTTTCAAAAAAAAGCAATACAATTAGCGCATTCCGGCATTATCTAAAGCATCATACATCACTTGTTGAATGCGTGTTCTAATATCATCTTTAAACAATTTGTTGTTGGTCATATCAGGGTGAACCCTATTAGATAAAAATACGTAAACGATATTGTGTATGGGGTCAACCCAAGCACCGGTGCCGGTAAAACCAGTATGCCCAAAAGTTTGCGGAGTAGCCGCTTCACAGCAAGGGCTGTTTTCTAAATCTTCTAAATTCGGTTTGTCAAAACCTAAACCCCGCCGGTTGTTTTCTTTTTGTATGGAGGTAAATTGTTCAATCGTTTCCGGTTTAAAATAACGTTGCCCACCATAAGTACCTTTGTTCAGCAACATTTGAAAAACCACTGCTAAATCGTTGGCATTGCTAAATAAACCGGCATGACCACTTACGCCACCAAGCATAGCCGCGCCCATATCATGCACATAACCGTGTAACAGTTGATTTCTAAAATAGCCATCTTTTTCAGTAGGTACTATGTATTCTTTTCTAAACTTATCTAAAGGATTAAAGCCCATAGTACTTAAACCGAGCGGACGATAAAAATTGCGGTTAGTATATACCTCAAGCGGTGCTTTGGTTTGTTCTTCAATCATTTCGTGAAACATGTAATAGCCGAGATCACTATACTTATATTTACCTTCATTCAACAATTCAGAAGTACGGATGGTGTCCCACATTTCAGTCACGTAGTTTTTGTCCATAAACAAATTTTCGGCAACCTTAATTTTGTAAGAACCCGTTGGCGATTTTTTATATTGATCTAACAACTTTCCATCTTCATCAATCGTATTAATGTAAAAGGGAATCCAAGACACTAAACCCGATTCGTGGATCAAAATATCTTTTATTTTTAAATCGGCTTTATTCGAGTTTTTTACTTTGCTTAAATATTTACCCAACTTTTGATCAATACTGATCTTGCCTTTCTCTTCTAAACTCATTAAAGATAAATTAGTAGCGCAAACCTTCGTAATAGAAGCCAAATCATAAATATCTGCCGGATGCACCAATTCTTTTTTGTCGTAGGTATGATGCCCGTACGATTTGTAAAAGATCACTTTACCATCTTTTGCCATTAACACCACACAGCCCGGTGTGGCTTTATCACTAATGGCTTCATTTACAATATTGTCAATTTCAATAAAGTCAAAGCGATTTAAACCAACTTCTTCGGGTACCGTATACTTTAAACGCAAGCCGCCTTGGGTTTTTACAGATTTCCCAAAATAGTATTCTTGCGATGCCGTAACCGGTAATGCTCCTTCGGCAGCGGTGGCACCAAAAATAAGCTGAGCAGCCATTTGCTGGTTTAAGGCATTATCTTCATAACTGCAAATTAAGGTTTGCTGTCCTGGAAATCTTTCTAAGCTATAAGGCGAACCATGCACAACCAAAATGGTTTCTATTTGCTGGCTAATTTGTTGTATCAAATCAATATTAGCTTGCCGTAAACCAAAATTTTTATGGGCATAACGGCTCATTTCGTGCATACTGATAATCACTAAATTGTAACCCCGTAAAGCATTTTGTAAGTTCTGCCGGTCTTGTGAAGTAGCTTTTTTGCGTAAAAAATAATGATCAACCGGTGCATAGTAACCTAAGGTTTTCTGGAAAATATTGTTGGCTTTGTCACCTATATTTAAAGTCGCAATTTTTAAATTTTGGAGGTTTTTTAAGGGTACAATATTTTTATTGTTTTGCACCAAAGTCATTGCTTTTTCTGCAATTTTTCTGTTCAATAACTCGTAGCCGATTTTATTTAAGTCGGTAGTTAAGTTATTGGTTTCAATAGGGGTAAAATCTTTTAAACCCAAAAAAAACTTAGCTTTTAAAATACGACGAACACTTTCATCTAACCGAGCTTGCGTAATGCTGCCATTTAACACCGCAGTTTTCATGGCATCAATGGCTTTGCCTACATCGGTGGGGAATAATAACACATCATTACCTGCCATAAATGCTTTCACTTCGGTTTCGCCGGCACCATAATATTTGGCAACGCCTTGCATATTTAAGGCATCGGTAAAAACCAAGCCGTTAAAGCCCATTTCTTGCCTAAGTAAATTAGTAACAATTGGTTTGGATAGGGTAGAGGCTTGATTAGGCGTAGCATCTAAAGCAGGGATATTTAAATGTGCCACCATCATACTTTGTAAACCATTTTTAATCATTTCCTGAAAAGGAAAAAATTCTACACTTCTTAAACGGTCAATATCATGTCCAATTACGGGTAAATCTTTATGCGAATCAACATTAGTATCGCCATGACCAGGAAAGTGTTTAGCGCAAGCCATAATACCGTTTTCTTGCATCCCGCGCATATACGAAATCCCTTTGGAAGAAACATTGTATTTTTCTTCACCAAAAGAACGATCGTTAATTACCGGATTATTGGGGTTATTATTTACATCAACCACCGGCGCAAAATTAATGTGAATGCCCATGCGTTTGCATTGTTGCGCCACTTGTTTACCCATTTCGTAAATGAGCGAATTATCTTGTAAAGCACCCAGCATTAATTGCCGTGGATACTGTACCGTACTATCTAAACGCATACTCAAACCCCACTCTCCGTCAATAGCAATCAGCATCGGTATTTTTGAAACTGATTGATATAAATTGGTTTGTTCAACTTGTTTAGTCGGCTCCCCTTTAAAAAATATTAAGCCACCCAATTGATAACGTTGCACCAAACTCTTAATATCTTTTATGTGCGATTCGCCTTTAGTGCTGTAAGCCGCCACCATCATCAACTGCCCTATCTTTTCTTCTAACGACATTTGAGATAAGGTTTGTTCCACCCAATCAATAGTGGTATGCTTGTTATACATCTCCGAGAGGCTCATTAAAGGCTCATCTGGTTCTGATAAAACAAAATTTTCGTTCAATCCTGCTTCATTAGATGAACACCAAAATACTAAGCAAATTACGACTGGCAATACCTTTAAAACAACATGCGGTTTCATCATAGACGCGCTAAATTAATAGATATTTATATTTAGTGAAAAAGTACATCATATTTTGCAAACACTTTAATAATAATCAATAGGGGTAAACATCTTAAAACACCCAAGCAATAGACTCCAAAAACGAAAAAAGGTTCAACAAATTGAAATCTTACCTTCTTTTTTAAAAATATTTTTTTGAAGCGAAGCGATGAACACCAAAGAAAGGCGCAGCCCGCTTTCCACTCAAATGTTGCGCTTGGCTTCAAGGCTTTGCTGCATGCAACATAACCGTTGCAATCGGGGCTAGAAGGCTAGCGGCAGTTTTTCAAAATAACGGTTGGCATATAAAATAAAAATGGACGTCCTATGTAAAACGTCCATTTAAAATACGATTTGCGTTTTTAGTTTTTTACTCTACTATAAACTTAGCGTTACCAATAATTATATCGTTGTCTATTACAGAAAGCATATACAAGCCATTCGATAAATCATCAATTGCCATTGAATAATCAGGCTGTAAAGCATTATTTAATACTTGCTGTCCGGTTGCATTGTAAACTTTCACTTGCAAGTTACTTAGGTTATACGTTTGTAAGCCACTAATTTCAATCCGGTTAGTTGCGGGATTAGGCACAATACCAAAAATTATAATATTTGAATTCGCATTAAAAATTCCAACTTCATCATCAATTGTTACTTTAACGGAAGCGGTTTCCTGATCTAAACCACCACAAGTTGCGCCATAAGTAATTTCGTATTCGCCCAATGCTGCAAAATTGTTGACATCAAAACTTAACACCCCATTTTCATCTATCGCAATATTACTAAAATATTGACGATCATAGCTCAAGACATAATAACTTGCATTTTCACAAGTTACCTCATCATTTAAACGAACATCATAACTATTGTTTTGGGTGTTCAATAAAACATTTGGCATAACATCATCTACTAAACTAATGGTACTGCCATCGGTAGCTACTGTTGCAGAATCGACTACTTGAAAAACATCTAAACCGCTTTCCAATAATTCTTGTCCATCAGGTCCATTGGCTACTACAAAAAATTGCATACTTTCCGTTAATTCAAAGTTTGGTGGAATTGCCACATTATGAAATTTCCATTCCAGATCAGCATTATCACTATCATCAAAATCTAATAAGGTTGTATCATTTCCATTGGTTAACATAAAGTCAACCGTTTCGTTGCCCGGTCCAAAATATCCAAAATTAGTGAAATACGAGTAAAAGCTGATGTGCGGCTTTTCCATGGTTGTGCAATCAAACAGGGGAGAAATCAAAGTATTGTTTCCACCACCAACAAAATCAAAAGATTCACTATCACCTGTAACAAAACAGGTATTGCCGAAATCGTTCGATACATCAACAGATGGTAAAGTGGCAAAACCGAATAAATTATGTCCCTGAGGGTCTACTATTTCCCAAGCACCTCCAACATCGCTTAAATTTTCAGAAGTCCATCCATAGTCTAAAACAAAGTCGTCATATATTCCTTCATTTAAAAATATATCTATATTTTGGTTAGATTGTTGAACATTCAACTTTAACTGAACCGGATAATAACCCCAAGCACCGGCAATAAGGCTATACTCGCCAACATATAAACTATCAATTGAAAACTTACCATCAATGGTTTCAATGGCAATATCCTCGCCTGTTAAAATAAAATTAACGGTTCCATTTTCTATTATTTCATTACTGTTAATGTTTAATATATTGCCGTTTACATTATACACACGCGGTTGTTGGTTCAAAGCGATCTCTATTGTTGTGGTTTCGCCCGGCACTAATTGCACCTCTGTAACCGTATTAACATCGTAACCTAATTTTGAAGTAGTAATTTCATATTGTATAGAATCAACATTACCTAACTTGAAAACACCATTTTCATCGGTTAATATAGTTTCTCCATCAACCAATACTTTGGCATTAAAAATAGGTAGTTCAGTTTTGGCATCTATAACTTTACCGTGTAAAAAACCAGGTTGAACATAATCGGGTTCTAACACAAACAAACCATTATCTACATCAGTAACTAATAAATTGCCGCTGGGCAAATAGGGGTAAACTCCCCATGCACCATTAAATCCTCCTGATGCTGTTGAGGTATCGTAATTACCTACTTGAATCATATTTGATGGATCGCTTACATTGGTTATCGTTACACCATCGGTATAATAAGCAGTAATTACAAAATCTCCCAATACAAATGCATTATGCGGTGCCGAGCCTGAGCCCGGGTTACTTTGCCATCTATCCAATAAGGTAATATCTGTAGGGTCCGATACATCCCAGGAAACTACCCAAGCGCCTAAGGTTTCATCGGTCGTGTATAAAGTTTTGCCATCATCAGAAAGCCAACCGTTATGGGTATAACCAAACGAAGTGGCGTTACCTAAAATAGTGGGGTTGGCTATATCAGTGATATCTACAATTACCAAGTCGCCACCTTCAAAAGTGTATAATAGATTATCTCTGGCATAGGCATCATGCACATAGGCTGCATCATATAATCCAACAAATCTTGGCTCGGTCGGGTTTTCGTTTAAATCATAAATTAAACAACCACCATTGCGATAATTAGAACCTATAATATAGAGATAGCCATTATTGTCAATATATACATTATGGGCGCTTTGAAAATTTCTACCATCATCTCCGGTAAACTCAAACGTTTCAATTTTGTCGGGTAACTCACTCATATCTACAATTAAACAACCTCCACCGGTTTCGTTGACTACATAAGCGAAACTGTTCCATGTTTTAATGTCTCGCCATGTAGATGCAGCACCGGGCACCCTGTGTAATTCCATGGGGCGGGCTGGGTTGGTGACATCAACTATAGAAAAAGCATTGAATAAACCTACTAAGGCATATTCATTCGTTTCTGTAGCGTAGCCCCAAATATCACTCAAATTAGCGTCGTAATCTAATTGACCTAAATTTTCAACATTTTGGCTGTCATCTTGTGCATAGGAAAGCACAAAAAATGTGAGTAATAGTGTTGTGATAAAGCAATTTCTAATCATACCTATTTTTTTTATAATCCTATAATATTGCCTAAAAATAATATTTTATTAGAATAGTTAATACTGAAAATCATTAAATAACATTTGTTACCAAGTAACAATCAATAAAAAGTTTATTTATTTATCCTGGTAAAAGTTTATTACTTAAAAATCAACAAACTGATTAATCGAACTATCTTTGTACTTGTTAACTATCTTTAGATTTTAAATGAAAGTATTTTTTTCACTACTTATTACCTGTTTATTTGTTATGGTTAGTTTGGCACAACCAAACAATAAGCCATCAGGCAATCGCAATTTTAAAATGCCTGAGCTAACCCTAAAGGGTACTATTGTAGATGAAAATACCGGCGCTCCTTTAGAATTTGCGACAATTGCCTTCTACAGCAAAAAAGATTCGAGTTTAAGAGGTGGTGGAATAAGTGACGCCAACGGAAATTTTGCGGTAAAAAGCAAACCAGGGAGATTGTATGCGATAGTAGAATTTTTAGGTTATGATAAAAAACAGATAGATGAACTGCCTATTGATTTTCAACAAGTAAAAAGTGGGGTGACCAGTTTTGATTTGGGCACCATAACCTTAGGCAACGAAGGCATTAATTTAGAAGAAGTGGAAGTTGTAGCGGAGAAAAGTGAAACGACCTTTTCGTTAGATAAAAAAGTATTTTCCGTAGGAAAAGATCTTGCTAACCAAGGCGGAAGTGCTGAAGAAATTTTGGATAATGTACCCGGGGTTACGGTTGATATTGAAGGTGCCGTAACACTTAGAGGCAGCGAAGGAGTTCGTATTTTAGTTGATGGACTGCCTTCTAATTTGGGCAATAATTTAAAAGCAATTCCAGCTAATACTATTGAGTCGGTTGAGGTGATTACCAACCCATCATCGCGCTACGAAGCCCAAGGGCAAGCAGGTATTTTAAACATTATTCTAAAAAAAGATAAAGCGAGTGGCTTTAACGGCTCTTTTGATCTGACTGTTGGATTGCCTTACACGGCAGGTTTAGGGGCAAACTTAAATTACCGAAAAGGTAAACTCAATTGGTTTTTAAACTATGGTATTCGTTACCGCGAAAATATTGGAGGAGGTTTTAACAATAGTCAGTTTTTTCCCTATAAAGAATCATTCTTTTTAGATGATATGGATACTTTTATATTGGCAGTAGATACCTTTTTTACCAATAATGTAAGCAAACGAAACCGGACCGCTTTTACCAATACGCTTCGAGGAGGGGCAGAATACTTTTTTGATGATAAAACCAGTTTAACGCTAGCACTCCGTTACAAAATTTCTGACGATAATAACAACAATTCAGTCAAATATGAAGATTATACGAATAATAATAATACCACAGTAAACCTGTTTAGAAGTTTTGAACGAACCGAAGATGAACAGGAAGATGAATCGGGCAGTGGAGTAAACCTCAATTTTAGAAAACAATTTGGCGATAATCGAAAACATACTTTAACTGCCGCTTTTTTGTACGAAGATGATTTAGAGGAAGAATATTCTGACTTTAATGAACCCATTATTTTTAATAAAGAGAATGATTTTATAAAGGATGTAAATATCAATAGCTCATCCATTGCTCAACGCGGTACTATTGATGAAGGCACCAAAACTTATCAATTTCAAACCGATTATATAAAGCCTATTGCCAAAGACCATCAATATGAAATAGGCGCAAGAGCATCTTACCGAAATGTGGCTAACGATTTTTTGATAGAAACGCAAGATGACGATGGTATTTGGCAACCTTCATTAGATTTTGATAATAGCTTTAACTACGATGAAATTATATTAGCTGCATACGGACAATATGGTAATAAATTTGGTGCATTTAGTTATCAAGCAGGCTTGCGTGTTGAACATAGCAATATTGATACAGAACTCTTGAAAACTGATTTTGAAACCCTAGATACGGCTTATACCAACTTTTTTCCCAGCTTGTTTTTAAACTATGAAATTGGTGCCTCTAATGCCATTCAATTAAGTTATAGCAGAAGAATTTCCCGGCCAAGGTTTTTCTCTTTAAACCCCTTTATCACCTTTGCGGATAGAAGAAGTTTATTTAGAGGCAATCCCAACTTAACTCCGGAATATACTGATTCTTACGAGTTGAATTACTTGCGTTTTTGGGAAAAAGCCACTCTTTCAACCGGCATATTTTACCGGCATTCTGTTGATGCCATTAGACCATTGCGCTACGTGGTGGAAGAGCCATTTACGGTTTTGCAATTCTTTAATTTTTCTACCCGCGATGATATTGGCGTTGAAGTCAACCTCTCGTACTCCGGTTTAAAATGGTTACGCATAGATGCGAATACAACCGTGTTTAATTTAAGAAATCCGGAAGATTTTGTGAATGTGGTGTATTTAATTGATGGAGAACCCATTACCGAACGATTTAAACTAAACGAAGTAAACGATTTTGCATGGACCGCTCGTACCACTGCCCGTTTCACTTTTTGGCAAGGTTCTAATTTACAATTTCGGTATAACTTTAGAGGAGGAAGCGAAACACCGCAAGGCAATAATAATGCGGTGCAAAGTTTAGATATTGGTTGGAGTAAAGATTTCTTACAATCGAAAAACCTAACTGCTACATTAAGCATTCGAGATGTATTTAACTCCCGAAGAAGAGGAGGCGAAACCATCGCCGAAGGATTTTATGCAGAATCCGAATTTCAATGGCGTGCCCGTACCGGCACCTTAACGCTCAGCTATCGCATTAACCAGAAAAAACGCTTTAACCGCAACAGAGGCGGTTTTGATGGTGGTGATTTTGATGGCGGTTTTTGATTGATTTGTTGTTGATGTTTATCTGTTCAGTTTGGTGTTTAAATACCAGATTATGATATTAGAGAATGGATTTTTCTAAGCAGAAAACTTATCCAATTCTTTGGCATAGTTCGCAGATTTGTCTTTATATTTTCTTTGTAAAGCCATTCTAAAATTAGCCAATACATCTTTCCTTATTTTTTGTAAAGGGGCAATGTTTAGATTGAGCATTTTATCAGAATCAATTTCTTGCTGATGATTGGCATTTGATGACTTTAAAATACCAGTAGACTTAGTGTAGGATAACTGTTTAATGTGCGCCATTTCTAAAGGACTTAAGTTAATAGTTGTATCCCCTTTACTAGTATCGCAATGAAAATGTTCCCCACTATTGTAGCAACCTAAACAAACAGCTAACATGTTTTTGTAATCTAATTCTTTTGTAGGAAAGTGCTTTTGAGGATGCCAATGTTCTATTTTCATTTTATTAAAACTAATGGAGCCGGTGCAATAAGCACATAAATTATATTGCTCTTTCAATAGCTGATCTTTTACCTCCCGCTTTCCTTTTTCTAATGAAAAGTCTTCGAATGTACCGCCCGAATATCTATATAAAATCAGGGCTTTGGGTTTAATTCCAATAGTTAACTTATAGTGCCCCACAAAAGTACAAAAAGGAAAATTAGAAAATAGTGTACTATAGTGAAATTGATTATTAATTGAACTTGGGGAATTTGTCGTACACCTAAATAATTGAACCACATAGACATATAAGAACACATAGGCTATGTGCA
>CALHDG010000140.1 GCA_938023075.1 uncultured Chitinophagales bacterium
CACCTCCTCTGGTAAAAACTGCCTGGCATCACCGCCATTTATAATAATTTCCCTCACTATGCTTGAACTGATGTGAGAATATTCAGGTCGGCTAATTAAAAATATAGTTTCTATTTCTGATATGCTTTGATTCAATAAGGCAATTCCTTTTTCATATTCAAAATCGGCAGAGGACCGTAAACCACGTATTAAAAATTGAGCATTGACCGATTTGCAAAAATTGACTGTTAACCCTTTATAAACATCACAAGAAACTTTGTCTTCTTTCTTAAAGATATCATTAATAAATTGAATACGTTTAGATTCTTCAAACAAATATTTTTTTTGCTGGTTATAGCCAAGAGCCACAATAATTTGATCAAAGAGTGGAATTGCTCGTTTGATAATGTCCACATGTCCAATGGTTATAGGATCAAAAGAGCCGGGACATACCGCAATACGTTTGTTCATGGTTTACGACTTTGTATTTTCAAAAATGCTAAAAATGGAGGTTCCATAATTTCTGGATTTTAAAAAGTAAGGTTCTTCTTCAAATTGGTGATTAGGATTGTGTTCTACAATCAACCAACCGTCAGTTTTCAATAGTGGTTTTTCAAAAATTAAAGAAGGTATTTCAGGGATGCTTTTTAAGGGATAGGGTGGTCCCGCAAAAACAACATCATAGGTAAAAGTACATTGTTTAATATATTTAAACACATCTTGTTTTAAAACTTGTATATTTAACTGAAGATGTGCGGCTGTTTGTTGTATAAATTGAACATTGGGGTAGTGGCGTTCAACGGTTGTGATATCTGCACATCCTCGCGAGCCAAACTCGAAACTAATACTACCTGTTCCGCCAAAAATATCTAATACCTTTAACGTACTAAAATCAAATTGATTAGTAAGCATATTAAACAAACCTTCTTTAGCTATATCTGTAGTAGGGCGAGCAGGATTTTTACGTGGCGGATGAAAACGATAACCCCGGTGTAAGCCTCCAATTATGCGCATTTGGCTAATACACTTAAGTTAAAATGTTTGTAAGCCTCAAATTCTGCATCATGTTTAAAGCCAATATGTTGAACTGGATATTTATAGCGATTGATTAATTCGAGATGCTCATCAGCAACTAACCCTGCAAAATATAGTTTTATTTCATCCAAACTTGTTTTATTATGTTTAAATGCATTTAATAAGAAGTACATGTAATTAGAGGAAGATTTAGCATTGTAACGATTTGCCATTTGGAGGATACCCTCTTTTAAACAAATATAATCAAAACCTTCCCCAAAAAAATGATTGATCACTACAGTTGAATTTGTATAAACCTCTACGGTGTGCTGAATTAAAGGCGTTATGCTATTATACATTTTACAATAAGGAAAACGATCTTTAAACTGTTTGTCTAATTGATTATCTTTTTTATAAACAATTCTTACTTTTGGATTTAGTAAAACATCATAGCTATAATCAGCTTGGTAATCTTTACCAAGTTGATTAGCCAGGTAGGCACTTAATTGACTATCATCAAAATATTCTTCTGGTATAACAGCAAACTCCTCTACTACACCTATTACAAGATGATTAAAATGAAGTTGAGAAATGGTCTTTTCAAAAAAATAAGGAATGGGTAATTGGTAGGTATATTGATCTACCGAAAGTGCTCCAAAATATTTTAACTCGTTGAAATGATCGTAAACCGCGTATTGAACCTTTTGTTTACTAAGCAAAACGGATAAAGTATAATTATCTTTTGCTACTTGTGTATATTCGTTTGATTTAAAATAAATGGTCTCTTTCAAAGCTTACTATACATTCATATAAATTTTTCACTCCCAATTACCAGAAGTGGTGGCATCTGTCATGGATCCAACATATATTTCTTCATTGGGGTCAAAATATTTTACTTCTAAACCTTTATAGATGGAACGAAGCGGAGCCGATACCTTAAATACCTTTACTTTTACCTTATTTTTAGTGGTTTCTCCAGCTTGTGCAGAAAATTTATCTCCGCCGCTGTTTGGTATGATATCCAAATCTTTCAAGGTTTCACGATTAGATTTGTACAAAGAATCAATTACAGGAACCCAAGTTTCCACTTTTTGTACTACAACGGTAGAGTCATTAGGATCACCTATCTGCCTTAAAATCATAACGCTATCGTTCATAATGAACTGCTTTAGTGTATCTAAATCACCCATATATTCATCGTATTTACGCTTGTACATTATTTGAGCGGTTCTAATTTCTTTTAATTTTTCTACGGTATCGTTGTATCGTACTTTTCGCGCGGATTCATACTGAATAGGTCCTTTAATATCGTTCACTAATTTAATGCCTAAAAAGGCTACTGCTGCTACTAATAGTAAATTTAATACAAGTCTTATTGCTGACATAATTCTGCTAATATGTTTAGGCTTTTGCAATTATAAGGTTTTTTTAAAAAAAAATAGTCATTGCATCGTAAGTATTTTATTATTATTTATCCACTTTTTTAAATGACACCTAAAATTGTATAGGATTAGCCTATCTATTTACCCTTTTTTTAATCATAATAGTCGTTTATTGTGCCTGCAAAAATTGTAAAAAAGTTGAAGTGTAATAAAGAAATTTTTATGAATAGGGAGTACCGTTGGAAGCCTAGCCCCGATTGCAGCGGTTATGCCATTTTTGCGTGGGCTTTGAAGCGTTGGCAAAATGGTATTTGAGCGGAAAGCGGGATTGGTGTTTTTAAATAGTCAATCTGTTTCGCTGCTAAAAAAAAGTGAATCTACTTACCACTTAATTATAATAATAACGTGAAGTTAGAAACCTCATATCGTCAAATTTGGTTTATTGCCTACCCAATTATGTTGAGTAGCATTGCGCAAAATGTGATTAACGTTACCGATACCATTTTTTTGGGTAGAGTAGGGGAGGTTGAGTTGGGCGCAATGGGTTTGGTAGGGGTGTTTTTTTATTCGTTTATGATGATTGGGTTTGGTTTTTCGAAGGGTGCGCAAATTACTATTGCCCGGCGTGCCGGTGAGGAGAAACTGGAGGTGATTGGTACCATTATGAGCAACTTAATTTATATTATGTTGTTTTTATCGCTGGCTATCTTTTTATTACTACAGTGGTATGCTCCAACAATTTTGGCTCAATTTGTTGATTCGAAGGCAGTTTATGAGGCGAGCTTAGAATATTTAAAATATAGAAACTATAGCCTTTTTCTAGGCTTTCTGGGTTTTGCCATAATCGCATTTTACACCGGTATTGGAGAAACCCGGATTATTATAATGAGTACTATTTTATTAGCCATTATAAATGTTATATTAAATTATAGTTTAATTTTTGGAAAGTTTGGTTTACCCGCTATGGGTATTGCCGGTGCTGGCTTAGCCTCTACTATTGCAGAATCTATAGCTACGGTTTTTTTGGTGAGCTATACTGTTTTGAATACTTCCCTAAAGAAGTATAATATTTTACGGGTGTTTCAATTGAATTTTGACTTGATCAAAAAATTGGTCAATCTTTCTGCTCCAATTGTTTTTCAATTTATTATTGGTTTGGGTAGTTGGTTTGTGTTTTTTAGCTTAATTGAAAATTTAGGGGAACAGCCGCTCGCCATCTCTAATATTATTAAAACACTGTACTTGTTTTTTATGGTGACTACCACCGGATTAGGTTCTGCATGTCAAACCTTAATTAGTAACTTGATTGGGCAAGACCAAGCCAACTTAGTTTGGGCAACTACCAAAAAAATCATACTAATGAGTGTGGTTTTAACCTTAGTATTTGGTGTAATTATAGCTCTTTTTCCTGATTGGTTGCTTTCAATTGTTACGGATGATATGGATTTGATTGTTGCCTCCCGCCCTATCTTATATCTTTTGATTTTTATACTGTTAATTTGCGCGATCAGTTCGCCGGTGTACCACGCCGTTAGCGGTACTGCCGCCATCAAAGTATCTTTATTAATTCAACTAGTTGCGGTAGTAGCCTATTTGGCAGGTATGTATTGGGTTATTTTTAGTATTGAAGGTAATTTATGGCAAGCCTGGTCTGCCGAATTTATTTATTGGTTGGTGCTTTTTGTTATTTCGGTTTGGTTTATCCGGTCTGGTTATTGGGAGGGGTTGAAGATTTGACGATGCTCTTACTTGCAACTTTTATAACCTGCCCTAAAATTTAAACTGCTACTTCTTTTTGGCAAAGTGATCAATTAACACTTGGTAAAGCATCCATTTTTATGGCTGTTAATAAAGTAGCCGCGTACTTTTTGCAAGACTACATCGATAGCATCAGTTTTACTTTCTTTTTTCTTTTTGTTATGAGTTCGCAAAAGATGGCATAGATGATGAGTTTGTTGAAGATGATTTTTTTAAGATGGATTTCATTTGTAAAAGAAATAATCTAATTGAATGGTTATATACTGCCGAGGGAACTAAGGTGCAAAAAAAGACCACACAAAATGGGTTGAGTAGCACTAAAGATTATCTAGCTGATATGGAATTGCATAACGAAGATTTGCAAACTGCCACCATAGTGAAGGTAGGTTTATAGTAGAAATTAACGAGTGGGAATACAACTTAAAAGACCATTTGGGCAATGTAAGAATTGTATTTACCAGCAGCTTTAATGATGCCCAGGAACAACCCGATTTGGTGACTATAGTACAAGAAAACCATTATTACCCTTTTGGTATGCAAATTAATGGAGACTTCATTAAAAAACAATCTGTAAAAAATGATTATCTTTACAATGGTAAGGAACTGAATACTGAGATTGGGCTGAATTGGAGTGATTATGGGGCGCGGTTTTATGATCCGGTTGTGGGGAGGTTTGTTAGTGTTGATCCTTTTGCTGTCTTGTATCCAAGTATTGCACCACCCGTTTATGTAGCTAACAATCCAGTAAATTTTGTTGATCCAGATGGGCAGTTTATTGCAATGGCTGTAGGAACCATTGTTGGTGGTGCAAGTGGTGCATTAAAAGCTTATAATAATGGAACTGATGTTTGGGCTGGTGCTGGTGAAGGCGCAGTCGCTGGGGGCATTAACCGGTGCGGCAATTCCCAATTTTGAATGACGAATATATCCATTCGAAAAACAATACTTAGCTGCTAAACAACCCAATGCACTTTAGTGCTAATGGCTTGGAAATCGGGGATAATTTGCAAACTTAGGTTCTTCGTAGAAAGATAAAAAAAGGACACTCGAAAACAGGAAAGTATCAACCACTTTGATAAACTTGTCTAATTTTACATAAAAAATAAATTGATCTGCTTACTTTCAATATCAATTAGATTTATCTAAACAGTAAAAGTAGTTGTTTTTCTGCCAGACACCATCTGCCAATACCTACTTCATATTAAACTCGAAGTAGAACCGAATTTATCATTACTTATAATCAACAAAATCACTCCCTCTCAGCCCGCTCTTTAATCTTCAACAACTCCGCATCCAAAATTGCCTGATACGTGCCATCTTTTAAACGCAGGTTTAGCCATTGATCAACATAAGCTTTAAAGCGAAAGTCTAAGGGCAACAGAT
>CALHDG010000141.1 GCA_938023075.1 uncultured Chitinophagales bacterium
AGAATAGAACCCAAAAAGAAGGGAGACTTGCCAAGATTTAATATGCCTTTTGAACTTGGAATTGATGTAGGTTGTAAAACATTTTTTAAAAAAGACAAAAAGTACCTGGTGCTTGAAGCAGAACCATACAGGTATAAAGAAGTGCTTTCGGATATTTCAGGACAAGACATCAAATCGCACAATTCTGAGCCAATTCAAATAGTTAAATCAATTAGAGATTGGATAAAGGGCATAAAATCAAGGAAGAAAATTGAGAACTACCAGGTAATTTGGGATGCCTACAATGAATTTCATTACGATTTTGAAACAGAGCTTCGGAAAGAAAAAATGGATCCCGATAATATTTGGGAAATACCGTTTTCTGAATTAATTGACACGATGAAATCATGGATTAGAAACTATTAAAATATTTACCCAACTTATCTGCTTATTAAATATGATTGTAATATGGCATAAAAACATTTGCAATCTCCTACAAATTTATTTGCCTTGGTGGTTTAATATGTTTAAGTCTTTTTAGGCTTTTGTTTTTGATCATAAAAACTATTACATTTTGTTTAAAAGACAGTCCGGTTATATGCTCAAATGCAAATGTTATTAAGCCTGCACAACAAAAAAAGCACAACCGCTACGCTCCCTTTTTGGTGCTTCGCTGGTTATTCAGTTTCGGTAAAAAACATTATTTTGAATTTGAAAACTCATACTTGCGTAAAGTCTTTTGTAATATTTTCCAATGATTTCTTAATTGCCGTTTAATTTCAGGAGCATTCATTTCATTGGCGGCTTTATAGGCGTAGGTTAAATAATTTCCTCTGTATTTTCTTTCAAAGGTTTTTACAACTAACTTTCCGTTTTTATAAGTAGATTTCTTAGTTGGAATCATTCTCTTCTTTTCACCTTTAAAACTAAACAAGCGATAGATTTTTCTTTTGAAAATTGGGGTTTCATCTAATAAATGTTTTTCCTTAATCTTTTCGGCTCGTCTATGTTTTCGTCTTACAGCATCTTTCATTTTTCTATAAAATGAAGCTAAATTTTTGGACTTAATTAAAGTTTGATAGCCGTAGAATTCAAAACCTAAATAGTTAAACGGTACATTCTTAACTAATTCACCATTTTTAATTCCGTAAGATTGCAATTTGCCGTTATCCTTTTTAAAATGTATTTCTTCCGTTTTTTCCATTGCAATGTTTAGCTCAATTTTGTCTATTTGTTGAGCAAAAAAATCTTTAACCTGCTGAATTTGATTTTCATCACAAACAATTATCATATCGTCAGAATATCTTCTATAATAAACATTTTTAAGCTGATTTATTATGGCTTCATCAAATGGTAACATATACATATTAGCTAACAAAGCACTAACCGGTAAGCCGTGCGGAATGCCAACCAAATTGTCATTTAGCCTATATTGATTCTTGTAGATAGTTATACCAGAATCTAAAAAATCCTTTATATCATAAAAAAAACAGTTTTTATTTTGAAGTCTTAGTTTGGCTAACTTTTTCTCATCAAATTGACCATTATATTTTCTCAAATCGGATAATCGTATGTATGAAAATTTTGTAATTGATTTAAATATATTATAATGGTCTTTTGGTAAAGATTTGCAACCTAAAATTTTAGCCCAAATTAATTTCAACTTTTTATGGTTCAAGCTTGGAAAAAAATTCTTGATGTCAAATGCTAAAACAACACAATTTTCTCTTTTCTTTATTTCTTCAAACACATCATTGGCAAAATGAATATTATTTTTATTTCCTAAACCATTTTCTTTTTTAATGCGCCTGTAAGCCGTAACTGCATTTGAAAGTTCCACATTTTGAGCAAGGTATTTTTCATATTGTGGTGAGATAAGAACTTTGGCATAATAGGAATAGATAAGTGCATCAATATGCGTTGGGTAGTGAATATCTCTCAGTTTTGTATTTGAAATAATTTTACCATCCTTTTCGGTTTTATGAGCACGAATAGAATTTCCGTTTAACTTACTTAACTTATACCTTCTTTGCTTTAGTTGCTTAAAAATTAATGGAGTAAAAGAATGTTTAGCAATGTTAACAGGATTAGAAATATACTTTGTTAGGGAAGCTTTTAAATAAGCAGGTGTTTTATTTGTTATATGTACATAACCTCTATTTTTAAACCAATCTATTTCGTTCATAATAAAAAGTAAAAAAGCTCTCGCAAGGATTTATAGCGAAATAAAATGTAACATCTTTTATCAAGAATGAACCGTTAGCCGAGTTCTCGACTCCCTTTGAATCTTTACATTAATACGACAATATCATTAATACTTATAATTCTAAATATCATGAAATTAATCATTATCTTTGCTGGACAAGCCAGTAGTCAATTGACTGCTGGCTTGCAATACAAGCCTCCTAATCCACATATTTTATTTATCCCCAAAGGTCTGAATTAAGTGATACAGTAAAAACTGATACAACAGTTCAACAAATATTTTATTTCTATTAACTAAAGAACTTTTTTACATTTGTAAAAGTAATCATTTTCATTTTTACACATAAATTTTATTATGCCTAAAGTTAATGCCTTCAATATTGGCGAGATAGTTACATTAAAATCACATCCTCTACTTGAAAGTTACACTCCAAAAAATAACGAAAAACAATTTCCTCCACTTTTGTTGATTAAAGAAGCTCTTGTTGAGAATAAAAAGAAAAAATTATTTAGCGATGAAATCCCAAAAGCAAAAATTGCAGATAATTTAAAATATATCTGTATTTATTTTAATGATAAAAAAAGCGAATTTGTTGAAGTTGCTTTGTACCATGCTTATTTATCAAATTATATGAATTTAAAGTTCAATAGAGAATTAGATGAAGATGGAAAAGAAACTAAAAGTGAAACAAATCTAATTGATGAGGTTAAAGGTTATGAACCAGTAAAATATGAGTTTGGTGCACTTGCTCAATTAAAAACCTGTAAGTTGGAAAATAGAAATAAATATTGTAAAATTTTTTGTTCTCCGAATTTTATATTAACAGGTATTAAAAGAGAAATTTCAGATGGTTTGTTTTATTATGATGGGAAGCCTAAGAGAAAAGTTTCAGAGATATTTTATAAGGTAATGTGGTTTAATCATTACCAAAATAAGTTTAGCGAAAAATATTTGCCTAATGAGTTTTTTATTGAGCCTTTAGATTTATAGCAATGATTAAGAAGGTTTTTGAACTCTATGAAAGAGGGGATTCTAATATCTTTGTTTTACAGCAGTTCGAGTCCAAACAACTTTTAATAGTTCCATTGCTTATCTAATTCATCCAATTCTTTTTTTGTAATTAGATTACCCAATTGAATATCATGTTCACTATAACAATATGAAATTCATGTGCTTGATCAATATGGTTTTTGGGATAAAGTGTATTCTAGTAACGCAAGTAAAGAGATTATATCCGTTTGCGAAAAAGTTGAAGTTGAACGATTTTGAAATTAAAATTTACACGAGACATTATCCGTAATCCAAAACATATCTTTTACATTTACCTCCATAAAATCTTATATTGAATAAAGAAATTCTGCGCCTTGCCATACCTAACATTGTTAGCAACATTTCCATTCCCTTACTTGGTGTGGTAGATACTTTTTTAATGGGCAAAATGGAATCGCCAGCATATATTGGAGCAGTTGCTATTGCGGGTATCGTTTTCAGTTTTATTTATTGGGGTTTTGGTTTTTTGCGCATGGGCACTACCGGTTTAACTGCTCAGGCTTTCGGTAGAAAGGATGACAATGAAATTTTTTATACCTTAGTTAGGGCGGTCGGGTTAGCCATCATATCAGGCTTGTTGATAATCATTTGCCAAAAAACAATAGCGGTAGTCAGTTTTGAAATTATTAATGCCTCAGCGGAAATTAATGACATTGCTTTGCCGTATTATTACATTCGTATTTGGGGAGCACCGGCTGCTATTGCAATTTATGCGTTAAATGGTTGGTTTTTTGGCATGCAAAATTCCACCTATCCGATGATCATTACCATTTTTCTAAATCTACTAAACATTATTTTAAATTATATTTTTGTCTTTCATTTTGGTATGAAAGCCAATGGGGTAGCACTCGGCACTGTAATTGCCCAATATGGCAGCTTTATATTAGCAGTGTTTTTATTCTTTCAAAAATATAAACATTTTTGGAGACCAATCCAACAAAAAGCCCTGTTAAAAATAGATGAACTAAAACGCTTCTTTACCGTCAATTTTGATATTTTTTTAAGAACCTTATGTCTCATTTTTGCTTTTGCCTTTTTTACATCTAAATCAGAAAATGAAGGAATGGTGTTGCTGGCAGTTAATTCTATTTTATTACAATACATGAGCATCTTATCTTATGGAATAGATGGTTTTGCTTTTGCTGTTGAAAGTTTAACGGGTAAATATTATGGAAAGCATGATCAACATCAGCTCAACACAAGTATACAATACGTATTTTATTGGGGTATGGGTTTTGCCGTAATTTATATGTTAGCGTTTTTTCTAATTAGAAATCAAATGGTCGATTTTTTTACAGATGATGAAGCCGTAATTGCTGCCTCTCTACCATTTGTTTGGTGGTTAATTGCGATGCCAATACCCAATACCATAGCGTTTATTTGGGATGGCGTTTATATTGGACTGACGGCAACTAAAGCCATGCGCAATACCATGTTTATCGCCACTTTTTTGTTTTTCGTTCCTTGTTATTATTTGTTGCATCCCTATCTTGGCAATCATGCTTTATGGTTATGTATGGTCAGTTTTATGTTAGTTAGAGGGATAGGTTTAAGTATTTTAGCTCGAAAGGTAGTTCAAATAAAATAAATTTGATGTAGATTATGTTTTCTCTATTATAAGTTAGCAGTTGCATAAGCCTCCACCGGTGGGCAAGTACAAACTACATTTTTATCACCGTAAGTATTATCAATTCTGGCAACACTTGCCCAAAATTTTGTAGCGGTCAACGTTTCAACAGGATAAGCCGCTTTTGTTCTGCTATAAGGTAAATCCCAATCATCTTGACTAAGCAAAGCCAGCGTATGAGGGGCATTGTTTAATACATTATGTTGTTGCTGTGCTACACCAGTAGCTACCTCCTCAATTTCTTTTCTAATTTCAATCATGGCATCACAAAAGCGGTCAATTTCTTGCAAGTCTTCGCTTTCGGTTGGTTCAATCATAATAGTACCGGCTACGGGCCAGCTCATGGTTGGCGCATGAAAAGCATAATCAATTAATCGTTTAGCGACATCTTCCGCATCAATATCAATCGATTTAAAAGGACGTAAATCAATAATTAACTCGTGCGCTACCATACCAAATTGCTTACCGGTAAATAAAATATCATAATGGTTTTCTAATCTTGATTTGATGTAGTTGGCACTCAAAATGGCAATTTCGGTGCTTCGCTTTAAACCTGTTGCACCCAATAATTTTATATAAGCATATGAAATTAGCAGAATGGAAGTACTGCCATAAGGCGCAGCACTTACGGCAGTGATTGCCTGCTCACCTCCCGTTTCAACTATTTGATGATTTGGTAAAAAAGGTTTCAACTTTTCGTTTACACAAATTGGTCCCATTCCTGGTCCGCCGCCGCCATGAGGAATCGCAAAGGTTTTATGTAAATTTAAATGAACCACATCGGCACCACAAATTGCCGGATTGGTTAAACCTACTTGCGCATTCATATTGGCACCATCCATATAAACCAACCCGCCATGTTGATGAATAATTGCACAAATATGTTGAACCTTATCTTCAAAAACTCCGTGTGTTGAAGGATAGGTAATCATTAAACCTGCAAGATTTTCCTGATGCTCTTTTGCCTTATTTTCAAGATCATCAACATCAATATCTCCATAATCATTACAAGCAACTACCACAACTTGCATGCCTGCCATCACAGCACTTGCGGGGTTGGTTCCGTGTGCCGAAGAAGGAATTAAAACAACTGTTCTATTAGTTTGTTGATGTGCTTTATGATATGCTCTGATGACCATTAGTCCGGCATATTCTCCCTGAGCACCACTATTGGGCTGCAAAGAACAGGCTGCCATTCCGGTTATGTCACACAAATCTTTTGAAAGCTCCTCGATAATTTGTTGATAACCTTTTGCTTGTTCAATGGGAGCAAAAGGATGAAGGTGAGCGAATTCTGACCAACTTAAAGGAATTAGTTGAACGGCAGCATTCAACTTCATGGTGCAAGAGCCTAAAGGAATCATGCTGGTGGTGAGCGAAAGATCTTTATTTTCTAAGGATTTAATATAGCGCATCATTTGAGTTTCGGAGCGATGACTATTAAAAACCGGATGTGTTAAATAGGCTGATTGACGTTTTAGAGCGTCAGGATAAGCAGGTTTAAATTCCTCAAAAACTCCATTAAAATTAGTAGGTTGAATACGTTGCTTATCTAAAGCCTCTGCAAATATTTTTTCAATATATTGTATGTGTTCGATGGAGGAACATTCATCTAAACTAATTTGTATACCTTGTTCTTCATACCAAAAATTAAATTTTTCTGTATCAGCAGTTTGTTTTATTTTTTGAATTTGATCATTACTTAACTCAGTTGTATCAATAAAAAGCGTATCAAAAAATGATTTATGTTTAAGATTTAAGCCCAAGCCTGCTAATCTATCTTTTAATGCACTCGTGCGCATATGTATTTGTTGGGCAATAGCTTGCAAACCCTCGGCACCATGATAAACGGCATACATAGAAGCCATAATAGCCAATAATGCTTGTGCTGTGCAAATGTTAGAAGTGGCTTTGCCTCGTCGAATATGTTGCTCACGGGTTTGCAAAGCCATTCGTAATGCCGGTTGCCCATATTGATCTTTAGATAGCCCGATCAATCTGCCAGGAACTCCTCTTAAAAAACTTTCTTTGGTTGCAAAATAGGCTGCGTGAGGACCTCCATAACCCATCGGAACGCCTAATCTTTGCGTACTACCCACTACCACATCTGCTCCCCACTCACCGGGTGCTTTCAATAAAGTTAGTGAAAGTATATCCGCTGCTACGGCTATAAAAATGTTTTTTTCAACAGCTTGATTGACTAAAGGTTCATAGTTAATTACCGCTCCTTCTTTATTCGGATATTGCAATAACATACCATAAATATCTTCATCATTTGGGAGTTCATTTTTATTGGCATCAAACTCTACTACTTTAATTTGTAAAGGTTCTGCTCTTGTTGTTAACACCGCTTTTGTCTGCGGAAATACATGCTTATCTACCAGAAAAGTGTGCTTCGGATTTTTTCTATTTTTTTTATACGATTGGTTAAAAAGCATGATCATTGCTTCGGCAGCGGCGGTTGCTTCATCTAATAAAGAAGCATTGGCAATCGGTAAAGCTGTTAAATCAGCCACTAGGGTTTGAAAATTAAGTAGTGCCTCCAAACGACCTTGTGAAATTTCTGCTTGGTAGGGCGTGTATTGTGTATACCATCCTGGATTTTCAAAAATGTTTCGTTGTATAACTGCCGGCGTTATACAGTTGTAATAGCCCATACCTATGCAAGAGGTGTATACCTTATTGTGCGCGGCTACTTCTTTAAGATGTTCTAAGAGTTGTGCTTCACTTAAAGGATCAGAAATAGGCAATTCCTTTTGTAAGCGAATATTATCTGGAATAGTTTGATTAATCAATTCGTTGACACTACTTACCCCAATTTGTGATAATAGGTGCTCTGTATCTTTTTTCTGAATACCAATATGTCGATATTCAAAATTGTATTTTGAATTCAATTGATTTGCTTTAAATTTTTTACAAAAGTAAGGCATTCTAAGGTAGAAAAAAATGATGTTGTTTAATTGTTGACAATTTGGCCCATAGAATATAATACACCTTTCAGTATAATGAATCAATTTTCGTGATCCTGTTAAAAAAACGGTTGTTCAATAAGAAATTTGTTAATTTTGACCAAAAATTAATTACCATGCTTGGCTTAAAATTACCAACTGATCCACGTTGGGCAGATATATCGACTTTGAGTTTAGAAGAGATCTTAACCGATCATGCTTATTGCGAACAAAAAGCAGCTTCCACCATCATTTCTATTATTCAGTTTCATAGTGAGCATTTAGATTTAGTGAATGAGTTGGCACCCATTGTTACCGAAGAGTGGGGGCATTTTAGAATGGTGTTGAACGAGATTAATCAGCGGGGTTATACATTTGGCATGCAGCGCAAAGATGAATATGTGCAAGCCTTGTTAAAATTTATTTTTAAAGGAGGTAGTAAAAATGACCGGTTGATTGAGCATTTGTTGATGTGTGCTTTAATTGAAGCCCGCAGTTGCGAGCGCTTTCGAACACTTTCTGAAAATTTAGCAGACGAGTATCTCCAACAATTCTATTATAAGTTTATGGTTTCCGAAGCCGGGCATTATCGCTTGTTTTTAGATCTTGCCAAACAATATAAACCAGAAGCAGAAGTATTGAAACGATGGCAAGAATGGTTAGATTATGATAAGGAAATTTTGAGTGCCATGAAACCGAGGGTTGACCGTTTGCATTAAGTAATTCGAGCAACAATATTAAATAAACAAAGCTGCTTAAAATCATGCTACCATAATATCTCGTCTTTCTAATACGTTAGAGTCACTTATTTTTTGAATCAAATCTTAAAATCCAATGAAAAAAATCATTTTTCTTTTTTCAAGTATTATCGCTCTATCATCGTGTACCTCTTTAGAATCTATGAGGCAAACAGACTTTCATCAAACATATTTAGAAAAACAAAAATTTCAATCCGGTTTTACATTGGATCCACCAATTACGAAATCGCTTTTTAGTGACAAGGAATCCACTATTTCAGAAGAAAGTATTCAAAAAATATTAGATGGAACTTATGCTTTACCGAAAAATTTGAGGGTTTCTATTGTGAAATTAGAAAGTAGCCAACAGTACGGCGGCTATTATTGGACCAACGAAGCCTACCTAAAATCGCAACAAGCCTATTTAGATAAGTTTAGCAAAGTTTTTGAAACTTCGGAACGGGTGAAAAAGGTAGCTTCCATTCCAGCAATTTTATTGTCAAGTAACCCTACTTATACCAATATCAGAGAATCGGCAGTTAGAACGCAATCTGATATTGTCGTCATTTATTCTATTACCAGCGACATTTATTCAAAACACAAACTGTTTGCTAAAAACGACATTAAAGCCTTTGCCACTACACAGTTAATTGTGTTGGATGTTCGAACGGGTTTAATCCCTTTCTCAACAATTGTAACCAAAGATTTTCAATCTCAAAAACAAGAAGAAGAACTTAACGAAAACGAGACCATTAATAGGGTTAAAAATAAAGCAGTGCTTTTAACCATTGAAGAGATTGGAGTGGCATTGAAGTCTTTTCTTGAAAATGAGTAGTATAGTTCATACTACATCATCATTGTTTGCAATTTAAAGGACCCATAGTAAAATAAAGTGCCACATAAGCGAATGTTCTGATTTAACCAGAAATGGCAAATTTATAGTTGTAAGATATTTCATTTCATTAGATATGACATAACTAACTGTCCTTTCGACCAAAGGGAGAAATCTTCTATCAAAAAGAGATAATGCTAAAAGATTGCCGAACTATCAGTTTTACTCTAATTGTGCTTTTTATTGAATTACAAATTAGAGCGATGGATGTATTCATTTTGCTCATTAGGGTCAAGAATTCTTGGGCTAAGCCTATTTTTTAAGCAGCTGCTTTAACTCACTTTCCGACGTATGAAAAGTTGGATAATGTTCATCGTTTTCAATAGCATTTTCTTCAATTTTTGATAATTCAGCATCTAAAAGATCAAAAGCAGATTCTCTTTGCAATTCATTATCATAAAGTTTTAAGGTCAAAATAATTATTGACATACTAATGATCAGAAAAGTGAAAAAAAACGCATTTGAATAGCTATTGATTAATAAAAAATAGAGATTTAGTGAAAAACTTCCTAAACCGATAACTAACCATTCCGTTTTCCAAAATTTTCTGTTTATGTTATCTGTTAATCTACTCACAATATTTTTACTTTCTATCAAATATAGAATAATATTTTTAAAGTATGTTGAAGAAAATGTTTTCTGACAAAAATCCTTCTCAAAATCTTCTTATTTTTATTTAAGAACTGCATTTATTGCAACAATGCATCCAATGTATTCACAAATTATAAAACAGAAGCTGTAAATTTGCGTTTTGTTTGAAGAAAAAATTAGTTTCGTACCATGTGGAAAATATTATATAAGGCGTGTAGCTTATTGATTATTGGATTGTTATGCGCTAATATGCAAATGCTGGCACAAGATGATGTAAAATTATTAAGAGAGGGCAATAGCCAATATGTTGACAGAGAATTTGAAGAAGCAGAGCTATCTTATCGTAAATCGTTAGATGAAAATGCGGATAGGGAAGAATCGATCTATAATCTCGGCAATGCTTTATATCAGCAAGAACGTTATAAAGATGCCATTGTACGCTATGAAGAATCAATCAAAGATTTTGAAGACGACGAAACGAGAGCGGATGCCTACCACAATTTGGGTAATAGTTTACTAAGTGAAGTCTTGAAAAAAATTGATAGCCAGCAACCGGTAGTTTCCGATTCTTTAAATGCTTCTATCAATGCTTTTAAAGAGGTGTTGAAAATCGATCCAAAAGATCAAGATGCGCGGTATAATTTAACCTATGCGCAGTTTATAAAAAGTAAATTGAAAAAACAGGAGAATGATTCGCAATGCAACAATCCGCAGCAAAGCGAAGATGGTGAGAAGCAAGAAAATAAAGATCAGGAAAAGAAGGAACAGGAGCAAAATAACGAGGAGCAAGAAAAAGAAGAACAAGAAAATAAGGAAGAAGAGGAAAAAGCAGAAAACGAAGAAGAACAAGAGGAAGAGCAAGATAAAGAAGGCGAGGAGGAAGAAGAACAAGAGCAGCCACAAGAAGAGGAAGAACAACAAGCTGAAAATGAAGAAGGCGAGGAAGAAGAGCAAGAGCAACCTCAACCTGAAGAAGGTGAAGAGGAGCAAGAAGAGCAACCTGCCCAAGATCAACAGATAGAACAAGCCGCCGAACCACAGGAATTAAGTGAAGAAGAAGCGGAACGATTGTTAGAGGCTTTACTCAATGAAGAAATGAAAGTGCAGGAAAAAATATTAAAAGCAAAAATGCCCAAACAACGCAAAAACATAGAAAAGGATTGGTAAATTTTATGCAGTATTTAAAATTTGGATTCATTTTTTTATGTTGTCTTGGTATCAATTTTTCAGTGCTTGGGCAAGGCAATTTTAAAGTGACTACCAACCGTACCACTATGGATCTTTCAGAATATGTGGAAGTGAAATATACCATAGAGGGTGGAAATGAACGAAACTTTAATCCGGGGGATTTGTCGGCATTTGAAATTTCAGGGAAAAACGAAACTAGTCAAACGAATATTGTTAATACTAAAGTTTCGCAGTCTAAAATTTATACCTTTTATCTAAAACCTAAAAAAGAAGGCGTACTTAGAATTTCGGGAGCCTCGGTGATGATTGGTAAAAAACGACACAGAGCGAAAACTGTAAATATTACCGTTAGCAAAACCAAACAAACCGAACAAGCCGATTCGCTCGCACGCAAAAAACAAGGCAGCTTTAAAGATTTTGTTTACATTGATATTGTATTAGATAAAGATACAGTGTACAAAGGTGAGCAAGTGATTGCCCGCTATAATTTATATACTTTGTATCAAATCAGTAATTTTAATATTACTCAAAATCCGGCATTACCCGGTTTTTGGATCAGAAATTTGAACGACAATAATTATCCACAAAAAACCCAAGTAACTAATGGAAAACAATTTAGGGTCGTAGAGTTGAAAAGAGTAGCCATGTTTCCTCAAAAAAGTGGTAATTTAGAGTTGGATAATATTGAAATAGAAGGTTATGTAAAAGTGAAACAAACCAATAGAAGAAGATCGAATGATCCTTTTGATATATTTGATGATCCGTTCTTTTCATCCCCTTTTAGCAGATATAAAACAGAGAAACGAAAAATAGCCTCCGATACCAAAACCTTAGTAGTAAAAGAATTGCCAGAACCCATACCGGATGGTTTTACGGGCGGGGTTGGAAAATTTACTGCAGGTGCCTCAGTGGAGAACAGCAACTTAAAAACTAATGAGTCGCTCTCCTTAAATTTTACAATAAATGGTGATGGTAATATAAAGTTATTAGATGGACCAATATTAGAATTGCCAGAAGGTTTTGAAGCCTACGATACCAAAGTGGAAGAAAATATTTACACCAACAGTGGTAAGGTAAGAGGTAGTAAAAAATTTGTATATCCTATTATACCGCGAGAGCCGGGCAAATATAAAATACCGGCTATTGATTGGTATTATTTTGATGTGGAACGGGGAAATTATAAAAATTATAAGTTAGGTCCTTATACCGTAAATGTTGAACCGGGCGATGATTATACCGATAACCAAAGTACTTTTGATGAAGGAGCCTATCAGCTAAAACCCATCAAAACCAATAAAGCGGAGCTTGCTAAACAACGGATGCGTGCTTTGGTGAGCTCGCCAATTAGTTGGGCTTTGGCAGGTTTCCCTATTCTATTACTACCCCTAATTGGTTTCATAAAAAAACAACAAGAATTGAACAAGCCAACAGCGCAACAAATTCAATATAGTAAAGCTAAACAAGTAGCAATTGAACGGTTATCGCAAGCAGAAGAACTCATGCATCATAAAGAAGATAAATTGTTTTATGATGAAGTGATACGATCGGTTTGGGGCTATCTGCAAAATAAGTTTGGTATTGAAAATTCGGAGTTAGACAAACCCATCATACAACAAACTTTAAGCACTGAAAACATTGAACAACAGACCATAACCGGTGTTAATGAAGTAATCAGTTTATGCGAAATTGCTCTTTTTGCCCCTTCCGCTGCTGGAGTAAGTAAAAAGGAAGTCTACGAAAAAGCCGTTAATTATATTTCACAAATTGAAGAACAATTGTCGTGAAGAATATCGTGAAAAAAATCATTTTATTATATAGTTGTATTGTACTTAGTGTTTTATCTGTAGATGCTCAGTTTGAAAACGAGATGCAAGCAGCTAATCAACTCTACAAACAAAATCAATTTGTTGAAGCCTATGATATTTATAATCGTTTAATTCGTGAAGGGCATTATAGTTTTCAGTTGTTTTTTAATTTGGCTTCAACTTATTATCAGTTAGATTCGGTTGCGCCCAGTATTTTTTACTTTGAAAAAGCGAAACAAATTAATAAAAGCGATGCTGATTTAGAACATAACCTTTCGCTAGCTTATGGCAGGCAACAAGACGATATTGATAAGTTTCCAGAGTTGTTTGTTGTGTCCTTTTTAAAAAAAATATCCGGTGTTTTTTCTTCCAATTTGTGGCTGATTATTAGCCTTGTTGCTCTTTGGGCGGCAGCTATTTTGTTTTATTTTAAGAATCAGAAAAAGGGTTTTTTATTTGAAAAGCAACGATGGCTTTGGTTGTTGGCTTTTGGCGTTTTTTCATTTCTTATGGCATATTTAAATAACTATTATAATTATAGTACAGATTATGCTATTGTGTATAAAGCGCAAACCGATATTTACAAAAGTGCTAATATAGATTCTGAGAATGTCTTAACTGTTCACGAAGGCTTAAAACTAACGGTGTTAGATGAAGTTGATGATTGGATGAAAGTTAAAATGAGCGATAATACGGTGGGTTGGTTAAAAAAATCTGCGGTAAGAAAAATTTAAATTTTGAATTAAGTAATTTAAAATTACTAATTTTGCCAAGCTATGCAGCAACAAAGTCAAAGCCAGCCCAAAGCCTCTCTATGGGTTATTTTTTTAATTGCTTTTTTAGATTTATTTGGCTTTGGATTAATTATTCCAATTTTTGCTCCCTTATTTATTGATGAAACCCGTAGCGTTCTTGATGCTGCTACTTCCGAAAATACCCGTAACTTGTTATACGGCTTCATTCTCGGTGGCTTTTCACTTTGCCAGTTTCTTGGGGCACCGGTAATGGGTTCTGTTTCTGATAAAATTGGCAGAAAAAAAGCCTTATTGTTTATGTTCATTGTAAACGGAATTGGAGCCTTGGCTTTTGCTGGAGCAATCATCATTCAAAATTTGTGGTTGTTGTTCTTTTCCCGGTTTTTCCCCGGTATTTTTGGTAGTTCATTAATGATTACTCAAACGATTTTGGCAGATGTAAGCACCCCAGAAACTAAGGCTAAAAATTTCGGAATAGTTGGCGTGGCTTTTGGATTAGGATTTATTTTTGGTCCGGTTGCAGGGGCTTTGCTGGGCGAAATTAGTTATGCCGTACCCTTTGCGGTAGCCGGCATCCTAACTTTTCTGAATGGTGTGATTATGTGGATTTTATTACCAGAAACCTTAAAAACTAAAAGTACCGATCGTATTAATTTACTATCTAGCTTTGCCAATTTGAAAAAAGCCTTTACCTCTCCACAACTGAAAAAAATATTTATGGTCGTGTTTTTTTTAAATGCCGGCTTTGCCTTGTTTACTCAATTTTTTCAAGTCTATTTAATTAAAATTTTTAATTTTGACCAACGGGAAATTGGCTACATGTTTGCTTGGTTAGGTATTTGGATTGCCATTGCACAAGGTGGTATTTTACGCCCTTTGTCTAATCGATTTAAACCAGCCACTATTTTAAAATGGGTAATGCCTTTATTCGCTTTTTCGTATTTACTGGTGGCTTTACCCAAAGATCCGATTGTATTGGGTGTCTTTCTAATTACCATCGCTGTTTTTCAGGGCTTAACTTTTCCCAACACCCTTGCCATCATCTCCAATCTCGCCGATGAAGATATACAAGGAAGCACTATTGGCATTAACCAATCGGTTCAATCGTTTGCTTATGGTTTTCCGCCAATACTTGCTAGTTTTACTTTAAGTATTAATTTATATTTTCCAAATTGGTTTGGCTTTGGCTGTACTTTAGTGGCTTTTTATATTTTTTACAGGGCTTTTATTAAAACTTAGCGTTTTATTAGAATCTGGAATTGCCATTTTAATTTCCGCCATTTTGTTGACCTAAAATTTTAATACTTCAAAAGTAAATAGTACATTTACTTAGCTATCGTATTGATAGATATTGGTCTTCACTTACAATAATTTATGATGATAACTTAAATATGAAAAACCTTCTTTATATAATAACCATATTTCTTTTTGCCGCTTGTGGAGCCTCAACCAAAACACTTAAACCGGTAAGTCAGGCTTATGAAGTTACTGAAGATAAACAAGTGCTAGACTTAATAGCACCTTACAAGGCTCAATTTGAAGCTGAAATGAGCGAAGTGGTTGGCGTAACGGCTTATGAGTTATTAAAACAGAAACCGGAAGGTAAATTGAATAATTTTTTGGCAGATGCCGTGCTGCAAGCATGCCAAAACCTCAATAAAAACCCCATTGATTTTTGTGTATTGAATTATGGCGGTATCCGGCTACCGGCTTTACCGGAAGGAAATATTTCCAAAAGTATGATTTATGAGTTGTTGCCTTTTGATAATTATATGGTTGTTTTAAATATGACACCGGAAATGCTTCAACAACTTTTTGATCATATTGTTGCGAAGGGTGCCGGCTGGCCCATTTCTAAACAGGTTCATTTTAAATTAGATTCAGTTAACCAACAAGCCTCAAACATAAAAATAAATAATGAAGATATCGGGTCGAAACAAAATTATCAAGTGCTAATGCCCGATTACATTGCCAATGGTGGGGATGATTGCCGTATGCTAAAAAGTATACCACAGCATAACCTAAATATATTAATTAGAGATGCGATGCTAAGCTATTTGAAAATAAATAAAGATACCATTGCTCCAAACTTAGAAAAGCGCATGTATTATGAATAGAAGATCATTTATATATAAATCGACTGCTATTGCAACTAGCGGAATGTTAGCTCCCATTCCAAAAATATGGGCAAAAAAAGCATATGATAAAATTACGATATTACATACCAACGATGTACATAGCCGTATAGAGCCCTTTCCGGTGGGAGGACGTTTAGCCGGCAAAGGAGGTTATGCCAAAAGAGCAGCTATTATTAAATATATAAGAGCCCAAGAAAAAAATGTATTATTATTAGATGCTGGAGATTTAATACAAGGAACACCGTATTTCAATTTGTTTAATGGAGAGTTGGAAATTAAACTAATGAATGCCATGCAATATGATGTGACCACTATAGGCAACCACGATTTTGATGCAGGTATGGATGGATTAGAGAATATGGTTGACTCAGCCAACTTCCCTTTTGTTTCCTGCAACTATAATTTTGATAATACTAACTTGAAGAATAAGATATCGAATTATAAAATAATAAAAAAAAGCAATATAAAGGTTGGCATTTTTGGTGTAGGAATTCAATTAGAAGGCTTAGTACCTGCTGAAAAATATACAGATACAACATATGTAACACCTTTAAATGTTGCAAGAGAAACAGCTTCTTTTTTAAAGAACGAAGCCAATTGTGATTTGGTAGTTTGTCTATCACATCTTGGCTATCAATACAAAGATAAAACCCCAAGCGACAAGCACTTAGCACAGGCTACCAACAACATTGATTTAATTATTGGCGGACATACACATACCCTGCTTAATCAGCCAGAAATACTCAAGAACGTAGACGGAGCAAGGGTTTTGGTTAATCAAGTAGGGTGGGGAGGCACACACGTCGGAAGGGTAGATTTTTATTTTGAAAAAAAATCGAGAAAAATTAAAGTGGAACCCCATATTGTAATCTCCACTTAAAAGTCAATAGCAAAATCGTTTTTTTATGAACTTTTTTTTAACCAACTTTGTATAACCGTTTGATTAATATCTGTAACCTGTAAATTGAAATACTGATGCAAAAATCTCCTGAAGAGGTATGGACGCGATGTCTGAAAATATTTAAGGATAATGTAAATCTACAAAGTTATAAAACATGGTTTGAACCAATTAAACCAATAAAGATAGAAAATAATAATTTGACTATTCAGGTGCCCAGCCAGTTTTTTTACGAATGGTTAGAAGAACACTTCGTAACCTTGTTAAGAAAAACGATTAAAAGAGAGTTAGGTGAAAACGCTGGATTAGAGTATCAAATAATAGTGGATAATGGGAACGCCAGTAATCCGCAAACCATTAATTATCCTGCCTACAAAACGGGGGGTACTTACAATAATGAAGTTAACGTTCCGCTAAAGTTTGGAACCATAAAAAATCCATTTGTTATACCAGGCATTAAAAAAGTTCATATAGATCCACAGCTTAATCCTACCTATAATTTTGAATCGTTTGTTGAGGGTGAATGTAACAAATTAGCCCGTTCTGCCGGTACAGCTGTTGCCAATAATCCTGGCGGTACAGCTTTTAATCCCTTAGTATTATATGGTGGCGTTGGTTTGGGTAAAACTCACCTCTCGCAGGCTATCGGAAATATGATAAAAATTAAATATAGTAGTAAAACTGTTTTATATGTTGCCAGTGAAAAATTTGCCAGCCAGTTTTATGAAGCCGTACAAAAAAATTCAATTAATGATTTTGTACATTTTTATCAATTAATAGATGTTTTAATATTAGATGATATTCAGTTTTTTGCAAATAAAGAACGAACTCAAGATATCCTATTTAGCATCTTTAATCATTTACATCAATGTAAAAAACAATTGATTCTAACTTCTGATCGTCCGCCGAAAGATTTAGAAGGCATAGAAGATCGTTTACTTTCGAGGTTTAAATGGGGTTTAGCAGCAGATTTACAAATACCTGATTTTGAAACGCGCGTTGCCATTTTAGAAAAGAAACTGTATAGTGACGGTATAGAATTTCCACAAGATGTTGTTGAGTTTATTGCCTACAATATTAAAACCAATGTAAGAGAATTAGAAGGTGCACTAATTAGTTTAGTTGCACAAGCTTCTTTAAATAAACGAGAAGTAGATTTAGATTTAGCTAAGAAAATTGTGAAGAATTTTGTGAAGAATATTTCGCGAGAAATTTCAATAGACTTTATTCAAAATACCGTGTGTGATTATTTTGATGTGCCAGTTGAAATGTTAAAAGAGAAAACGCGTAAGCGGGCAATTGTACAAGCACGTCAATTGTCTATGTTTTTATCTAAAGGATTAACGAAAAATTCATTGAAAGTAATTGGCAAACATTTTGGCGGTAGAGACCATAGTACCGTAATCCATTCCTGTCAAGCCATACAAAACTTAATGGATACCGATGGTACTTTCAAAGAACAAGTAGCCGATATTCAAAAGAAAATACAGTTGAGTATATAATAGTAGGTTTAAACAATTTATTTTTAAAAACATTTAAAAATGAAATAGCCTCTTTATTCCAATAAGGCAAATAAGATTTACTTAGCCTATCTGTTTTATTGATTCCCTTTTCAGGTTTAAAACTTCGCACTTCAGTGTGATAAATTCTATTTAAATTTTGGTAGCTTTTGTAATAAATCAAATATATTTAAAACGTTATGCATCGATTTATTGCGCAGTTATTAATGCGCAATCTCTTCCGTTTCACTACACGAATTCGCAGCAAGACAATTTAACATAAAGTTTTCAGTGTAATTTCATTGTTGTCGTAACGACCACAAGTTGTTTACCTACAAACCCACCTACTTCGCGGTAGGTAGTTGATGGGTTAGATAGTTTTTCCATGTATCGATAACCATTTTAACTTCAATATCAGAAGTATCAATAGCTTGAATAAGATGTACTTCAATTAATTGACACCTGACCAACAATGAGTTAAAAGCTTAACTGATCCGTATAAAATATTTCATCCTACATATTTTAATCAACAACCAACTTTTTCATTCCTTTACCTTCATTTGTGGTAATTGTTACCAGATAAACCCCTTTTGCTAAATGGTTTAAATTTAATGCTATGGGTTGTTTAGTATGGATGTTTTGATAAGAATTTCCCCAAACCATCTTACCTAAAGTATTAACCACTTCTATATGTATCTTTTGATAGGCTTCCTCAAAAGTTAACAACGTAATATCATTAGTAGGATTTGGATACAAATGAAATCCATTTAAAGTAAAAGCTTCTATATTAATCATCTCATCTTGCCCTAAAGGTTGGTTGCCAAAAGAAATTAGACTGGAGGCAACAATTAAATGCGGATTAAAACCCGCCTTGCAATCACATTGGGGAGGTGTATTGCTTTCACAATCAGGATGATTCGGATGACATAAATCCACATAATCTTCAAAAAAGCGATAATTCAAATCAATGGAATTTTCATTAATGTATTCCGTCATATCATAATCAAACCACGGAGCAATAGCACCAGGGCACCAACCTGCCCGGTCAAATTGCCATGTTCCATTTTGATTACTACAGTCATCCGGATTTGGATTACAATTCAACCAATTATGCTGTTCAAAGGTAGCCTCATCATTAACTAAAATGTTATGTGTAGCCTCATAAAATTCAGCAGCGTTACCGCTATTATTTCTTGTACCATCGCCGTGCCAGCCATGCCCGGTAGAAACTAATTTGAGCTTAGAGGCTTCAGTATGTTGTGGATGACTAACGGTTAACATTTCAACGGGTTGCGGGTTGGCAAAATTGCCAAAGTCATAAGTGTCTTCCCACAATTTTTGTATTTGACTATATTTAAAACCGGGTTTGCCTGCTCGGTAATCCAACGCTAAATTATATTCAAAACCATCTGCAAAAGTAACATAGGTAATTCGAAATGTTACCTTCCCTTGAAGGATAGACATGTAATCTGTTAAGTCAATAGTAGACACACATTCAATACCATAAGGCGTTATATAACGGATGATCTCTACCCATTCCCCATCGTGTCCACGGGCTTCAATTTGGGCAACCCTGTCCCAAGGGTCACAACCTCCTGGTGAGCATTTAATATCTAAGGTTGCCGTAATTTGATTGTAAGCTCCAAGGTAGCTTGGTAATTCAGTTTCCACTTCGCCAACTGAAACCGAACCATTTAAAACCATCTCTTTAATGGCTTCCGCTTTGGTATCTTCTGCCGTTTCAACAATAGTTATGGGCGTAAATTTTATCGCTTCGACTTCGTAATTATTTTGAGCAACCATTATTAGCTCATATTCTCCGTAAGCCGGCGGCATCCACCAAGCGGTATAATAGCCATTGCCCCAATCTTTGGTTTCAATTACTTCATTGCCTACCTGAAAATACAGTTGGCTTACATTAAATAATTCAGGAAAATCGATAGAAGCGATAGCCGCTAATTGAATAGGCGACAATTCTGGCACCGGCACTTCACCTTCTAAGGGGTTTCTTAACTCGGCATTGGGTATATTTTTTTCTGGGTCAATTACTTGAAAAGTTTGGATTACATCAACCGCAGGGTCAAAAGTATCGTCACCGGCTTGTTGAGCAGCAACCACTACTTCACCAGTTTCGCCTGTTAGGCTAATCGTATTACCATTTATAGTTGCCGGACCAGATTGAATGGAAAAACCAACCGGTAAACCTGAAGAAGCCTCTGCGGAAATCTCAAACGGTTCACCCGAAATTAAAATATTAGGTATAGAGGGAAAAGTAATTGCCTGAAAACCCAAATCTAATTCTCCAACAAAATTAGAGGTGCTACCCTGTAAACCAATATTACTCAATCTCGCATTTCTTGCTGGTCCGCCCACCTCACTAATAGCTTCTTTAATTGAACTATTGTCTTCGCCGGGCACTCCTTGATTAAATTTATAATATACCTCCAAGCCTTCTTCCTTTCCAGTCAACTCGTTTTCAATCATATCATTTATCTCTTTTTCGGTTAAGGCTTTGCTCCATAAGGTCACCTCATCTACGCCTCCACCAAAGTAAAAATCGCAACACGAAATGACTGATTCTCCAATGGAAAAATCTACCGTTGGGTCATTAAATGTACCCGACGCGGTTATGGGTCTTCTTCCTTTTCCGTCAATAAACAATCGAATAGTATCACCGGTAAAAACAAAAGCCAAGTGTTGCCATTGCTCTGGCAGTATCACAAATTCTGGACTAACAAATTCATATAAAGTTCCGTTGGGTATCCACCGGCATTCAAGCTTGCCGTTAGCCAGTTGAATGATATAAAATTCATCTTCGCTGGCTCCTCTGAAATCTAGCATGCCTTGTCCATACCGCAGTTCATCTGTGTAAAACCAACCGGTCATAGTAAACCCTTCTGCCCCAACTAAATATTGCGAGGCATCAGGTAATACTACGCTATCATCTTTTCCATCTAAATGTAAATATTGGTTTGATTGTGCTAAAACACCAAACGTAAAACTTAAACTTATAAAAATTGAAAATATCCTATTCATATCATCATTAAATTTTGTTTTTTTTGTAAGAATCGAAACAGTAGGTTTTCAATCCATCAATCCTGCGATCCTAATAATAAAAACTTTGTTGCTACATTAAATATTTCACAAGATAATATATTCTAATTCATTTTAAAAATATTAGATTAATGATGTAAACCATGTAATACACCAATTGTCTCTAACTAAAATTGTTGTGGAACAACTGAAAAAAATCCCTCAACGAAACTAAAGCGGAGGGGTCTTTGTTATTGCTTTGTAATAGTTCTTCCACAAGCTCCCTGTTCTTTCGACCAAAGGACAAGTTTATCTAAACCATAAAGTAGTTGACACTTTTTAATTTTTAATGTTTTTTTGAAGCGAAACTATTTGGCTTCATAATAACACCTGTTCCTTATTCCGCTCAAATGCCATTTGACTGCGCTGCAAAAGCCTCTCAAAAATGTCATAGCCGCTGTAATTTTATCTAAGTGTCTTTCGCAATATTGAATGTCCAATAATTATACATTAAAAACAATTCAACCTTCATTATTTGTTAATCGATATTCGTTATTCATTAAATGGTCAACCAAAAAATGTCGAATATCGAACACCCAATTTTGAATGACGAATTTTTCCATTTGAAAAACAACACTTGGCTGTTAAACCACCCAATGCACTTTAGTATTGTTGGCTTGAAAATCGGGGCTAGTTTAAAAACTTCGGTGCTTCGTAGCAAGAAAAAAACAGTGACAATCCATAACAAGAAAGTAACTACCACTTTGATCAACTTGTGGACCAAAGGGAGCAATCTTCAATCAAAAAGAATTTAAGCTAACAGATTGACGAATTATCAATTAAGCAGTAAAATACCGCGCAATTCGTTCTGATTCACTTTACAGATTCGCAGCAAGACGGTTTAGCCTAAAGTTTTCAGTTGGCATGCTTCGTTGCAATAACGTCGAGTCGTTTTCCTACCAACCTACTTATTATATAGTAGGTGACTGTTGGGTTTTGTACGAGTTAGCTCGACAGAAGTATTGATTTTACTGGTTAAGATCAGGATCTATAGGATTGATGTAAATTTTACAACTATTTTAGAATTGTTCCTGATATGATTTGTTTCCAATCTATTTCTCTTTAGTTTCTCCTTATTTACTTGCGCTATGGTGTTTGCTGGAAGTACTTTTGCCACGAATAAAATATTAAACTAATAAAAAATAATTTAAAATGGCAAGACAATTAACGGATACACATAGTATCCTCGATCAGGCGCAAGAATCATTAGCACAAGTAGAAGAGTTGTTAGAGACTATTCGCCAACACGAAACCGATGCAGTAGCAGCAAGAGATGCCGCAGAAACTGCACAACAAGGTGCAGAGACGGCACAAGGCGAATCAGAAGCTGCAAAAGAAGCTTCCATTCAAGCACAAGGTGAATCAGAAGCTGCAAAAGAAGCCTCTATTCAGGCACAAGGCGAATCAGAAGCTGCAAAAGAAGCTTCGATTCAAGCACAAGGTGAATCAGAAGCTGCAAAAGAAGCCTCTATTCAAGCTCAAGGTGAATCAGAAGCTGCAAAAGAAGCTTCTATTCAAGCACAAGTTGAATCAGAAGCTGCAAAAGAAGCCTCTATTCAAGCACAAGTTGAATCAGAAGCTGCAAAAGAAGCCTCTATTCAAGCGCAAGGCGAATCAGAAGCCGCAAAAGAAGCCTCTATTCAAGCGCAAGGCGAATCAGAAACTGCAAAAGAAGCTTCGATTCAAGCGCAAGGCGAATCAGAAGCCGCAAAAGAAGCCTCTATTCAAGCGCAAGGCGAATCAGAAGCTGCAAAAGAAGCCTCTATTCAAGCGCAAGGCGAATCAGAAGCTGCAAAAGAAGCCTCTATTCAAGCACAAGGCGAATCAGAAGCTGCGAAAGAAGCCTCTATTCAAGCACAAGGCGAATCAGAAGCCGCAAAAGAAGCCTCTATTCAAGCACAAGGCGAATCAGAAGCTGCAAAAGAAGCCTCTATTCAAGCACAAGGCGAATCAGAAGCTGCAAAAGAAGCCTCTATTCAAGCACAAGGCGAATCAGAAGCTGCGAAGGAAGCCTCTATTCAAGCACAAGGTGAATCAGAAGCTGCGAAGGAAGCCTCTATTCAAGCACAAGGTGAATCAGAAGCTGCAAAAGAAGCCTCTATTCAAGCACAAGGTGAATCAGAAACTGCGAAGGAAGCCTCTATTCAAGCACAAGGTGAATCAGAAGCTGCGAAAGAAGCCTCTATTCAAGCACAAGGTGAATCAGAAGCTGCGAAAGAAGCCTCTATTCAAGCACAAGGCGAATCAGAAGCTGCAAAAGAAGCCTCTATTCAAGCACAAGGTGAATCAGAAGCTGCGAAGGAAGCCTCTATTCAAGCACAAGTTGAATCAGAAGCTGCGAAAGAAGCCTCTATTCAAGCACAAGGTGAATCAGAAGCTGCGCAGTCGGCTTCGGAAACTGCAAGAGATGCTTCTGAAGAGGCTAAGGATAGCATACAAGATGCTTTAGGAGAAGTGGAAAGTAGCTTAAGTGAAACGCAAGCCTTTGCCGAAGAAAAGCAAAACGAAATTGAAGACATTAAAACAAAGGCAGAAGATGCACAGGCTAAAGCTGAAGATGCACAAACCGCTTCGGAAGATGCACAGAACAATGCCGAGACTGCACAAACAAATGCGGAGGACGCAGAACGAAATGCGGATGCTGCAAAAACTAATGCAGAGACTGCTGAAAATGATGCGGTAACCGCTAAAACAAATGCTGAAGCTGCTGAACGGGATGCAGAACGATCTGCTCGAGAAGCTGAAGATTCTGCGAATAGCGCAACAAATGCTGAGAATGAAGCTTGGGCAAAAGCTTCTGCAGTAGGCGGATAAAAATATTTCATTCATCAATTATGTACAAGGTCGTTTTCTTTAAGAAGGCGACCTTTTTTAGTGTACTACTTGATGTTCAAATTTTGTGAAAAATATTTGATGTCTACATTCCAAATTGGTGGGGCATCTTTTACTAAATGTTTGCCGGCTTCAAAATTATGACGTACATATTTTGAAAGAAAATCTACTTTACCATTGCGTTCAACTCTATAAACTAAACCTTCTGGTTTTTCCTGCACACAATGAACAAATTTATTTTTATTGAAACTGAGTTGTAAATTATGAAGCGCTTCTTCAATAGGACAGGCGCCAAAACCTTGGTATAAAATTCTTGGTTTGGCGATATGATAAGGCAACAACAATTTATGTAAATCAGTTTGTAAGTATCTTTCATTATTGGCTTTAAACCAATCGAGTGCAATAAAGGGCGGTAAGTTATTTGGGATATGATACTGTAAACTGTGTACTTGCAATAGCCATTCACCTACTAAACGTTCTCCTTCGTTTAGCAAATGCTTGAAAAAGGTTTCATTGGCTATCACCCAATTGTTAAAATAGTGATGCATTACAAAGGGGCTGGTTTTTGCTTGGTAGCCTTTTCTTACTAAGGCATAAATCTTACCTTGCACCTTAGCTATGCCAACGTTGCTGCCATCGTATTTTTCGGTTACATAAATATAATCGTGTTTGTCTCTGGTTTTTTTGGTTAGAATTCTTTCCTGTCCGGGGTTAATATGATGATCGCCCACCCCAAGTTTGCTTACAGAAAAATGCCCAATTGAACCATAGTTTTTTTTGTTTAGAGGTTTCATTTACTATAGTATTTTAAAAAGGATAATTAGTTGATGCGAGTGACCTTTGAAGTTTAGCTCTGATTGTAGTGGTATCCTTTTGGTGGAACGAAGTAACTTGTCCTGAATTTGATTGACTATTTATTTTCGGGGTACCGAAACTGTTAATAACCTTCATGTATTTTATTCTCTTTTGCCTTTGCTACAAGAAGCGGAAGTAGAAGCGATGTTGGGGGATGTCGCCCTACCAGGAATATCCGTTAGTGCTTAAAAATATATATTGGGCAAATTGAATGTATCCATTGTAGTTTGTCCTTTTTAATCTTAAACCCTGCAAATATATACATTTAAGCGGGACTACCCTATGTGAAAAGCTAATTCGTTTCGCTTCAAAAAAAATCACCTTATTGTGTTTCAATAATTTTTTTTGAAAAAAACTAAGTCATTAATAAAATAAAAACGTACTTTTACGTTATAAACCTGAAAATTAAGTTACATAACGTAAAATATAGTTGATGAATAGATTGACCAAAACAGAAGAAGAAATTATGCAAATTATTTGGCAGTTAGATAAATGCTTTGTAAAAGACATTATTGAACAACTGCCTCAACCCAAACCACCTTATAATACTATATCATCTGTAGTTCGTATACTGGAGAAGAAAGGCTTTGTAGCACACACGGCATATGGTAAAACACATCAATATTATCCAATCATTAAAAAAGAAAACTACTCTAATTTTGCTTTGAATCATCTTGTAAATGGCTATTTCGCCGGTTCATTCAAAAATCTGGTTTCAAATTTTAGCCGTAAAAATAAATTAAGTACCGATGAAATTGAGGCTTTACAAAATCTTTTAAAAAATCAACAAAACCAGTAAGCTATGGATACTTTTTTAATTCATCTCGCCAAGTCGAGTGTAATTTTGCTGGCTGCCTATTTGGTTTATCTGCTCTTAGTTCGGTTCACCACTTTTCATTACTTAAATAGAAGCTATTTAATTTTATCCTTGGGTATAAGTTTATTAGTGCCTTTTATTCACTTTCCTGTTGAAGAAACCCATTTGGTTTATGCCTATACTTTGCCAACTATTGATATCGTAGAATTTTCAGAAAATCCTATTGAAGAACAAGGCTTTAATTATCAATATGGCTTATGGCTTTTATACGGTTTAATTTCAATAATTTTTGCTTTCAGATTGGCATACTATTTATACGGTTTAATGAGCTTGCTATATAAGCATTCTAAAAAACGAATGGGAAAATTTACACTGATTTATTCAAATAGTATAAATAGTGCCTTTTCTTTTTTCAAATACATCGTATTACCAGAACATTTAAACCAACAAGATGAACAGTTATTATTGAACACGAAATGCAGCATGCTAACCGGTGGCATAGCTTAGATATTCTGTTTGTTGAGTTAGTCAAAATTATTTTTTGGTTTCATCCGGTTATTTATTTATTGAAACACGAATTAATACAACAACACGAATTTGAAATTGACCGGCTGTTAACAACACATAAAATTGATATAGAACAATACGGAAATTTATTAATACAACAGGCGCAGCAAATACCGGTTCAGTTGAGCTTTGCCAATAACTTTAATCATTCAATAATTAAAAATAGAATTCAAATGATGACCAAACAAAAAAGCAACAATATACAACTATTGCGCTATGCCATGCTGATACCCTTACTAAGTATAGCAGCCGCATTAATGGCTTTTGAAAAACAACATTTACAACCTGCTTTACTTGATGTTTTGAAGGTTGATGTAATAAACGAAGAGTCAACTGAAATTAAAACAGATCAAATTACAGAAGAAAAAATTACAGTTGCGCACAAAAGAGAAGAGCAAGTGATAAGAAAAACTGTGCAAGCTCAGCAAACTGTTCTTCATAAACCAGATAGCAATAAAACAAACTTGAAATCCAATAGCCCAACCTTCACAATTGTTGAAGAAATGCCGAAATTTCCCGGAGGTGATCTGGCTTTACTTGAACACTTTAGGTCGAATATGAATTATCCTACAGAAGCACAATCGAATGATATACAAGGTGTGGTAGTAATTGGTTTTACGGTAGAAAGAAATGGAAGCATTAGTGAACTAAGCATTATAAGAGATATAGGAGGTGGTTGTGGTGAAGAAGCCTTGCGTTTAGCCCGGTTAATGCCAATATGGTCGCCGGGTAAACAATATGGTAAAGCAGAAAGAGTGGCGTTTAAATTACCGGTTCGATTTAAATTAGATGACAATCAAACAAAAAAAGATAGCACAAAAATATTATATCCAATTGTTATAAATAACCAGAAAACGGATGCCGTTAAACAACTGAAAGAATCGAATGCCAAAGAGCTCAGTTGGGAAAAAGCAAATTCGCGTATTCATACCATTGTAGAAGACATGCCAGAGTTTCCGGGCGGAGACATAGCTTTACTACAGTTTTTTGGCTCGAATATTATTTACCCGGATATAGCCAAAGAAAATGATATTCAAGGGGTGGTTGTTTTAGCCTTTATTGTGGAAAAAGATGGAAGCATAAGCAATTTGAAAATTGCAAGAGAAATAGGCGGTGGTTGTGGAGAAGAGGCATTGAGGATAGCCAAAAAAATGCCAACATGGACACCAGGAATGGAAGAGGGGAAACCTGTTCGGGTTGAATTTAAATTGCCAGTACGCTTTGCATTAAGTGGTGATGAGAATGAAGAAGAAGAGAACTCAACAGAATAAATTTAATTAAATATCATATAAACATAAAAAATAAAACATGATTATCAAAACAAAAAGTAAGAAGATACAATTTCTATCTATAGCTATTTTATTCGGTCTGTGTGGCTTAATTTGTACCCTAATAGCATGTGAGAAAAACATTGTACAAACGAATATGGATGTAGGCACTAAAAATGCAAAGGCTTTTCAAGTTGTAGAGAATGATCAAGTTTATTCTAATGTAGATGAAATGCCAACATTTGTAGGAGGAGATGAAGCCCTGTTGCAGTATTTAGGTTCAAAAGTAAAATATACTGAAGAAGCTAAAAAAGCCAATATTGAGGGTTTAGTTGTTATTGAATTTATTGTAAACCAAGATGGTGGTGTTAATAATGCGACCATACTAAAAGATATTGGCGGTGGACTTGGTTATGAAGCCTTAAGAATTGTACGCTTAATGCCTAATTGGATTCCCGGTAAAGAAAATGGACAATTAGTACGGGTAAATTACAAATTACCGGTACGGTTTAAATTGTCTAGTGAAGATACTAAATCATGTAACCAATGATATTTACTATAAGAACGATGAGAATATAAATTGATCAACTCTGATAAAGTCATTTTTTGATAGACGAGTTGAAAAACGTAGGCTTAGTGGGGCTAAGACGAGGCCTTCAAGGAAGTATATCGAAAAATGGCAAAGTCAGATGGTAAATTTATTTTTTTTTCGTTCCTAAGGAATGCAGATAAAATAAATTGATCAATTTGTTTTGTAGCATTCCTTTAAAATTTATTTTAAAAGCTTTAGCGGCGACCAACTAATTCAAAACCTGAAATTTTTTGCTGGCAAAACCTTTATTTGTTTTTACCGATAACAAATAAACACCATTATTAAGATTTGGCAAATGTAAATTGTAGATAGATTCGAGTTGATTTACAGTTTGTTGAAAGACCTGCAAACCGGTTACATTGTAGATGACTACCTCAAATGGAGAAAAATTGTTTGAATGAAAGTTAAAATACAACTGATCTTTTACGGGAGATTGTAAAATATTTAAACCATTCAATACGTCAAATGAATTGTTGCTGCTCAAAAGAAAATCTTCATAAAGTAATTGTAACGAATCAATAGGTTCTGCACCCCTTGGCACGCCAGGTATATTAATAAACAAAGAGGGGAAATTAAATTCGTCATCGGCTTTAGCTACTTTCAAAAACGTTGAGGTTGAGGAGGTTCCCCGCTCAGTACATCTCGCATCGCCACCTGCATTTTTAGCACCATGCATCGCCGCCAATAATTTATCTGCTAAGGTTCCTTTTTGTTTAACAAACCGGTTCTTCATAGAGTCTAATACAGCTTTGTTGGTTAAATTATTGCCAATTATCACATAATTATCTCCAGTTATTTCATTCTTTATATCAGATGCCATGTTACCGGTGTATGCTATTGGGTGGAATACGCCAGTAGATTCGATTGTAATAATGCCGTATTGCCGGTAATTGATATCATAATTTTTAGCAGGACATTTGTCGTAGCTAAGCAAACTATCGAGCACTTCCTCAGCTTGTCGGTTTAAAATGATCTGACTTGCAGCATAATCTAAATTATGGTTAGGTTCAGTGCAAATCCAGGCTTGTGCAGTAGCTATCCCTTTACCGGGTACTATTTTATTAGTCACCTGAACGCCTCCAACCCCAGCAATTCCATCAGAACAAGTGGCTCCAGCGGCTCCAATTTCACCAGTAGACTGATCAATAGCAATAATTGAGAAGGTATCTTGGCTGTAAAGTGATAGAGCACAAAAGTAGTTAACGAGTAGTAGTAATACACTTAGTTTTTTCATGTAACGATTAGCATTTAATTTCATGGTTAAGGGTATTTATTTAGTATAAAAAATAGTAATAATTTTAGGGATGGGATTAAACTCTGTGCAAAAATAAATGTTATCTTACAAATTATATAATATAATTCAAAAAAAATCATACATCAAATAAATCAAATATATATATCATTGATTATCTTGATGTGTTGCGTGTATAAAGGTTTCCTGTCTAAGCCCGAACATTCACGGCATACTGAGCCCTGTGCTGAATTTGATTCAATTGTAAACTACTATGTAAGAATTAATTAAAATGATACAAATATTAGTAATTGTTTTAGTTTTAACCAGTGATAATTTTAAAAAGTCAACCAATTCGCTTATAAAAAACATTAACCTATATTTCAATTACTTAAGTTTCGGTAGTATTATTCATTTCATAATAACTTGAATATAAATTATTTATGGAAATTGAAGTACTCCATAAGGTTAAGTAAACTTAATTCAACATATAAAGCATAAAATCATCCAAGTGAACCTGTTTACTCGTTGTAGTAAAGTTGCCTTGCATTTGTTGACACAATGGAACTGCAATTATTTTACTACCGAAACTTAAGTCAATTAAAGTTGAATTTGTTTCAATTATAAGGAATGATGAGAAAATAAATTTACCATCTATGATAAAGCAATTTTTTGATAGACGAGGCAAAAAACGCAGGCTTAGTAGGGAACCAAGACGAGGCTATTCATCGAAGTATATCGAAAAATTGCAAAGTCAGAATGTAAATTTATTTTTTTCTCATTCCTAAAGTCTTAAATGTGAAAGAATATTAAAATAACTAAAAAAGATGTTAATTGACTTTAAATTCAACGATGATAGATTTGAAGTAATTTTGGGTTGAATTAAATGTTGTATATTGGGGCTTTAAAAATAGGTGAACTATAATTAATTAAGAGATGAAAAATATAATTAGCTTTTTCTTGGGCTTTCATATAATATTAACTGCTTTTTGTGTTTCTGCGCAAGAAAGTGAACAAAAACCAATTACTAAACAAGAGATTTCTATAGAACAACCAAAATTAATGGGCTTAAATTTATCGAATGAACAGAAAGCACAGTTAGCTGAACTTAAAAAAACAATTACTTTAGATCGATCTGTTTTAAAACAAACGAGCGGAAACAATAAAGTAGCAGCAATAAAAATGGTAGAGGAATATCAACAAAAAATATTTGATGCTTTTAAAGAAATATTGACTGATGAACAGTTGGCGATATACGAAGAAAATATGGAGGCATTATACAATGAAAAAGAACTAAACTCTGATGAGAAAAAGTAGTCTAATTGATACCGATAGGTTAAATTATAAAAGACGAAATGTAAAGGTCTCCTTAGGCATTACCAATTCAAAATAAATATAATAATTTTTAATCTTAAATTATATAAAGTAATGAAACATGTATTAAAGTCAGCAACATTAATAGCAATGTTGTTTGTTATGCTAACGGCTGATGCACAGCCACGTATGGGTGGTTTTACTGGTAATAGCAATTTTATGAATATTCATATGCTTACCAAACAGTTAGATTTAACTGCAGATCAGGTAACTGCGATTAAAGCCTTGTTAGAAGCGCAAAAAGAAGAAATAAAAGCGGTTAGAACAGCAGGCGGTGACCGCGATGCGCAATTAAAAGCTGTAAGAGAAATTAAAGATGCCACGGAAGCCAAAATTTTAGAATTGTTAACTCCAGAACAATTAGTTAAGTATAATGAGTTGTTAGAAAAGCAAAAAGATAGAGGTCAACAAACTGCTCAGCCAATGGCTACCGGTGGTGGTTTGTTAGGTATGTTAGATAGACAGTTAAATTTAAATGAAGAGCAAGAAGCAGCAATTGGAGCAATATTAGAAAATCAAAGAAATGAGATTAAAGCTTTGAGAAGAAGTGGCAATCTAAATGCTGATAGAGAGGCAATTATGGCAGAAGTAAACAGAATTCGCACGGAAACGGAAAATGCAATTAAGGCTGAACTAACACCAGAGCAATTAGTTACGTATAATGAAATTTTAGAAAGAAGAAAGTTGAGAGGTGGTGGAAAAACTTTAAATCCAAATGATTTGGGTGGTAAAAAGATGAAAGGTCAATTGAGCCCATCTAAAAAAGGTACGCTTAAAAGTGTAGAATAAAACTGTATTTTAATTTTTAAATATAAATTAATTTCTTATAAAAGGAATTCTGAGCATCTCGTGCTTTTGCTTTTCTAATGTATAACATCAATAGTTTGCAATCTAAAATATATTTTGTTGCCATTAGAGATGCTGCAGGTATCAATAATGAAAAATTGTTGATTAACAAGCGATAATTTTATTTTAGAAATAAATGAATTTTCAAAATCCCGCACTTTGCGGGATTTTTTTTGTTGGACTCACGCTACAACTTCTTATCTGAACAATCAGCAATAGCACAAGTTTTATGTGAAAAGAATGTGTAATTTTGAAACCTATTTATGCAACAAAATAAACCATTAGCCGAAAGAATGCGCCCCCAACAATTAGATGATTTTGTAGGGCAACAGCACTTGGTAGCAGAAGGTAGAGTACTGCAACAAGCATTGGAAACCGGTAACATTCCATCCATTATTTTTTGGGGACCACCAGGGGTTGGCAAAACAACCTTAGCTCAAATTATTGCCAAAAGTTTAAGCTTGCAGTTTTTTCAATTAAGTGCCATTAGCAGTGGTGTTAAAGAAGTAAGAGCTGTAATTGATACGGCTAAAAAATTAGGTAAGGCTTTGTTGTTTATTGATGAGATTCACCGCTTTAACAAAGCACAACAAGATTCGTTATTAGGAGCTGTTGAAGCAGGCACGATTACCTTAATTGGCGCGACAACTGAAAATCCTTCTTTTGAAGTGATTTCCGCTTTACTTTCCAGATGCCAGGTTTATGTTTTAGAACCTTTAAGTGAAAAAGATTTGTTACACCTGTTGAAGCAAGCCATTCAACATGATCATTTTTTAAAAGATAAAACCATTCGTTTAAAAGAAACCGAAGCTTTGCTGCGCTTATCTGGAGGTGATGCCCGCAAACTGCTTAATATTTTTGAATTGGTGGTACAAGCAGCAAAGTCTAATAAAGTTGAAATTACCAATAATTGGGTATTGCAATTAGCGCAACAGAAAATGGCAATTTATGACAAAACCGGTGAACAGCATTATGATATGATTTCAGCCTTTATTAAATCGATGCGGGGCAGCGACCCTAATGCAGCGGTTTATTATTTAGCCCGCATGATAGAAGGTGGCGAAGACCCTAAATTTATAGCAAGGCGAATGCTTATTTTGGCATCGGAAGATATAGGAAATGCCAACCCCAATGCTTTGGTTTTAGCCAACAGTTGTTTTGAAGCCATTCATAAAATCGGCTATCCCGAAGCAGCAATTATTTTGTCGCAAACGGTGGTGTATTTAGCCAGTTCAGCTAAAAGTAATGCCACTTATATGGCTTTAAAAAAGGCGATGTCGTTAATTGAAAAAACCGGAGATCTGTCCATTCCCTTACCGTTACGAAACGCCCCAACCAACCTAATGAAAGATTTAGACTACGGAAAAAACTATGCCTACGCCCACGATCATGAAAACAACTTTATCAATATAGAATTTCTGCCAGACTCCATTAAAGGCACTACTTTATATGAACCAGGCAACAATCCAAAAGAAGATCAAACCCGCCATCATTTAAGAAAATTATGGAAAGAGAAGTATGGATATTGAAATCTATGGATAATTTTAAGTATTTAAAATCCACAAGCTGGTACAAGTTTTCCGCAAGATCACTTGTGCCATACCAATAAAACAAGTTTTCAACTTGTTAAAAAAATCATTTAAAATACACAGGCTTCTAATAACAAACTTAGAAACCTGTTTTTAAAAAACACAGAAAATTTTGTATATTTAAAGTATGCATTACACCAAAACACAAAAAAATAAACACGGCGAAGTAACCAAGCATGATTACAAAGAAGGGCAACACATAACCAGTAAACTCCTAGGCAGCTACAACAACAATACCTATAGTTAGCCAAGCAATCCAGCTATTTATTATTTCCACCCCGACCATTTGGGCAGCACCAGCCGCTTAACAGATGGCAGTGGCACTATAACCCAACAAGTGGAATATATACCCTTTGGTGAAATTTTAGCAGAAATCTTATGAACAAACTCAATAGCGATATTACAGTTTATTCTAAATTAAGAGAAGGCGCTATCTTTACATTATTTTTACCGAGTTATTTTAATTAACTGATGGGTATAACTCATCCCCTAATCCACTCTAAATAATTATCATTATGAATTACGGTAAACTCACTTTTCGTATAGGCATTTTTCCAGGCAACAGGTTCTTTTACTTTTCTTTTCGGATTCCATTTCAGTTCATAAGCATATAAAATACCACCTCTGTCTTCTATCCAATCAATCTCTTGTTGGTCGTAAGTTCGCCAAAAATAATTATACACCAACATGCGGCTATATTTTTGGTGTTTTATCCGTTCGCTAATGATGTAGTTTTCCCACAGAGGTCCTACATCATTTCGCAAGTCTAAGGCATTCATATTGCCTATTAAAATATTTCTTATGCCGTTATCAAAAAAATACCATTTTTTGCCTTTGGCTATTTCTTTTCTTAAATTACGGCTAAACCCATTCAGCGAATGAAGGATGTAAACCTTCTTTAATAAATCCAGATATTTTTCAACCGTATTTTTACTCATAGATAATTGTTGGCCAATTTCATTATAGGATACTTCTCCACCAACCTGAAAAGCAATTAGCCGTAACAAGCTCAATATCTTATCAGCATTTTTAATATTTTCAAACTCTAAAATATCTTTTAATAAATAAGCATTTACTAAATCTTGAAGATAATCCCGTTTATCTTCCTCATCTTTTATGTGTAATAATTCAGGGTAATTTCCATAAACTAAACGATGCTTCAAGTTGGTGACTTTCTCAATATCATTTTCTACCTGATCATATTCTACTTCTGATAAAGCCAATAGATTAAAATCTTTTTTTCTTCCGGTAAGTGGTTCGCCGGTATATTGGTTAATATCAAAAGCTGATGAACCGGTAACCAGTATTTTAAGTCCATCTATTTCATCAACCATCAGTTTTAATATAGCACCAACTTCGGGTATTTTCTGAGCTTCATCAATCAGCAATACTTTTTTGGTGCCTAACAAATTTACATAGTTTTGTTTACTACGGTAAGCCAATTGCTTCCGGGTGTCAAAGTCTTCTCCATTTAACAGTAAATAGGGTTCGTTTATTTGTGCTATCAATTGTTTGAGCAGCATGGTTTTGCCTACGCGCCTTGGTCCTAATAAAACCAATACTTTATTGGCTTGCATCCCTTTTATAATGTGTTTTTCTACTAATCTTTTTATAAACTTACTCATTGTATTGACTAAATTTAGCTAAATTCTGTCAACAAATGTACTACATTTAGCTAAATATAGTCATCATATAAACTGTTTTTACCTAAATTTAGTCATCAAAAACTCTAAATTTAGCTAAATATGGTCAATCAATTGACTAAATTTAGCTAAATTCTGTCAATTGGATTCTAATCCATCATAAAATTCGCTTTTTTATCTATAAAGGCTGAAATCCAGAATTACCTAAAACCACCAGGACATGTTTATCAAAGTGGTTGACATTTTCCTGTTTTCAACTACCGCCGTTTTTTATTTTTCTACGAAGAACCGAAGTTTTTAAACTAGCCCCGATTGCAGCGGTTATGCCTTTTTGCCGCATTGGCTTTTTGTAGCGTTGGCAAGGCATTTGAGCGGAAAGCGGGAGGGGTGTTGTTATAAAGCTAAGAGGTTTTGCTTCAAAAAAATCAATGCAAAAGTGTCAACCATTTTGTTGTTTGGATAAACTTGTCACCCAATCAATCAAAAAAACTTAGGAAACTTTAAGAATAATAATAGTTTCCCAAGTTTTTTTACCTTACCTTTGCCGTATCTTAAAATGAAGAACAAGATTTTAGAAGCGTCGAGTAAATTGTTTTTACAGTACGGCATTAAAAGTGTGAGTATGGCAGACATTGCCCGGGAGTTAGGCATGTCAAAAAAAACAGTGTATACGCATTTCGAAAACAAAGAAGATATTGTACACGAGGGCATGTCTATTCATTTGTTAGAAGAAGAACAATTTGTAAGAGACATTATTAAAGAGTATCCTAATCCGATAGACCAATTTTTGAACATACAAAAACACGTAAGCGAATATTTACGAACACTTAATCCCTCAACTATATACGATTTGTCAAAATACTATAAAAAAACCTGGGATTTATTTGAAGCACACAAACATCAATTTTTATACAAAAGCATCATAAAAAATTTAGAAGATGGCGTAAAAGCCAAACTTTATCGCAACGATTTTGAAGTAGATATTGTTGCCAGAATTTATGTAGGTGGAGTAGATGCCATATTCAACAACACCGTTTTTCCTATCGGCAAATATCCATTTTATAAAGTGCATTATCAATATGTAATGTACCACCTAAATGCCATTGTTAGCGACAAAGGCAAAAAATATTTAACCAAAAAAAGAGCTGAACAATCATAATATGAAACAAGGGATTATTTTTTTATTAGTCAGTTTTAGCACGCTTTTCGTATTTGCTCAAGAGGCAGATAGCAATACATCAGCAGAAGAAAAGGTACTGTATTTGAGTTTGAAAGATGCCAAAGCCTATGGCATGGAAAACCATCCAAGTGTTCGCTCTTCTATGGTAGATGTTCAGTTAGCCAACGAGCGAATTAATGAAATTAAATCAATTGGCTATCCACAAATTAATGCGAAGATAGATTTGCTGTATTACCCCAAATTGCCCGTTACTATTTTGCCGGGTACGTTTAATCCGCAACAAGAAATTGTTTTTGTTGAAGCCAGAAATATGTCAGACCAAGTGGTTCAAAAAGGAATACCTGTTCCTGTTTTAGACAATAACGGAATGCCCATTCCCGGACCAGACAGCGAAGTTACTTTTGGAACCAAACATAATTTATCGGCAGGAATTTCTTTAACCCAAATAGCCTTCGATGCTTCTTATTTGGTAGGCTTAAAATTAGCCAAAGTTTATTCAAAACTATCCGACCAGCAAGCCAGAAAAACAGCCTTAGACACCCAATATGACATTGAGCAAACCTATCTTTCTGCCTTAATTGCTGCCGAAAATATTGTACTGTTAGAAAAAAACATGCCTACCTTAGAACGTATTTTGTTTGAAACTACCCAACTATACGAAAACGGTTTTGCCGAAGAAATTGAAACCGACCGCATTCAATTATCTAAATCAAATATTGAAACACAAATACGCAATTTAACTGAACAAGAACGTTTAGCGAAAGAATTACTACGTTTTCAAATGGGCTATCCTACCCAAGAAAAAATTGTATTAACAGACAGCATTGAAGTTTTTATGGATTTTAATATTGAATATTTAGATTCGCTATACTTCACCAATAAGCGCATCGAATTTGATATTTTAGATACCCAAAAAATATTAAACGAATTGCAAATAGAACGAACCAAATCGCTGTTTTATCCTAACTTGATTGGCTTTGCCGATTATAATTGGACATCGCAACGCGACAAATTTTTTAAGTTTAAAGATTCGTGGTTCGATACTTTTGTATTGGGCTTAAGTTTAAATATTCCTGTTTTTGATGGACGAATGAAACGCTCGCAAATGGAAACCAGCCGCTTAAATGTAAAGAAATTAGACATTGCTCGCGAGTTGACGCAACAAGGTTTCGACATAGAAATGAAATCGGCAATTACCAATTACCAAACCGCCCTCGAAGAAAAAATCAATCAAGAAAAAAACTTAGCCTTAGCCGAAAAAATTTACAATACCAGCTTAATAAAATACCGCGAAGGATTAGGGTCGAGTTTAGAAGTCAACAATTCAGAAAGTACTTTTTTGCAAACCCAAGCCAGTTACATTAACAGTTTATACAGTTTGGTTTTGGCAAAGGCAGAGCTAAATAAAGCTTACGGTAACTACTAAAAATATAATCATTCAAAAACTTTAGCATAAGAAATAATACAATGAAAAATATATACAAAATTAGTGTTGTTGGATTTATCTGCTGGATGTTCGTTGCCTGTGGAGGAGAAAAAAAGGTAGCCTTGTTAGATAAACCTTTTAGCGAGGTAGTAAATATGAATTCTACTGATTTGGCAGAAGCAATGGAAGGCTTAACCGTTGAGGAAAAGAAGAAACTCATTCTCGATTTTAAAAGCAGCTTAAAGCCGACAGAACTTAAAATTAAACAAATTGAAAAATCGGTAAAAGAAGTAGACCCCACTTATACCGGTAAAAAAGAAAAGAAAGCCAAGTTAGTTACCTTCACCAATGTTGAAGTAAAAGATATTGAAACCTTTACCGAAGTACCCGGTGCAGTACAAACCAAAGATAACAGCGATGCCAAAGTAATTGCCGAAACTACCGGACGAATTACCAACTTAGGTTTAAAAGAAGACCGCTATTTAAAAAAGGGCGACTTTGTAATGTCCATTGATGATGAAACGGTTAAAAGAGGCATAGAAGAACAGAAAACCCAATTGGCATTAGCCAAAACCTTGTTGGAAAAAAGAGAGCGTTTATGGGCTCAAAAAATAGGCACCGAAATTGAATTGATTCAAGCCCGCACCAATGTGGAAGCCATTGAAAAAAGCATGGCAACTGCACAAAGTAGTTTAGATAAGTTTACCCAAAACGCTACCGTTTCAGGTATTATAGAAAATGTATATGTAAACGAAGGCGAAATGGTAATGGCAGGCACGCCCGTTGCCGAAGTAATGAATTTAGGTACCGTAACCGTTGAAGCCGAATTAACTGAAGCCTATTTAAGCAAAGTGAAAAGAGGCGATGTGGTAAGGATAGAATTTCCTTCTTTAGAGATGGAACGACAGGCAAAAATTACGGATATTGGTTCGAGGTTAGATGCAGGCAGCCGCTCTTTTACCATTGAAATGGATATAAGCAACAAAGGCTATTTATTAAAACCCAACATTTTAGCGATGGTGAATTTACGGGAGAACTTTGTTAAAGATGCCATAGTAGTACCCACCCAATTAGTACAAGAAGATTTTGATGGACAATATGTATATGTTGCCGAACAAGTAGATGGCAAAAGTGTGGCAAAAAAAGTCACTATTGAAACCGGCGAGGTAATCAACAACGAAACGATCGTAAGCAGCGGTTTGTCCGGCGGCGAAATTTTAATTGAGAAAGGCTACCGTGATATTGCTGACGGGCAACCCGTGGAAGCGAGTGCGAAGTAGAGGTTGAGATGTTAGATGCGAGAAGACAGAACCGAGATGTCAGACGCGAGATGCTAGATGACAGATATAAGAACTGAGATAACAGAGGCGAGATGTTAGAACAAAGAAGCGAGATGACAGAACCAAGACAGCAAAACCAAGAATCAACAAAATTATTAAACACCCCGTCATGCTGAAAAATTTATGGAGCTTGCGGAATAAATTTGTTCAGTATCCCCTTTAATTTTGGGAGCGAAGGTTTTAGATAAAATAGATAATGATTAGAAGGTTCATTAAACCTCAGTTGAAGGCAGAGGGAGATTCTGGATATTTTGTTTCGCTTCGCTACACAAAATTCCAGAATGACGAGTTTTTTGTTGGGAGTGTTTTAAAGATAAAATGAAAAACGAATATTGATTAACGAATGATGAATATTGATTTAAAAAACGAAGTGATGCTAAATATAGATGAAATAAAAAATTTATATCCTGACGAATGGGTACTAATAGGAAATCCTGAAATGGATGGAAAGCAATTAGATGTAATTGCTGGAATACCTATTTTCCATAGTAAAGATAAGAAAGAGGTTTGTTATATCGGTAGAAATAAAACTGCAGAGTTTGAGAAAATTGCCTTGATTTTTACTGGGAAACCAAATCCAACAAGAAAAATGACGGGTATTTTTAATCAATTGAACCTCGGTTGAAGGCAGAGGAGATTCTGGACATTTTGTTTCGCTTTGCTACACAAAATTCCAGAATGACGGGTTTTTGTCGGGAGTATTTTACTCCCCATCAAAGTCTCTCGAAGAGGACGCTGATGACTGAAACAACGAAGCACCGAAGCTGGTAAACTAGCCCCGATTGCAGCGGTATCCTTTTTATGGAGCAGAGCGGAATAAAAAGATTTAGCGGAAAGCGGGACCTAAAGTTGGATTGAAAAAACTTGTTCCGCTTCTAATAAAAAAGAGAAAGGGAATACCGAATATTGATTAACGAATGATGATTTTTGAGTTATATTAAAAAAGAAAATGGCAGAGAATACAAACAATAAGATTCCGGAAGGGCAGCCGGGAAGCGGTACACAAAAGGTGAAACGGTTTTTTGGCTTAACCAATGCGGCACTGGCTAACCGGACGAGTGTGATTATTTTGATGTTCATTATTTTGGGGATTGGCGTGTCGAGTTACATTACGATGCCAAAAGAAAACTACCCCGAAATTAGTATTCCGCAAATTTATGTGGGCGTGCCATACCCGGGTAACTCGCCTTTAGATATGGAAAATTTGGTGACGCGGTATATTGAGCAGGAAATTAATACCATCACTGGCGTAGATGAAATTACCTCAACTTCTATTCAGGATTTTGCTTCCATTGTTGCCACTTTTGATTTTAATGTGGATGTGGAAGAGGCGCTGTTAGACGTGAAAGATGCGGTTGACCGGGCAAAAACCGACTTACCAAATGACTTACCGGCTGAACCCAATGTGTTTAAAATGGATTTCTCGCAGTTGCCGGTTATTAATGTGAATTTGTCGGGCAAAGTGCCGCAAGATGACCTGAAAGAATACGCTGAATATTTACAGGAAGAAATAGAAAAGCTACCGGAAATTTCGGGCGTGGATTTAAGGGGCGTTCAGGAAAAAGAGATTAGCATTAATGTAGATTATAAAAAAATGGAAGCCCTGGAAATTGGTTTCAACGATATTGAACAGGCAATTGCCGGCGAAAATATTTCGATGTCGGGCGGTAATGTAGTGAGCGGAGAGTATACACGCAGTATTAGAATTTTAGGCGAGTTTGAAACGGTTGGTCAGTTAAAAGATGTAATTATTAAACGCGATGCAGGCGACATTGTGTATTTAAGAGATGTGGCTTCGGTTGATTTTGGGTACGAATCGGCAACGAGTTATGCAAGGGCAAATCAATTGCCTATTTTAACTTTGGATATTAAAAAACGCTCGGGCAGAAACTTGCTGGATGCCGCCGATAAAATAAAATTGTTGGTTGCCGAAGCTAAAGAAAACCGCTTTCCGAAAGCAGTTGAGGTAAGCGTAACCAACGATACCTCTAAAATGACCCGAAGCATGTTAGCCAACCTCAACAACAGTATTATTTCGGGGGTAATTTTGGTGGTGCTGGTGTTGCTGTTCTTTTTGGGTTTGCGCAATGCTTTGTTTGTGGGTATTGCCATTCCATTGAGTATGTTGATGGGTATTGGCTTGCTCAATATTAATGGCGTGGCTTTAAATATTATGGTGCTCTTTTCGTTGGTGTTGGCTTTGGGTATGTTGGTTGATAATGGCATTGTGGTAGTAGAAAATATTTACCGGCT